>JACPSX010000188.1:1565-2730 GCA_016193065.1 Candidatus Tectimicrobiota bacterium | reverse complement strand
AAGCGGTTGCGAGGAAGAGAACTCTCAATCCGGCCCACACAATTCACGTCGCAAGCGCTTCGTGAGCCGGGTACCCATCCTGGGTGTGGGCACCGTGGTCTCTTCCTAGAATCCGATCAGGGGGAAGACGGAGGAGCGGGCGACTTCCAGAAACGGCCCCGGGTAGATGCCGACCAGCAGCGTTCCCAGAACCATGATCCCCAGCGCGGACAAGAGCGCGGGAGAAAGCGAGATCTCGCGCGCGCCTCCTTCTCCCTGCATGTACATCACCATGGCCACCTTGAAGTAGTAGTAAATGGAGATGGCGCTGGTGACCACTCCGATGAGGGCGAGCCAGTAAAATTTCTCCTCGATGGCCGCCGCAAACAGATAGAGCTTCCCGACAAATCCGGCGGTGGGGGGGATCCCTCCCAGGGACAGGAGAAAGAGGACGAAAACGAACGCGGCAACGGGGTTCGAGCGGGCCATGCCCTTGAAGTCCTCGATCTGATCCCCCCGGTGGCCCCGCCGGCAAATGAGGATCACCATACTGAAGGCTCCCAGGGTCATGAAAACGTACACCAGCGTATAGAAGAGGACCGCCGAAAGCCCGCGCTCGTTGCCCACCGCAAAACCCATGAGCACATACCCCGCGTGAGCCACGCTGGAATAGGCCAGCATCCTCTTGATATTGCTCTGCGCCACGGCCACTACGTTGCCCAGGATCATGGTCAGCGCGGACAAGACCCATAGGAGAACGATCCATTGTGGTTTGAGGACCTCCAGCCCCGAGAAGAAGACCCGCAGGACCGCCGCAAAGCCGGCTGCCTTGGAGCCCGTGGACAGAAAGGCGGTCACCGAAGTGGGAGCCCCCTCATAGACATCCGGGACCCACATGTGGAACGGGACGGCCGCAATCTTGAAGCCGAAACCCGCCACCAGCATCACCATTGCCAGCATGAGGACCGGACTGCCGGACAGGTCCTGGCTGCTCAGATACCGGGAGATTTCCCCCAAGTTGGTCGACCCCGTGAGACCGTAGAGAAGGGCCATGCCGTATAGAAGCACCCCGGAGGTGAAAGCGCCGGCCAGGAAGAATTTCAGGGAAGCCTCCACGCACTTGGGATCCCGTTTGATGAACCCGCACAGAACGTAACAGGAAATGGACAAGAGCTCCAGGCCCAGG
>JACPSX010000188.1:0-1551 GCA_016193065.1 Candidatus Tectimicrobiota bacterium | reverse complement strand
TCCAGGCCCAGGTAGATGGAGATCAAGTCCCCCCCGGCTGCCATGATCATCATTCCCAGAGTGGCGAACAGCAGGAGCCCGTAGTATTCGCCCAGGTTGATGTCCTCGACGGCGATGTAACGCAAAGAGATAAGGATCGTGAGGCCCGTGACCAGCAGGAAGACCACCTTGAAGAACATGGCGTAGCCGTCCAGGAGCATCATTCCTGCAAAGGCCTCCCCCCGGGTCCGCAGCAGAGGGAAGCTCGCCAGCAGCGTGGCCAGAACTACGATCAGACTCAGAACTCCCAGAAGACTCTTGCGGGGTTTGGGAACAAACAGGTCCGCAACAAGAACCAGGCAAATACCGATCGTCAGCACCAGCTCGGGAGCAATCAGCATGAGATCGGAAAGCGGCGGAAAGAGGAGTTCCATTACCGGCCTACCTCCCGGGTGGAAGGTTGCTCTCCAACCGGCTCACCCGCCGGCGCTTCTTTCACGACACCCGGGCCGCCGCCGGAGGGGGGTTGTAGAGCCGCCGCGGGGGTGACCGGCGCAACCTGGTAGCGGGCCGCCAGTTGCCGGACGCTAGGCTCCATCACCTGCAGGAACGGTTTGGGGTAAAGACCGATCCAGAACATAAAGACGACGAGCGGGAGCATATAGAAAACTTCCCGCACGTTGCAGTCCTTCAAGGTGCGGTTCTCTTCCTTGTCCAGCGTACCGAACATGGTGCGCTGGAAAAGCCAGAGCATGTAGGCGGCTCCCAGAATGATCCCGCTCACGGCCAGGATGGCGTACAGCATGCTGCTCTTGAAGGCGCCCACGACCACCAGAAACTCGCCGATAAAGCCGTTCAAGCCCGGCAGGCCGATGGAGGACAGCATGGCGATGGCAAAGAAGACGGCAAAAACGGGAAGCTGCTTGGAGAGCCCCCCGAAGTCGGCGATCATGCGGGTGTGCCGGCGCTCGTAGAGGATGCCCACGATGAGGAAGAGGGCTCCGGTGGAAAGTCCGTGATTGATCATGTACAGGAGGCTTCCCAGCAGACCCTGCTCGTTCAAGACGAACATGCCCAGGATTACAAACCCCATGTGGCTCACGGAGCTGAAAGCAATCAGGCGCTTCATATCTCCTTGCGCCAGGCAGACCAGGGCGCCGTAAATGATGGCGACGATCCCCAGGATGACCATCAGGGGGACGAAATACCGCGAGGCCTCGGGAAACATGGCCAGGTTGAAGCGCAGGAACCCGTATCCGCCCATCTTCAGCAAGACCCCGGCCAGAATCACGGAGCCCGCCGTGGGTGCCTCCGTGTGGGCGTCGGGAAGCCAGGCATGGAGGGGCCAGACGGGGAGTTTTACGGCGAAGGCCAGGAGAAAGGCGAAGAAGAGGAGCGACTCTACGCGGCAACGGAAGAGGCCCCAGGGGGCCGACCACTCGCCCAAAACCGTCCCCGCGTATTCGAGGCGCGCCAGTATCGCCAGGAACATCGGAAGGGACCCGACCACCGTGTAGACGAGGAATGCGTAGGCCGCGCGCCGCCGTTCGGCCCCGGGGGCCGCGCCCCAGC
>JACPSX010000152.1 GCA_016193065.1 Candidatus Tectimicrobiota bacterium | reverse complement strand
ACGATGCGGAAGAATCGGTGCTGTGGAACTCGAAGTACTGCAAAGGCTGCCTGATCTGCGTCAACGAATGCACCGCGGAAGCCCTGAGCAAGGCGCACGAGCTGGACTTCGAGGACGGGGTCGTTCGCCTGGAAAAGCTTTTCTGAGGAGGAAGACCGATGGCCAAAGAAATCACATTGAGCGGATGCGCCGCTTCAGCCCAGGCGGTGAAGATGGCCAGGGTGGACGTCATCTGCTCCTATCCGATTCGCCCTTACACGGCAGTGATGATGGAACTGGCAAAGATGGTTGCCAACGGCGAGATGGACGCCGAGTTCATTCATGGAGAAGGCGAACATGCCCAGCTTTCCGTCTGCTACGGCGCCTCGGCGGCAGGAGCCCGGACTTTCACCGGCAGCTCCGGCGTAGGGGTGACGTACGCCTTCGAGACCTATTCGCCGATCTCCGGCGCTCGCCTGCCGGTGCAGATGATGATCGCCGACCGCACACTGGACCCGCCGGGCGACTTTGGTTCGGAACACACCGATGCCATGTCGTGCCGGGACCAGGGCTGGCTCATGGGTTGGGCCGAGACGCCCCAGGAAGCTTTCGATAACCACCTGATCAACTACCGGGTGGGCGAGGACCCGCGGATTATGTTGCCGCAGTTCGTCTGCCAGGATGGCTACTTTGTTTCCCATATTCCAGGCAAGGTGAAGCTGCCGGATCAGTCTCAGGTGGACGAGTTCCTGCCGCCATACAGGCCTCCCCATGTCTTGGATCCGAAGAAACCCGTCTCCCACGGGCCGCAGATCCGTCCTGATCAGGGAGTCATCATGGACCTGCAGCGGGCCCAGGCGTTCTTGGACGTGCCCAAAGTGATCCGGGAGATCATTGACGAGTACAACCGGATCTTCGGCCGGAACTACTTCCCCTTCCTGGAGGAGTTTCGCACCGAAGACGCGGATCTCGTTTTCTTCATTCAGGGAGCTCACTGTTTGACGGCCCGGCATGCCATCGAGCACTTGCGCAGTAAGGGCCTCAAGATCGGCCTTGTGAAGCTCCGTTTCGTGCGCCCCTTCCCGACGGAAGAAGTGGCTCAGGTCCTGTCCAAGTTCAAGGCAGTCGGCGTGGTGGAGACCAGCACTTCCTATGGCGGGGCCATGCGGGGCGGCAACCTGCTCCATGAAGTGCGGGCTGCCTTGTACGATGCGCCGCACCGGCCCCTGACGACTTCCTTCATGGCGGGCATGGGCGGGGAGGTCATCCGCCTGGAGGAGTTTTACTGGATGGCCGAGGTCCTGGCCCAGGCAACGAAAACCGGGAAGGTTAGTAAGCGCGTCTACTGGGTCGGATTCGAAGAGGCGGCTTGATTGGTAAATCGTGAACCGCAGGCCGGAAGTTTCGGTTCACGACGAAAAATGAAAGGAGCACATCATGGCAGTTGCGGTAAAGACGCAGGATCTGCCGCGGATTAAGGGGGTCCGGTACATCCCCAAAGAGAACTACTACGTTCCGGGACACCGGACCTGCGCCGGCTGCGGCCCGGCCCTTCAATACAAGCTGGTAGCCAAGGCCGCCGGCCCCAACACGATCTTCGTCGGTCCCACCGGGTGCATGTACGTGGCGAACTCCAGCTACCTGTGCACCCCGTACGCGGTGCCCTGGATCCACGCCCAGATCACCAACGGCGGGGCGGTGGCTTCGGGGATCGAGGCGGCCTACCAGGTGTTGATCCGGAAAGGGAAGTGGGAAGGTGAGCTGCCGAACGTGATTGTGATGGGAGGCGACGGCGGCTCGGTGGATATAGGACTGCAGGCCATGTCGGGCCTGATGTACCGCGGGCACGACGCCCTGTTCATTTGCTACGACAACGAGTCCTACGCCAACACCGGGATTCAAACTTCCCCGACCACCCCGTACGGCGGGAACACCACGTTCACGCCGCCGGGGCCGGCGATCCCGGAGGGGAAGAAGCTGTTCCCCAAGGACCCGCCTCAACTCGTGATTGGCGGACACCCGGCGGTGAAGTATGTCGCCACGGCGTCCATTGCCTACCCGGCGGATCTCATCAACAAGGTTCGCAAAGGGCTCAACCTGAAGGGACCGGCTTTCCTGCACATTCACGCGCCGTGTCCCAAGGGGTGGACGTTCGATGAATCAAAGACTGTGGACATTGCCCGGATGGCGATTCAGACCGGCATGTGGGTTCTCTATGAGTGGGACAACGGGGAAATCAAGTACCAGCACCGGCCCAGGCAGTACAAGCCGGTGCGGGAGTACCTGACACTGCAGGGCCGCTTTGCCCACTTGACGGAGGCGCACATCGAAAAGATCCAGGCCTTTGTGGACGCCAAGCTGAAGGCCCCGGGGATCCCGGTGGCGATCCCGCTCCCTCCGCCGAGGGCGGTTGCCTAGAGGTACAGGCGGCGGGCGGACCGCGCCCCCCCCGCGGCCGCGCCGCTTGTCCCATGGAGCGCATGGGGAATTGGGGGAGAAGGAAACTTACGGAGGGGAAGGAGGACAGTCATGGGCGGGCGGAAGTTTTCAAAGGCCTGCCGCTGGGCGCTGGTAGCGGCCCTGGTTGTGGGTATTTCGTTTCTATGGGTGGGTGCCGCCGGAGCCGCCTGGCGGCGGGTGGCGACATAGACGTTTTTAGCGGTTGCGGGGAGCGGT
>JACPSX010000151.1 GCA_016193065.1 Candidatus Tectimicrobiota bacterium | reverse complement strand
GACGGCAACCGGGACTGGGAGGAGACGATCAAGAATATCTACCGGAAGGGCGTGGAGACAGTCGCCGCGCACACGGCGGACCACAAGGCAAGAGGGGAATCCCTCATGGGGCGGGAAAAGGAATTCGCGATCCGTTGTAATTGCTAGGGATTGGTCTTCAGGAAATCCTCAACGGCCTTCACATAGCGGGCATAAAGATCCTGAGCTGTCCTGACGGAGGCGAGGATCAGCTCGTCGTCCAAGAGATCGTATTCGTGGACCAGGCGGTTTCTAAGGCCCGCCGAGGGGGCAAGCCCGTTGGCAAGTTCTGAAGAGAGAACACCGAGATCACCCATCTTGAGGAAGCTATCATAGTAGTCGTCGGGCGGTCCTTGACCTTGCGCCGTGGTCAGGTGCGTGTTGATGTCGACAGCGGCTTCGATCAACTCCTGCAAGAGCCTCTCCGTTCCCTTCCTGCGAAAGAGGTCCCGGCGGTATTCTTCCAGGGAGAGCGATTTGACGGGTTGCAAAGCCCGCAAATTCTCCGTGATGATTCCCAATTTTCTGCGGATCACCTCCGCCTCGATCGGGGTCACGTCAATCCCCTCTCCGACAGGAACTGCTGAATCGATTCCATGGCCAGAAGAGGGCTGGCGCGCCGCAAGTCAACCACATCAACCTCGTTGAGATGGAGTAACTTGATGACTTCGTTGGTTACCTTTACCAAATCCACGGGCTTGTCCCCAAGCACGGCCAAGTCGAGATCGCTCCCTTTTCCGGCCCTGCCGGCGGATCGAGATCCGAACACAAGGGCAAGCTGCAGCCCCGGTCTCTGGAAGAGAGGCCGCAGCGCTTCCCTGATCTTCTCAACCGTCAGTTCCCGTCCCGCCATTTCCGCGTGCTCCTCAGGAAACGAAGTGAGTATACAGAAGAAAAGTCAATTCCCACAAGGAATTCCTGGGTCCCAGGGAAAGGCTCAGGCGGACCCGAAAAGCGGGAGCTGAGGGCCGGACGGGCGGCGGAAGGCGGCCGTGGAGAGGTCCGGGCCCTCTTCGCTGAGGCCCGCTTTGCGGCAGGCCAGGGAGAACAGCTCGGCGATCTGCTCCGCAAAAATCCCCTCCCCCTGCATCCTCGAGCCGAAGCGGGAATCATTCAGCTTTCCGCCCCGGATGGCCCGGATCCGGTTCAGCACCTTTTCCTTCTTGTCCGGATAGTGCCGCGTGAGCCATTCCTCGAACAGGGAGGCGACGGCGTGCGGGAGGCGGACCGGCGTGTAACCGGCGAAACTCGCCCCCGCCCGGGCGACCGCGGTCAGGATCGCGGGGATCTCGTGATCCGTGAGGCCCGGGATCACGGGCGCCACCAGCACCCCCACGGGCACGCCCTCCTGGGCCAGTGCCTCAACGGCAGCGAGCCTGCGATTCGGATGGGAGGTGCGCGGCTCCATGATCCGGCTGAGATCCCCGTCCAGCGTCGTGACGGACAGGGTGACCGAGGCGGCATCGTAGCGGGCCAACTCCGCCAGCAGATCCAGATCCCGGGTGACCAGGAAATTCTTGGTGACCAGCGCCACGGGATTCCGAAACTCGAGGAACACTTCCAGACAGCGCCGGGTGAGCATGAGCCGCCGCTCCACCGGCTGGTAGGGGTCCGTGACCCCGCTGATCGCCACCACCTGGGGGTTCCAGCGCGCAGAGGCAAGCTCGCCCCGCAGCAGATCTGGGGCGTCTTCCTTTACTAAGATTTTCGTCTCGAAATCAAGGCCGGCAGAGAATCCAAGGTATTCGTGGGTGGGCCGAGCGTAGCAGTAGATACAGCCGTGCTCGCAGCCCCGGTACGGGTTCAGGCTGGCATCGAATCCCACGTCGGGGCTGTCGTTGTAGGCGATGATCGAACGGGAGGTATCCGTCAGAAACTGGGTCTCAGGCGCGGGGTCTTCCGGATCGGTGCATTCCGGATCAGGGACGTAGGAAATCCTCTCAAACCGGTTGGCCGGGTTGCCCGCCGCACCGCGGCCCCGGATGGGAGATCGATCGGCCCGCACCGTGTCTCCTCCCGCAGGTTTGTCCTTCACCGAGAGAAACAGACTTGCGACAACTTCACATCCTCTAACTTAAGGAACCCCAGCGGGTTCCTCCTGTCAAGTCCCGACTCTTGTGATTCCCTCCCCCCTTGACCCACCATTCGCCCGTCATCCTTCCGGCAACCCTTCCTTCCTGGAAGTGGAGATCAACGGGCAGCTTTTCCCGAGATATGTTATACAAAGGCCAGGGGGTGTTCGTGCGCACCCCCCGGAGAGCAACTCCATGAGCCCCAAACACTTTCTGATCATTGCCCTGGCTCTTCTCGTAGGCTGCGCGCAGGCGGAGGGGGACCGGCGGGAGACGGCCGCCTTCCGGATGAACCTCTCCTCCGAGCCCCCGACGCTGGACTGGTCCCTGGCCACGGACAACGTCTCGTTCGACGTGATCACCAACATCATGGAAGGGCTCACCCAGTTCGACAAAGACCTCCACCCCCGGCCGGCTGTGGCGCAGCGCTGGGAGGTCCTGGACGGGGGGCGCCGTCTCGTCTTCCATCTGCGGAAGGACGTACGGTGGACGGACGGGAAGCCCGTCACCGCCCGGGATTTCGAATATTCCTGGAAACGGCTTTTGAACCCGGCGACCGCGGCGGAATACTCCTACTTCCTCTACGACCTGGTCAATGCCAAGGAGTACAACGAGGGGAAGATCACCGACCCGAATCTCGTCGGGGTGAAAGCGCTGGACGATTTCACCTTGGAGGTGCGCCTGATCGCGCCGCGGGCCTACTTTCCGAGCATCACCACGTTTATGGTGACCTTTCCGATGCGCCGGGACATAGTGGAGAAGTTCGGCGAGCAGTGGACGGAGCCGCGGAACATGGTCACCAACGGCCCCTTCCGACTGGAGCGCTGGCAGCACGATTACAAGGTGATTCTGGCCCGGAATCCGTCTTACTACGGCCCGCCTCCGGCCCTGGAGCGGGTGGAGATGTACGTGGTTCCCGAGCCCAACACGGCGCTCACCCTGTACGAGACCGGGTTCCTCGAAGTTGTCAATCTCCCCCCTCTGGCGATTCCCCGCTACCGGGGACATCCGGAATATGTGACGGCCCCCCAGCTCCGCGGCTACTACTACGGGTTCAACGTGGAAAAGAAGCCGTTCAGCGACGTGCGGGTACGGAAAGCCTTCGCCATGGCGATCGACAAGACCCGGTTGACGCGGATCTTGCAGGGCGGGGAGATTCCCACGAACTCCTGGGTGCCGAAGGGAATGCTGGCCTACAATCCCGAGATTGGGCTGCGCTTCAACCCGCGTGAGGCCCGCCGCCTGCTGGCGGAGGCGGGATACCCCGGCGGCAAAGGATTTCCCCGCGTGAAGGCGGTGTTCAACTCGGACGCGGTGAACAGCCTCGTCGGCGAGTTTCTTCAGGCCCAGTGGAGAGAACACCTGGGAGTCTCCATCGACCTGGACAATCAGGAATGGAAAGTGTATCTCAAGAACCTGAAAGCGGACCCGCCCCCCCTGTTCCGCCTGGGCTGGGGAGCGGACTATCCCGATCCGGACAATTTCCTCAACCTGTTTGTCACCGGAGGGGGGAACAACAATACGAAATGGGGAAACCTCCGGTACGACGAGCTCATTGCGCGGGCCGCCGGAGAGCCTGACGAACGGACACGGGTCGATCTCTACAACCGGGCTCAGAAAATCCTCTCGGAAGAGGAGGTGCCGATCATTCCCCTGTTCGTGGCCGCCCAGAACATGCTTCTCAAGCCCTACGTGCGCGGCTTCGAGGTGAACGCCATGGACATTCTGTACCTGAAGCGGGTGCGGCTCGCAGATCCGAAGGCCGGACGCAACGGCGGATCGGGAAAGGGCTGACATGCTTCCGCTCGTGCTCCGCAGGCTCGTCTCCGCGATCCCTACGCTGTTCATCGTTGCCACGCTGAGCTTCGTGCTCATGCGGCTCGTGCCCGGAGGTCCCTTCGACCGGGAAAAGAAACTTCCGCCCGCGATCCAGGCCAACGTGGAGAGGAAGTATCACCTGGACGAACCAGTCTGGAAGCAGTACCTCCTCTACATGGGAAGCCTGGCCCGGGGAGACTTCGGCCCCTCGTACAAGTACCTGGGCAGGAGTGTGAACGACATCCTGCGGGAGGCTTTCCCGGTCTCCCTTCAGTTGGGGCTCTTCTCTCTCGTCCTGTCCGTGCTGTGCGGGGTCGGGACGGGAATCGTCTCGGCCTGGCGCCCCGGCTCCTGGCTGGACAGGGGCGGAGGATTGTTTTCCGTCCTGGGCTTCTCCCTCCCCACCTTCGTCTTGGGCTCCCTCCTGGTCTTTTCCCTGGCCGATTCGCTGCATTTCTTCCCTCCCGCCCTGTGGGAGGGGTGGAGGTTCACCGTCCTGCCCGTGGTCACGCTGTCCTTTGCTCCCGCCGCGTTTCTCGCCCGTCTTTGCCGGGCCAGCCTCCTGGAAGTCATGGAGAAGGATTTTGTGCGAACAGCCAGGGCCAAGGGACTGCGGGAGTCGCGAGTCATCCTCCGGCACGCGTTGAAGAACGCCCTCACTCCGGTGGTGAGCGTTGTGGGCCCCCTGACGGCCGGCCTGGTGACGGGATCGTTTGTGGTGGAAACGATCTTTTCCCTGCCGGGCATGGGAAAGCACTTCGTCACCGCCGTGACCAACCGCGATTACCCGCTGATCATGGGCGTGACACTGATGTACACCGTGCTCATCATCCTGGCCAACATGATCGTCGATCTCCTCTACGGGATCCTCGATCCGCGGGTTCGTGTGGAGTAGGAACATGGGAAACGCTCGCTTGCATACGGGACACCGGCGGGGGTGGATCAGCCTGATCTTCCTCGTGGCTCTAGGCACAGCGGCACTGGGAGCCTCCTGGTTCGCCCCCTACGGTTACCAGCAGCAGGATCCGCGCGCCATGCTCCTGCCCCCCGGATGGAGCCACCTGATGGGGACCGATCTCCTGGGCCGCGACCTGTTCAGCCGGATGCTGTACGGAGCCCGCCTGTCGCTCAGCATCGGCCTGTCCACCGCCCTCATCTCCGTTTTGATCGGCACCGTGTACGGCGCCGTCTCCGGGTACGTGGGGGGTCGCACGGACAACGTATTGATGCGGTGGGTGGAGGTGGTTTACTCGCTCCCCGATCTTCTTCTCATCATCCTCATCAGCGTGCTGATCGGCCGGGGGGCGATCGGCATTCTCCTGGCGTTGAGCCTGGTGAGCTGGGTCACCGTGGCCCGGGTGATCCGCGGCGAGGTTCTGAAGATCTGCACCCAGGAGTACATCGTGGCGGCCCGCGCTGCGGGCGCCCCTCACCGGGTGATCCTCTTCCGCCACATCCTGCCCAACACGGCGGGCCCCCTTCTGGTCACGGTCATCTACCGGATCCCCGCCGCGATCCTGGCGGAATCCACCTTGAGCTTCATCGGCCTGGGCGTTCCCCCTCCGTTCAGCAGTTGGGGGACGCTGGCCAACGACGGCTGGGCCGCCATGAAGTTCTACCCCCACCTGATTATCTTCCCCGCGGCGATGATCTTCGCCACCATCCTGGCGTTCAACTCTTTGGGCGAGAGTGCGAGGGAGCGCCTCGACCCCGGAAGAACCGGAACGCGAAGAGGGTAATTACAGGCCGCAGAAGTCGCGATAAACGGTCTCGGCGAAGCTCCAGGCAAAGGTCCGGTAAGCAGTGTGGCAGCGCAGGGCGATAAACAGCAAGGTAAAGCAGATCCCCAGGAGAACGGAGAACATTTCATAGCCGATGACGTTTCCGGTGCCCAGCCAGCCGCCCAGGAAAAAGAAAAGAATCGGGATCAACCAGAATAGCTTCCCTGAGTCGTGCCAGAGGGCGGCCAATACCGTTCCCGCGGCGATCAAATACAAAGTCCCATCGAGAAGAGAGACGGGGACAAACATCGCCAGCGCCCAGCCGAAATGGTAGACGGCGGCCAGGAGGCAGACCACGGTCAGGCTCTGCATCAGGACGTACATCCCCTGCATCTGTTCCGCATAGGAGGCGGCCTCCTTCTGCTTCACAGCGCTGCGGCACAAAAAAAACGCGTCCTTTCGCCGCTTCCCGCGAACCTCCGGCTCCGGATTTCCAGCGTCGGTTATATCGATTCCAAACCGGATGAGAATGCGATCCACAAGCCGGCTCTTCAACTCCGGCGAGAAATTGTCATTCCCGTCATCCAGGAGAATATCGGAGGGGAAACGAAGCTCCCCTTGGGTGTCCCTCATCTTCGGCGGGATTGCGCGCTCGGCCAGCCCAAAGATAAGATGACCCGCCAGGTATCCCAGGACCAGAGCGACGAGGGCGGAGCCCCATTCCGCGGGGGGCCAGTAGCCCACCGTGAGCCCGAAGGGCAGCCACATCAGGCCCAGGAAGGCAAGGCCCGGCAGGAGATAACCGTAGATGTCGAAGAAATTGAAGCGCTCGATCATGGTGTCTGTCCTCCCCCGCCTCGGCTCTCCGCGTACCGGATCTCCGAGAGTAGCCGCTCCAGCACGGAAGCGGCCTCCGCGGCACGATCGCCGCGCAGCACGACAGACCCGACCCGCTGGTGCCCGCCGCCGCCGAGTTTCTCGCAGATTTTCCCGAGGAAAACACTTTCAAATTCACGCCATGGATTTCTCATGGCCGTGATCCCGGCCCCATCCTCCCAGCGCACAATGCCGGCGGAATAGCGCGCCTCCGGGAAAAAATAATAGGGAGCATACCGGCTGATGAGGGCCCCCTTGCCGTCCACGTCAAACACCACGATCCCGTCGCTTTCCAGCCGGGCGGCGGCCGCGAAGCGGTCGAGGCCCGTTTGCATGCGCGCCTGAGCCCGCTCGAACCGTCCTTGCACTTCGGGAAGATCGGCCACCTCCTGCAGCGTTCCGTTGCGGAGGGAGCGCACCAGACCCTCGCAGTACCCTTCTGCGCCCCCCAAGGCCAGCCCGGTGCTGATCCGGAGCGCGGGGGCCGGAGCAAGAATGGCCTCGCGGACGGACTCGTACCGCGCCGCGTCGATCTTTTCCGCCCACTGCACCATCTCATCGTACCGGGGGT
This sequence comes from Candidatus Tectimicrobiota bacterium, assembly GCA_016193065.1. Lineage (GTDB taxonomy): Bacteria > JACPSX01 > JACPSX01 > JACPSX01 > JACPSX01 > JACPSX01. Next base: position 1,132 of record JACPSX010000151.1, on the reverse strand, counting down.
TCCTATGGCCGAATGCCCTGGACAAATGCTCGCGGAGCAACCCCGAGCAGGAGCCCGCCCGCTCGTCGTAGACGAGAGCCGGCCCTCTCCGGTTTTCAAAGTGCTGCCGGGATTCCTCGTTCAGGAAGGCCGTCATGTGATGATCCGCCCAAAACTGCGCCTGGGGGTGGTAGAGAAAGTCCACGACAGCGCAGGGGCTTTCCAGGGAGGAAGTTAGCCAGGTTTCCCGGAGGTCGTAGTTCACCCGGTGCAGCGTTATGGACGCCCATCCTTGACCGGCCTCCAGAAAATCCCAGGCCAGGACCGCGGACACGATGCCGTCGAAACAGGGGGAGTGAAAATAGAGGTGACCTTGCGCCGGCATATTCTCGCCTCCGGGCTTCCTGCCGACCGATCTTACACCGGCGCATCGGCTCAAACCAGGAGTTTTCTCTCCCTGTTACGGCAGCGGCTCCGCGACTCCGGCGGCCGGCGCGGGCTCAAAAGCGGGCCGGCGCCCCTCGAGGCGGGCGAAATAGAGATAGTAGAGGATAAAGGCCAGGGCGAAGACGGAGCCCCCGATGAGGTATGGGGTGCGCCAGTCCCCGGCGGCCATGAACGGGCCGGCCAGGGCGGCGCCGATCCCCATGGGAAACTCCACAAAGGCGTGCATGATCCCGTTCGTTGTGCCGCGCTCCCTCTCCTTCACGACCTCCATCGCAAAGAGGCTGTAGATGGGATCGGAGATCCCCTTGTTCGGGAAGGTGCCGCCGATCAGGAGGATGGTCAGGACGTAAAGCACCCCCGCCCAGAGGACGCTTTGCGACATGCCAAGCAAAATGAGGGAGGGGACCCCGAGGAGCTTGACAAAAGTGATTGTGCGCACCCGTCCGAAGTAGTGAACACCCAGGGGAACAAAGAGGGTCGTAACCGCCGTCATGACCGACCCCACGGCGAAGATGAGACCGATCTGGGCCGTGGAGGCTCTCAGGTTCTGCTCGAAGAAGAGGTTGAAGAAGGGAGCGGAGAATCCCAGGGCGAGTCCGACCAATCCCTCCGTCAATGCCAGCATCCCGATCCGTCCGTAGCTCTCGATGCCCTTCACCCAGCGCCGGATATCGATCGGTTTCCACTCCTCCCGGATCAGATAGAT
>JACPSX010000150.1 GCA_016193065.1 Candidatus Tectimicrobiota bacterium | reverse complement strand
TTCCCTGACCAGGTGGGCGATCCGGTGGGTGATGACCCGGGTCTTGCCTGAGCCGGCCCCGGCCAGGACGAGCAGGGGGCTGCCGCGGTGCGTGACCGCCGCCCGTTGCTGCGGATTCAGGGAGTCCTGCCTCATTCCACGGTGACGCTCTTGGCCAGATTGCGCGGCTGGTCCACGTCACAGCCCCGCCGCACCGCGATATGATAGGCGAGCAACTGCAGGGGGATGACCGCCAGGATCGGGAACAGGGAGCTCGACACCTCGGGGAGTCCCACCCAGTCGTCCACCTTGCTCTTGAGAGAGCTGTCCCCCCGGTGGCCCAGGGCGATGACCACGCCGCCGCGGGTCTTTACTTCTTGGATGTTGCTTAGGATCTTGTCGTAGACGGAGTCCTTGGGCGCGATGACCACGACCGGCATCTTCTCGTCGATGAGGGCAATGGGCCCGTGCTTCATCTCCCCGGCCGGGTAGCCCTCCGCGTGAATGTAGGAGATCTCCTTGAGCTTGAGGGCTCCTTCCAGGGCCACGGGGTAGTTGATCCCGCGCCCGAGGTAGAGGAAATCCCTCTTGTCGGCAAAGCGGCGGGCCAGTTGCTCGATCTCCTCGTCCAGCTCCAGCACCTCTTCGAGAAGGTTGGGGATCCCGAGCAGAGCCTGCATTTCCTGCCGGGCTTGCTCCCGGCTCAAAGTTCCCCGCAGCCGCCCCAGGTGCAAGGCCAGCAGATGGAGGGCCGCAATTTGAGAGGTGAACGCCTTGGTGGAAGCCACGCCGATTTCGGGGCCGGCGTGCGTATAGAGGATTCCGTGGGACTCCCGGGCAATGGTGCTGTCCACCACGTTGCAGATGGAGAGGGTGGTGGCGCCGCGCTGCTTGGCCTCCCGCAGGGCGGCCAGGGTGTCTGCGGTTTCTCCGGATTGGGAGATCGGAATCATGAGCGTTGCGGAGGAAACCAGGGGGTTGCGGTAGCGGAACTCCGAAGCAATGTCCACCTCCACGGGAACCTGCGCCAGTCTCTCGATCAAGAATTTGCCGATCAGGGCCGCATGCCAGGAAGTCCCGCAGGCGACCAGGAAAACCTGCTCGATGTCCTGCAGGGAGGTGGGGAATTGGACCTCGTCCAGGAGAACGTTGCCGGCCTCCAGGGCCAGGCGGCCCCGCAGCGTATCGGAGAAGGCCCGGGGTTGCTCGTAGATTTCTTTGAGCATGAAGTGCTTGTAGCCCCCCTTTTCCGCCATGACCAGATCCCAGAGGATCTTCTTCACTTCCTTGGGAACCGGCTGGCCCTCCAGGTTGGAGACCTTCACCCCCTCCCGGCTGAGCACCGCAATTTCGTTGTCGTTCAGGAAGATCACGTCTCGCGTGTGGTTCAGGATGGCGGGAATGTCGGAGGCGACGAAGAACTCGCCCTTGCCCAGGCCGATGACCAGAGGGGCGCTGTGACGGGCCGCCACCACCTTTTCCGGATCGTCCGAGCTGACCGCAGCGAGGGCATAGGCCCCCACCACCTCCCGCAGGGCCCGGCGCATGGCGGCTTCCAGATCCCCTTCGAAGTAGAAGTCGATCAGGTGGACCAGGACTTCGGTATCGGTCTCGGACTGGAAGGTTCTGCCCGCCTGGCGCAGCTTTTCCTTCAGGGGCAGGTAGTTTTCAACGATCCCGTTTTGCACGAGGGCGATGGATCCGGCCCGGTGAGGGTGGGCATTTTCCTCGCTGGGGCGGCCGTGAGTCGCCCAGCGCGTGTGTCCGACTCCCACAGTCCCTTCCAGAACCACGTGGCGCAGGCTGTCCTCCAGCGTTTTGAGCTTGCCCACGGTGCGCCGCACCTCCACCGTGCCGTTCTGGATCAAGGCCACTCCGGCCGAATCGTATCCCCGGTACTCAAGGCGCTTGAGCCCTTCAATGAGAATCGGGACAACCTGCCGTTCCCCGATGTAGCCGATGATTCCGCACATACCGTCTTCTCCCTACCCTGCGGTCTTTTCTTTTTTGCGCGGCCTTTTCTTGGCCCAGTTCTCTTTGATGATCAGCGGGGCCCGGCTCAGGGCCAGGGCCTGGGGCGGTACGTTTTTCGTGACCGTCGTCCCGGCCCCGATGATGGCACCATGACCCACGGTGACCGGCGCGACCAGTTGGGTGTCGCTTCCCACAAAAACTTCGTCCTCGAGCGTGGTCTGGTGTTTGCTCATGCCGTCGTAATTGCAGGTGATGGTCCCGGCCCCGATGTTGACTCCTTTGCCCACTGTGGCATCGCCGATGTAGCTCAGGTGGTTGGCCTTGGTCCCCCGCCCCAGTGTGGACTTCTTGACCTCCACGAAGTTGCCCACGTGCACCTCTTCCTCGAGAACCGTCTCCGGGCGCAGGTGGCTGAAGGGACCGACAACGGCCCGATCCGCGATGCGGGCGCCCTCGATCACGCAAGCCGCATCGATCCGCACCGAATGCCCCACTTCGCTGTCCACGATCAGGGAGCCGGGCAGGACGGTGCAATCCTCGCCGATGCGCGTGCGGCCCAGGAGATAGGTGTTCGGGTACACGACTGTATCCTGGCCGATCTCCACGGTAGCATCGATGTAGGTGGTGGAGGGATCCAGGAGGGTGACCCCGCACCTCATGTGTTCCAGGTTGATGCGCTGGCGCATCAGGCCTTCGGCCCGCGCCAGGTCGACCCGCGAGTTGATGCCCAATGTTTCCGCCGGATCCGCCTCCAGGACCTGAACTGTCCCTCCCGAAGCCAGGACCAGAGACACCGCCTCGGTCAGGTAATATTCCCCCTTGACATCGTTGCGTGGAATCGAGGTGAGAAGAGCGGCCAGCCCCTTTCCTTCGAAACAGTAAATCCCCGCGTTGATTTCGGCAAGGGCCTTTTCCTCGTGGGTCGCGTCGTTTTCCTCGACGATCCGCAAGACTCCTCCATCGGCTCCCCGCACAATGCGCCCGTAGCCCGCGGGATCCTCCACCCGGGCGCTCAGGAAGGAAAGGGCAGCCCGGCTGCCTTCGTGGGCTTCCAACAGGCGGCGCACGGTCTCCTCCTGTAGAAGGGGAACATCGCCGGAAAGCACCAGGACCGGACCCCGGTGACCCTCGAAGAAGGGTCTGGCCTGCAGTGTCGCATGGGCCGTGCCAAGTTGCTTTTCCTGCACGACCCACTCCACGTTTGCGGACCCCACAGACCGACCACTACCACAACCTTCGAGGAAACCTTGGCGGCGACCTCCAGAACGTATTCCAGCATGGGTTTTCCGGCCAGGGGGTGGAGCACCTTGGGCTTTCGGGATTTCATCCGGGTGCCCTGGCCTGCGGCCAAAACGATGGCGAGGGCCTGTCCGGCACCCCGGGTACCCCCTTGGGTGCGGGTACCCGGTCGAAGGGCCTGCCCTGCACCCGGAAGCCGGGTACCCGGTCGAAGGGGGCCGCTCATGGTTCGGTTCCTCCTTTAGGGTTAAGACCCAACTCCAGGATCTTCTTGCGCAACGTGTTCCGGTTGATTCCGAGGACCTGCGCGGCCCGCATCTGGTTGCCCTGGGTCTCCCGGAGAACGAGCCGGAGCAGGGGCCTCTCGAAGCGGCGCAGGAGCACAGAATAGAGATCCCCCTTCTTGTTCGAGCACATCTCCCCCACGAACTCGGCCAGGCGGCTCTCCAGAAGATCCTCCAGCGAGGGGAATGGGCCTGTCCCGCCCCTCGTGCCGGAACTGCCCAGGAGGTCGGGGAGATGCTCGGGGAGGATCGTGGAGCTCGTCGTCAGCAGGGCAGCCCTCTTGACCACGTTTTCCAGTTCCCGCACGTTTCCCAGCCAGTGGTGGGATTCGAGCAAGGACATGGCCTGCGGGGACATGAGTTTCATGCCGGTGCCCGATTCCTCCGCAAAGCGGCTCAGAAAGTAGTCCACCAGCAGGGGGATATCTTCGCGGCGCTCCCGCAGCGGCGGAAGATGGATCGGGAGCACCTTCAAGCGGTAGTAGAGATCCTCCCGGAATCTGCCCTGCCGGCATTCGGCCTCCAGGTCTCTGCTGGTGGCGGCGATGATCCGCACGTCGACCCGGATGGTTTCCTTTCCCCCCACCCGCTCGAACTCTTTCTCCTGCAGGACCCGCAGAAATTTGGCTTGCAAGTCCCGGTCCATTTCGGCCACTTCGTCTAAAAAGAGGGTGCCTCCGTGGGCCCTCTCAAACTTGCCCTCTTTCATGGCCGTGGCCCCCGTGAAGGCCCCCTTTTCGTGGCCGAAGAGCTCGCTTTCTAGAAGTCCCGAGGGGATCGCCGCGCAGTTCACCACCACGAACGGGCGGCCGATCCGGCGGCTGTTGTAATGGATGGCCCGGGTGATGATCTCCTTGCCGGTGCCGCTCTCCCCGGTGATGAGGACCGTCACATCGCTTTCAGCGACCTTGCCGATGAGCTTGAAGACCTCCTGCATGGCGGAACTCTTCCCGACGATCTGGCCGATCCCGCTTTTTTCCCGGAGTTCGCGGGTGACAGAGGCCAGTTGTCCCCGCAGGGCGGTGATTTCCCGCATCTTCTCCAGGAGGAGGTAGACTTCATCGAGGTCGAAAGGCTTGACCAGGTAGTCGAAGGCCCCCTTTTTCATGGCGGCCACGGCATTTTCCATCGTGTTTTGGGCGGTCATGATCACCACCAGCAGATCCGCAAAGCGGCCCCTCACTTGGTCGAGCAGTTGCAGGCCATCCATCCCCGGCATCCGGATATCCACGAAGGCCATGGCGTAGGCGTGCTGTTCCAGAAGGGCCACGGCTTCCTCGGCACTGGCGGCCAGGTCCACCGCGCACTCCTTTTTTTCCAGGCCTCGTTTGAGGACCCAGCGCAAGCTCTCCTCGTCGTCCACTACGAGGATCCGTTCTGCGTCCCGTTCCATCCGCTTATTTCCCTCTGGAGCTGGCGGGGAGGTAGACCCGCACCGTGGTCCCCTTCCGGGAAAAGCTCTGGACCTCCAGCTTCCCCCTGTGCGCCCGCACGATCTGGTTGGCCAGAGCAAGTCCCAACCCAGTTCCCCGGGGCTTGGTGGTGAAATACGGGGTAAATATCTTGTCCATCAGCTCCGGGGGGATTCCCCCCCCTGTGTCGGAAATTTCTACCAGGATCATGCGCTGGGCTTGCCCGGTCCGGTCGCGGCGGGCCAGCGGCAGGTCCGCCGCCGTCCGGGTGCTCAGGATTAGAGTTCCCCCCTCGGTCATGGCCTCCACCCCATTTCGAACCAGGTTCAGGATGAGTTGAGTCATCTGCTCCTCGTCGCCAATCACCTCCGGCAGGCTGGGGTCGTACTGGACCTGGAAGGAGATTTTCTTCCCCTGGGGGGTCTGGCGTTCCAGGAGGAGAATGGACTCCAGAATCCGATGGATGTTCACGGGCTCTTGGCGCGGAGCCCGGGGAGCGCTCAACCCCAGCAGCACCTCCAGAATCGCGTTGACCCGTTCCACTTCCCGGATGATGATGCGAGGATACTCCTTGAGATCCGTGGAATTGAGTTCTTCCAGAAGCAACTGGGCGGCGCCCTTGATTCCACCCAGGGGGTTTTTGATCTCGTGAGCCATTCCCGCTGTCATGGTCGCAACTACGTCCAGGTGATCGGAAATGCGCTCGCTTTCCTCAAGTCCCTTGAGACGGCTCATGTCGCGTACGTCCATTACGGCCCCCAAGGTTTCACCTTCCCGGTTCGTGAGAGGTGAGATCGTCACTCCAGTGAGCAAAAGCCGCCCCTGGGGGGTCTTGAGGGGATGGTCGGTGAGAAAAAAGGTCTTCCCTTCCCTGGCTGCTTGGAGCAGGAGATCTTCAACCTTCCTTTGATCGGGAAAGGCGACTCCAAAAGGCTCCCCCAGCATCTTCGCCGCCGGCAGGTGGCTGAGCTCCTCCATGGCTTGATTGACGGTCGTGATGTGCAGGCTTTCATTCACCGTCAGGACTCCGTCGGAAAGACTGGCCAGCACACTCTCGAGGTAGTTCTCCTCGTCCTTCTCTGCGCCTTTCTCCCGAATTTCCGGCGGGTTCTTCCCCATGCTTTTGAATATCTCCTTGAAAATACGACGAAAAAATCATGCTCATTGTACAGAATGGACGGAGACGGAATCAAGGGGTGAATGCTCAAAAAATGGGCAGCCACGGAGCAAAAGGGGCCGGGTCATGCTAGAATGGCGGCATGGGAAATTTCATGCCCACCTTTAGGATTTCCCGGGTTGCCGAGCGGGACGGAGGTCTAACTCTGGGGAGGTGTCGGAATCTATGAGTAGCGAGGGTGCCGAAATTCTCTTTAAATTGCTGGCTGTTCTGGCTCTGGTGTTGCTGAACGGTTTCTTTGTGGCGGCCGAGTTTTCTCTGGTTACGGTGCGGCGCACGCGGATCAATCAACTGGTCGCCGAAGGGAACGTTCTGGCCAGGACGGTTCACAAGGCCGTCAAGGATCCCGACAACTTTATCGCGGCCACCCAGCTCGGGATTACCATGGCGAGCCTGGGCCTGGGGTGGATCGGAGAGCCCGCCGTGGCTCAGCTTCTGGAACCGTGGTTTTCTTTCTTGCCGATCCCCCTGTCCAAGGTGGGGGCCCACTCCGTCGCTGTCGCCGTGGCGTTCGCCCTGATCACTGCTCTGCACATTGTCTTGGGCGAGCTTGCTCCCAAGACCATCGCCCTGCAGCATTCCGAGAAGACGGCCCTGTTTGTGGCCAAGCCCACGGAAGCATTCCTGGTGGTTTTCCGCCCCTTCATCTGGTTCCTGAATGGAGCCGGAAATCTCGCCGTCAAGGCCCTGGGTCTCAAGCCCCCGAGCCGCCACCATCTCGTCCACTCCGAGGAGGAGATCATGATGCTGGTTCAAGCCAGCACCGAGGCGGGGGTTCTGGAAAAGGACGAGCAGGAGATGATTCACCGGGTTTTCGCTTTCTCTGACCTCACTGCGGGCCAGGTGATGGTGCCCAGAACGGAAATCATCTGCTTTCCGATGGATATCGATCGGGAAAAGTTGCTGGAGATGGCCAGCGAAAAGGGGTACTCCCGCTACCCGATCTACGACCAGAACCCGGATCGCGTGGTGGGGATCATCTGGCCCGCATGAAGGCCCGCAAGAAGCACATCGCCATGGTCCTCGACGAGTACGGCGGCACCTCGGGATTGATCACGCTGGGGGACCTGCTGGAGAAGATCCTGGGTGAGATTCAGGACGAGTTTGTGGAGGATGAGGTCGAGATCGAGCGCTTTCCCGACGGCACCGTGCGTCTGAGTGGTCTTCTCCTGATCCAGGAAATCAACGACCAGTTTGGTTTCGGCATCGTCGACCCGGACAACGATACGATCGGCGGCTACGTGCTGAGCCGGCTCGGTCGCAAGCCCCGGGTGGGCGATCACGTCGAGGTGGATGGCTACCAGTTCCTGGTCGAATCCCTGGATGGTTTCCGGATTGCCAAGCTCCGCCTGCTTAAGAAAGCTCCGGATCCCGGGGCGGCTTGATGGAAATCCCGCGGGGATTTGCCAGGGAACTTTCCCTG
>JACPSX010000149.1:1689-14706 GCA_016193065.1 Candidatus Tectimicrobiota bacterium | reverse complement strand
CCGGGCGTGTTTCATGATATTGGCCAGAGCCTCCTGCGCGATGTGGGCGAGCTGGACGATCTCTTCCTGGCCGAGCCCCTCTACTTCCTCCGCGCTGAGCTCCGCCTCCAGGAGGGAATTCACCCTGAAAGCTTTGACGGTTTCCTCCAGTGCCCCTTTGATGCCTTCTGCCCCCATTGGATTGGGGCGCAAGTCGAAGATGTAATTGCGAATATCCTTGATGACGCCGTTGAGATCATCCACCGCTCGGTCGATTTTCCGGGTCACCTCCTCCGGGGCTTCGCGCGCCGTCTCGGCGCAGCTCTCCAGGCTCAGGCCGACGGCATAGAGGGATTGGATGACGCCGTCATGGAGGTCCATGGCGATGCGCTCCCGCTCCTGCAGGATCCGGAGCCGCTCGCTCTGTTTACGGGCCTCGGCGAAAAGCCGAGCGTTCTCGATGGTCATGCCGATCTGGCTGCCTGTGGCCATCAGGAGATCTACATCTGACTGGCTGAAGCTCCGCTTCTGGCAGCTGGCGATGCCCAGCAATCCCTGCACCACTCCCTTTGATTTCAGCGGCAAGCAGACGAGGGACTGGAACCCTGCCTGCTTGGCAATATCCAAGACTCGGGGATCCTCCATCAGGTTTTCGATAACTGCCGGCTTTCCCGACCGCACTACCTCCCATTCGAGCGGAGCGTCGGCAAGCTTTAAACACTTTACATGCAGGTATATCTCAGGAGGGAGTCCCCTGTTGACGGCTATTTTAAGCTCCTCCTTTTCGGCATCCAGCAGGGCGATGGCTCCCATCTCGATCTGCATCACCTCCAAGACCTGATCCAGAGCCACCTGAAGGATTTCGTCGAGTTCCAGGGAGCGGGATACGGCGGTCAGGATCTGGTTCATGGCCGCAAGATGGCGATTGTGCCGGAGAACTTCCTGCTCCATTCGTGTAATAATCGTGAAGATCGAGTGCGAAAACAAATAGACGGCGGGAATCATCACAGCGATGGCCAGCAGGTGGCCCGTAGGATAAGGGAGTAGCGGTTCAAGGTAGAGGTAGCGGACGACCTCCAGAAGGATCAGGAATCCCAAGGGGACGATGATGGCAATCCACTTCAGGCGCCGAAGGTTCACCTGGCGATTCCCCTCCCTTTCGGGTGATTGTACTGCCTCCGCTTTTCCTGTCAAGCCACTCCAATGGACCCGTTGGTCATGATAGGGGTCCGAATCAGCCTGCATTGTAGGCAAGCTTACAATGACGACGGTGGAAGGAGTGAGACAGACAAATTTTCAAAGGAAAGAGAGGAGGCAGTTTCGCTTGTGAAATGTGGGATCGGGACTTGACCGGTGTTATCGAAAGGTTGATACTTTACCGGGAAGTCGGAACCCGCCGACTTCTTGATGGCATATCCATCGCTTCCATTTGTGCTTTCGGGCTTGGGGCGGGAGGTTTCCAGAGGAAAGTTGCGCTGGCGGGTCGAGTTAAGACCCGTAGAGTAGTGAGGGTAGGAAAGGGGGTGCGTGATGATCGATCAGGCGGAGATCGAAGTTTATAACTACAGCCGGTTTGTGGGTTCAGAGGAATTCTTGGCATTTCGCACCATTTTACCCGTGGGATCCCCGGCACCCGACTTTCAGGCTATGCTTCTTGAAACTGGCCAATCGGTTCAACTGAGTGACTATTGGCGAAAGGGTGACGTGGTCATTGAGTTTGGCTCGCTGACCTGACCTTACTGTGCGCTGGCGGCGCTGGCGCTTGAACCGATGGCGCGGCAGTTTGCGGCAAAGGGTATTGCCTTTCTCTTCGTATATACCCGCGAGGCTCATCCGGGCGAGCACTTCCCGGCCCACCGCAGCTTTGCACAGAAGCTTGCTCACGCCGGGGCGCAAATCTCTGCCTTACAAGCTCCCGAGCAGGTACATGGCGCCGGAGGGTTTGGGAACACCACTTGCGGGCTCCAGCGTGACCGCGAACTTGTCGAACGTTTTTGTTTCGGGTAGAGGTGGGAGACGATAGAGGACCCGGCCTCCCTGATCGACGGTAAAGACGCCAGCCGGGACGGGCTCGCTGCCGGCAATAGCCCAAAGCTCGTATGCTTTGCCGGATGGGGTCGGAGGAAGGCCGCTGCTCAGGAAAAGCCCCGCATGCTTCACCGGATTCCACAGTAACCGACCCGTGGCTGCAGGGCTTGGCGCAAGGCCTGCAAGCTGGACGAAGCGCACCTGGGGGTCGGAGAGGAAGCGAACGACCTCTTGTTGCTGGTTCACTTCATCTCCCAGGGCAGCCACCTGGTTTTTGAGCCTTTGCATCTCTTGCCTCGTGACGGAGAGGTTCCAGCCTAAAACAATCAACAAGCTGGCGGCTACCAAAGCCCCGGCTCCCACCCCCCATGAAAGCCAGCCGGGAAGTCTTTTCTCCTGAGGCCTGCTTGCTTCCCCTGCAATTTGGGCAAGGAGCCTGGCCTTGACGGCAGGTGGAGGGGCTAGCGGCGTGCGGGAGCGAGGGAGAAGGGTGAGCGTTTCCTGGGTCTCGCGGAGGCGTGTCTCGCAAGAGCTACACCCTGAGGCTAGATGAGCTTCGAACAGGGTCAGATCCTCTCCGTCCAGGGCGCCCAGGGCATAAATTTCTGCTCGTGCAAGCCACTCTTCGTGGTTCATGAGAGCTCCCCTTTGGCCTTTGCACCGAGAAATCCCCGCAGCCGTTCCAGGCCGGCACGCATGCGGGTCTTTACCGTACCCAGCGGCTCTCCCAGGCGTGCGGCAATATCGGACTGCGTTAACCCTTCAAAATAAGCCAGTTCCAGCACCCTCCGTTGGACCTCAGGAAGCTCGGCCAGAGCCCCGCGCACCGTCAGGTTTAACTCCGATTCCTCACTTACGGTCTCCACTGTACCTCCAGACTTCACGCCAGGCGCATTCTCCAGGGACGTGAGGCTCTTCTCTATTCTACGTATGGAACGAAGCTTATCGATTGCCCGGCTCCGAGTGATCATGGTGATCCACGCCTCCGGGCTCCCCCGGTCTTGGCGATAGGTTCTCGCCTGGCGCCAGACCTGCAGGAAGACTTCCTGGAGGAGATCTTCTGCCTCGGAGGGCCGATTGAGCAGGCGTACAGCGAAGGTGAAGACGAGCGAGGCGTAGCGGTCATAAAGCCGCCCAAACGCCTCGCGGTCCCCACCGGCAACCTGTTGGATTAACTGAACCGGGTCGTCCTTCAGGTCCGCAGACATCTGGCCTCCTTGATCCGGTCCTCTGGCGTCTGTCCCTAGCACAGACCTTTCGCATCTGTCAATAAGACTGGAGACCTTGCCCACCCCCAGTTCCTATTCGGCATCTTCGGGAGTGCCCACACCCAGGATGCGGGTACCCATCCTATGGGTGCGGCTCCCGAAGAGCTTTCGGCGTGAGTGAGCCGGAAGAGCCGCGTTGCGAGTCCATCTGTAAACGCCAGTTTAATCTTTTGAGGGCAGGAAATCCAAACCGGCCAAGCAATCGTAGAGAAGGCAAAGGGAGAAAGGAGGGGGATCAGATGAAGCGCATTATGGCAACCCTTGGGTTCCTTGCGGTGCTGGGGCTGGTAGGACTCTCTGATAAACCGGTCGTCGGCATTGCTTCCGGAGACAACGTCGAATCCAACCCCACGCCGGGAGCGAGTGTTACCATCCAGACCTTCCAGTTCAGGCCTGCCCTGCTGGAGGTGAAGGCGGGCACACGGGTCACCTGGACCAACCAGGATGATATTTTGCACACCATTACCTCGGGAACTCCGGAGAGCCCGGACAGCCGGTTTAACGGGCGGCTGCAGGGCAAGGGATCCACATTTAGTTTCACGTTTACGCAGGCCGGAACCTACTCGTATTTCTGCACCCGGCATAACTCCATGCGCGGTCAGATCCGCGTCAACTAAGAGGAAAAGGAGGAAGTGATGAACAAGATGTTTGCCCGTCTCACCGGGACCGTAGCCTTGATTGCACTGCTCGCCACGGGGTGCAGCATGGCCACCGCCGAACGGGGCTCTATGGATCTCTCGATGCCCCGGACCTCAACCACCAAATACGCCGATTTGCGTACAGGGCTCAACACGCTGTTTGGTGAGCACGTGATTCTCGCCGCAGCCGCTACGGGAGCAGCGCTGGGTGGGCGTCAGGCAGAATTCAAGGCTGCCGCCGATGCCCTGGACTCGAACTCGATTGACATCTCGAGGGCGATCGGCTCTGTGTACGACGTTGAGGCGGAGAAGGCCTTCTTGCCCCTGTGGCGCAAGCATATCAGCTTCGTGGTGGACTACACCGTCGGGGCGGCGAGCAATGATAAGGCCAAGCAGGACAAGGCCGTCAGCGACCTGCTCGGGTACGCTGATGATTTCGGTGCCTTTCTCAGTTCTGCGAACCCGAATCTGCCCAAGGCCACCGTGGCAGAACTGGTCAAGTCTCACATTCTCACGCTGAAGGAGGTGATCGATGCCCAGGCGGCCAAGGATCCAGTCAAGGCCTATACGGCGTTGCGGATGGCTTACAACCACATGCAAATGATCGCGAACCCGCTGGCCGATGCAATCGCCAAGCAGTTCCCGGACCGATACGCCAGCCGGCCCTGATTGCGGTTCAGGGGAGGGAGGTGATCACGGCCGGGGCCAGCCGGTGCAGCCCCGGCCGTGTTTCCCCTTGATTTTTCGCTAGGGTCTGAAAATACTTTCCGGTCAAAGGAACTTGTAGCCCGCCATCCATGTTTTGTTGTAGAGTCAGTTAAACCCAGGGTATGCTGGCAACCGGGGAATCTGGGATCCATGGCAAGGAATCCGCAAAACACCGACACCCTCATCGAGGCCGTCACGAGACTGCAATCCGGGGATAAGGCGGCTCTGGAGTCTATCCTCGAGCAGTGCCAGGAGCGCCTCTACTATTATGCCTTAAAAATGACCGGCAACCCCGCGGACGCGGAGGAGGTTGTCCAGGAAGTCTTTGTTACGGTGCTGGAGAAGATCGGCACGCTGCGGGAGCCGGGCTCTTTTCTGCCATGGGTGTTCACCACCGCAAAGAATCTGTGCTTCTTGAAGCTCAGGGGGCGCAGGAAGGATCAAGATGCCACAGTATCCTTGGAGGACTACATGCCCCGGTTCAACCGCGGGCACATAGGGGCCGTGGAGGACTGGTCGGACCGGGTCGAGAGCGGGGCACTGAGCAAGGAACTGGCCAGGCACCTGGATGCGGCCATTCAGAAACTCCCCATCGAGTACCGGGAAATCCTGCTCCTCAGAGATGTCCAAGGCTTGAGCGCCGAGGAGGCGGGAAAGGTTTGCGGTCTGTCAGTGGCTGCGGTAAAATCCCGGCTGCACCGGGCGCGCCTGTTTGTACGGGAGAATCTCTCTCAGTATCTGACCGGTGCGGGGACAAAGCAGGCGAGCTGGGAGTAGGGACAGTGTTCAACTTGCTGAAGAAAGTCCGGGATACACTGGGCTGCTGGTTCTCAGCGGCCCGTGGAGTCAGTTGCGAGGAACTGGTTCGGCTGCTCATCGGCTACGTCGATGGTACTCTGCCCGCCGAGGATCGCACCCGGCTCGATGCTCATTTCAAGGACTGCGCCCACTGTCTCTCGATGATGAGAACCTACCGGCAAACGATTGACTTGAGCCGGGGGGTTTCCAACAACTCCATGCCCTCCGAGGTCCGCCTGCGCCTGCAGCGCTTCCTGAAGGAGAAAATACAGGAGCGCTGATCCTTCCCTCGATCTGGTTCTTTTTCTTCCCCACGCAGCATTACCCGGCCAAAAACCTTTTATTCTTCCCCGCGCTCCGCAAGATCGCGGCTCCGGATGTTTCCCGGAGGACCCTGGACATTGTTCCGGCGAGGAGGTATCGTAACCTTATTCCGCAATGCGATCAGGCGAAAACTCGATTCCCATCGAATCCGGAATTGAGTCTGCGTAGAGTTGGAGTAGAGGGGGTACTCTGATGCTCGATGAAAACGCCAAAAAGACGGCGCTCCGCATGATCCCGTACGGAATGTTCGTCCTCACAACCAGGAGTAAGGACGACCGGGACGTTGGTGCGGCTACTGTCAACTGGATCACGCAAACTTCCTTTAAACCGCCTCTCGTCGCGATTGGCGTGAAGGTCGACTCGGGTGTCCACCGTCATATCAAAGATACCGGTGTTTTTGCAATGAACGTCATCGGCAGGGAGCAGCGGGACATGGCATTCAACTTTTTTAAGTCGCATCAGCGGCAGGGAGATTCGATCGGCGGGGAGCATTTCGAACCCGGTCCGGCAACGGGCTGCCCGCTGCTGCTGAACGCACCGGCATGGTGGGAGTGTAAAATTGTTGGCGAGGTCGCCAAAGGCGACCACACGCTCTTTGTGGGAGAAGTGCTGGGAGCCGGTATGCGGCGGCAGGACGAAACGATTCTCATGCGTGAACACAACCTAAATTACGGGGGGTAACCGTTTCGATGGAAGTTATCAAGTGATTTCCTCTATCCTCCCGTGGTTGGCTGAACAATCCGGCTAAGGATTGTATATAAGCGTATTGGGCCTGAAGGCAAACCAGGCAAAGGCGAAGAGGTTGGCGTGAACAACAGGCGACAGGGCCTGTCCCTTCAGTGGACCCGCGACTGCTTGTCCCAGAATATTCCAGGTGCTTTTTGTTTCCCTGTCTTTGAAGGAATCTCTTTCTGCGACAAAAGTGAGGCGACGCCCGCCCAGGTGACTCTCGAAGACACCGGTGGATCCAATCCTTCGCGACTCAGAGATCTTGGGTCCATCAAGAGGCGATGCAGTTCCCTTCCGGTAAAAGATCACGATCTGTTTACCAGCCAGCTCTTCTGTCACGACTTTCTTCTTGGAAAGAATCGAATGTGGGTAAGCTTTGTGGATCTCACCAAGGTTGACGGTGACCACTCGTTCCATTGGGGGAAGACGGTCGTCGATCTTCCCCTTGAAGAGAAATGGAGGCTGGTCAATTCGGTCGTAGCCGACGTAAGGATTCCGCCCGTAGGGTCTTTCGTATCCTGTTTCCCGAGACAGTACTTTGCCTCCGGGATGGGCAGCACGGAAGTCTTCAAAGGAAATGATGCTGGCAGGAAGATGGGACAGTTGCTTCCCCATAAGCTTTCCGGCAACGGCGTTGCCGATAAATTGTTGCCACCAGGATTCGGTCTGTCGGTCGTACATGATCAGGGTGCTGCGGCGCAGAAACCCTGAGGTGCTGAATTCTAGCGTGAGCCCGTCCAGACGCCGGTCAAACACATAGGCGGCGTTGCACAAGGGACAGAAGGTCACGGCTACAGGTATCCCGGCAATTGTATCGTTGACGATTTCGTGCCACGTGAGGATCTGCATAGGATAGGCTTTTGCCTCTCCCCCCACTTTCAGGCTGATTACGGGCTCCACGCCTGCAAGCCAGGACACTGCCTCTTGTGGAGTTACAAAGCGGGGGTGGTCAATGGAGGGGATGCCATCTCGGGGTTGGCCACCTGAGGTGATCTCCTCCAGTGGAACCGAGTGCCGACTGAAATCGGTCTTCCAGGGGACCTCCTCGACGATGGACGATGGGCCCTGGGCCGCGCAGGGATTTGTTGCCGCACAAGGATTGGTGATCTGCTGGGAAGCGCATGGATTCGCTGCTCCGCAGGGATTGTGGGTCGGAAGGGGGCCTGCAGTCACTGCCACGACCAGTCCGAGCACACCGGTCGCCAGTACTGTGATAATCGGACCGATAAGTCTCATGGAATTCCCTCCTCTTGTGAATGGTCCCCAGAACACACGGACCGACAAGTTGCCGATCCATTAGGGCCATCTCACCACATTCTCACCCTCGAAAGAACACGAGCGATCTTTGGGGTTCGCCGCTCCGCCGGCGCCTGAAGTACTTTTAGGTCACACATTTTGCTCCTGACCGCGTAGCATACGAGCCATTTTTGCGCAACCTGTCGTTCCATGTCTTTTTCGGATGCTCTTCAAGAAGTCAGCGACTGACTTCCTTTGCCCTTCTGCTAAGCAACCTGGCTAGGGATTGTAGAGCAGGGTACCAGGCCTGAAGGCAAACCACGCAAAGGCGAATGTGTCTCCATGAATGACGGGCGTCAGGGCTCGCCCTTTCAGCGGCCCCGCCAACGCCTGTCCCAGGATGTTCCAGGTGCTCTTTGTCTCCCGGTCCTTGAAGAAGCCTCCTTCTTCGACAAAGGAGAGGCGTCGTCCACCTATGGAGTCCTCGAACACGCTGCTGGCTCCAACCTTCCGAGACTCGGCGATTGCAGGACCGTCAAGGGCGGAGACCATTCCCTCCAGGTAAAAAACCACAATCCTTTTTCCATTCACCTCATCCGCCACGACCTTCTTGCGGGAGAGGACTGAATAGGGATACGCCTTGTGGGTTGTCCCGACGCTCACGGTGACCACCCGTTCCATGGGTGGAAGGCGATTGTCGATCTTTCCCTGAAAGAGGAAGGGTGGCTGGTCGATCCGGTCGTAGCCGACGTAGGGATTTTGCCCGTAGGATCGCCGGAAGCCCGTTTTTCGAGACAGGACTTTTCCATCCGGATGGGCCGCTCGAAAGTCTGCAAAAGAGATCATGCTGGCCGGCAGGGTAGCGAGCCTCTTCCCCGTCAGTTTCCCCACAATCGCGTCGCCGGTCATCTGCTGCCACCAGGACTCGGTCTGCCGATCGTACATGATGAGATCGCTGTGCCGTAGCCGCCCCGTGGTGCCAAATTCCAGGATCATTCCTTCCAGGCGGCGGTCAAACACATAGGCAGAGTTGCACAACGGACAAAAGGTCACAGCAACCGGTGTCCTTGCAATGGCGTCGTTCACAATCTCGTGCCACATAAGAATCTGGAGTGGATAAGCTTTTGCCTCCCGTCCCACTTCCAGGCGGATCACGGGCTCCGCGCCGGAAAGCCAGGATGCCGCTGCTTCGGGAGAAACAAAAAGGGGGCGGTCAATGGAGGGGATCCCGTCGCGGGGAGGGCCGCCCGAGATGATCTCCTCCAGGGGAACCGAATGGCGGCGAAAATCGGTCTTCCAGGGGGCATCCCCCGTCCATAACTTTGCGCCGTCCGCGCCATCGCTGCGGAGGGCAAAGGGGAGTCCGGAAAGGTAGAGGACAAGGGCAAAAAGGAGAAGGGGATTCGGCCGTTTCATCCTGCGTTCTCCTCGAATCGTGAGCCGGTAATTAACACATTAGAGCCCCAAATTGAGCTGCACTGTAGGGAAGGTTACATTCCTAGAAGATTTTCCAGGATAAAAGTTTTTATTAGAGAGAGTTGAGAATACGGAGCGGTCGGGGGAACCGGGAGGCCAGTCCCGATGTTGTGCTTTTAGGGCAGCTAACTCCAGGATACGTTAAAAACCGGGGAATTTGGGACCCATGGTCAAGGATATGCAGGTTAGTGCGACCCTCGCCGAGGCTGTCAAGCGACTCCAATCCGGGGATAAGACGGCGCTAGAGTCTATCCTGGAGCAGTGCCAGGAGAAGCTCTACTACTACGCGCTGAAAATGACGGGCGACAGCGCCGACGCCGAGGAGGTACTCCAGGAGGTCTTTGTTACCATTTTGGAGAAGATTGGCACGCTGAGGGAACCGGGCTCTTTCCTGCCATGGGTTTTCACCACCGCCAAAAATCTCTGCTACCTGAAGCTCCGGGGGCGCAAGAAGGAACAAGAAGCCACGGTTTCCCTGGACGATTACATGCCCCGGTTCGGGACCCGTGGAGGACTGGACGGACCGGGTGGAAGGCGGGGCTTTGAGCAAGGAACTGGCCAGGCACCTGGATGCGGCCATTCAAAAGCTCCCCGGCGAGTATCGGGAAGTCCTGCTCCTGAAAGATGTCGATGGTCTGAGCAACGAGGAGGTGGGACAAATTTGCGGTCTGTCGGTAGCTGCGGTAAAGTCCCGGCTGCATCGGGCGCGTCTGTTTGTACGGGAGAACCTCTCCCGGTATCTGACCGATGCGGGCAACCGGCAGCCCGAAACAGGAGAGGGAGGCGGTGTTTAGCCTGTTTAGAAAATTGTGGAGCAGCCTGGGCTGGTGGTTTTTAGCGGCCAGGGGGATTCGTTGCGAGGAGCTTACGCGGCTGCTCATCGAGTATGTGGACGGAACCATGCCGGCTGGGGACCGCGTCCGACTCGATTCTCATTTCACGGATTGCCCCAACTGTTTCGCGATGATGAGGACCTACCGGCAAACGATCGACTTAAGCCGGGGAATTTCCAGTGATTGCATGCCTTCCGAGGTCCGCCTGCGCCTGAAACGCTTCCTGAACGAGAAGATGTGGGAGCGCTACCCCCCTCTTTAATCTGGTCCTTCTTCTGTTCCGTCATCCCGACCCATCTGCAAAATTCCTGAATCCTTCCCGGATCTTTTTCATCTTAGTAGGCAAGAAGTAAGTGAACCTGGCGATAGAGCCGGGAGAGCGAGACTCAACAAACAGATTAACTAGGAGGAAGGTCATGAAGGCAGGAAAAAGTCTGATGGGTTTGACGGTTGCGGCGGTCCTGGTTCTTGGGTCTGCCAGTGCCTGGGCAGAGTTTGGAAGCATCGCCCAGGCGAGTCTGGATCGGGAGATCAACTCCCCGGCGGTTTCCGCCACCGTGCCCGCAAGCGAGGTATGGGATCGGCAGAACCGAGGCCCGGGCAGCATCGCGCAGGCAAGTCTGGATCGGGAGATCAATTCTCCGGCGGTGCCCGCCGTGGTTTCGGGTAGCGCGCTGCCCGAGCTAGTGGATCGGGCTCCGGGAAGCATTGCTCAGGAGAGTCTGGATCGGGAGATCAGCTAGCTGCCAATCTCCGGGGGGCCCTTCGGGGCCCCCTTTTTTCTTCTTCGCAGAAGATTCACACGTTGCGGGAGCCGGACTCCGTTCTCAGTATCCGGCCGGTCCGGGCTATCCAAAAGAAACGAAGCAGGAGTGGGCGGCGATGTTTAGCCTGTTTAGAAAATTGTGGAGCAGCTTAGGCTGCTGGCTTCTGGCGACCAGGGGGATTTCTTGCGAGGCTCTTACGCGGCTGCTCATCGACTACGTGGACGGAACCATGCTTGGCGGGGATCGCGCCCGACTCGATTCTCATTTTACGGATTGCCCAAACTGTTTCGCGATGATGAGGACCTACCGGCAGACGATTGACTTAAGCCGGGAGATTTCCTGCGACAGCATGCCCTCCGAGATCCGCCTGCGGCTGAAGCGCTTTCTGAACGAGAAGATGTGGGAGCGCTACCCCCCACTTTGAGCGGGCTTGTGCTATTTCCCTCATCCTGACCGGGTTGAAGGAATCTCTCTGAATCCTTCTCGGGCGGCTTTCATCTCAATAGACAAGAGGCAAACGGGGCTGGCTAGAGGGTCGGGAGACTCATACTCGGAGGATGATCAGACAATGGCCGCCACCTTTATCCATCTCTCCGGCAGCAAAAGAGGAACGGTTGAAACCCGGGGCGAGGAGCACATTAAGATCGGGTCAGGGGAGGAATGTGATTTCCGTTTTGATCTCCAGAGAGATCCTCTCGTAGCTGCACTTCATGCCGAGATCCGCTTTGAGAACTGTGAATATAGCCTTTCTGACAAGGGACGGGGGACCTTTGTCAATAATCGGATGGCTCCTGAAATCATCCTGCAGGATGGGGATATTATCGAGTTTGGCGAGGGCGGACCCAAGGTCCGCTTCAGGATTCGTCCTGAAGATCAGCCCTGCAAGCCTTTCCGGGATATCTGTGCGGATTGTTTTGACCGCACCATATTGGGCGGAAAGAATAGACTCGTGGCCTTTCCTTCATTCTTCAAAACGATGTTGCAAGAGGTCTATCGAGAAGCCTCCTGGAAGGTTCGGGTCTCGGTTTTTTCGATCTTATTTCTGATGATCGCTTCCATTGTCGGATCTCCCCTATTTCTGTACAAGTCCTATGTAGACCGACTTCATTACGAGAAATCTTTACTTCGCCTTTCCGGGGAGATGCAATCGGATCGCCTGTCGCAAAAAGAGTTGGAAAAACGCCTTCTAGAAGCCAGGGAGCAATTGACCCACTACCGCACAGAGACCGAGGCGGCCCTTACTCGGTTGCGCCAAGAGCGGGACCGCCTGGAGACCCAACTCAAGGACTCCACTGACCTTGCAGAACAAGGGGACGCGAGAATTAGAGATTTGGAATCGCAACTTAGCGTTGCCACTCGGAAAATTCATGATCTTGAAAGAGAAGAAAAGGCCGGGGAAAGCGTGATCCAGAGGGATATGGGGGGTGTGGCCTTCCTCGAGGTGGTTTATACCTTTGAAGATCAAGCAGGGCGCAGAATCCGTTTTTCCAGGGTTGATTCCTCGGGGGAACCCGTACGGGATGCCGCAGGAGAGGCGCCGGTCTCTGTTGAGGGGAAGGGCCCGATAGTCTCTATTCGTTCCAGTGGGACGGGCTTTTTGGTCAGGGCTGGTGAAATTTTAACCAACCGCCATGTGGCTGAGCCTTGGTGGGAAGACCAAGGAGCAAAGCCTTTTATAGATTCTGGTTTTCGTCCGGTGAGCATTCTCTCCAGAGCCTTCTTTCCAGGGATTAAAGAACCTTTCCCATTGCGCACCCACCGGCTCTCCGACAAAGCCGATGTCGCCCTTCTCCGCTTCGACCAAAAAGGAGTGAAGCTTCCCGTCCTCAATCTGGACAGCAGTCCGGGGGCAGCAATTGTAGGAAGGCCGGTTATTTTGATCGGTTATCCGACTGGGGTAGAAGCGCTGCTGGCTAGGGTCGATCCCGCCACTCTTAGGAAGATGATTGAAACTCAAGGCAGCCGGGTGAATGAGATTATCAATGAGCTATCCCAGCAGGGATTGATTCGACCTTTGGCTACCTGGGGTCACGTCTCCGATGTACGACCTCACCAGTTAACCTATGATGCCCTTACCACCTCTGGCGGGAGCGGTAGCCCCATCGTGAATACCAGGGGGAAAGTCATAGGGATCAATCATGCCGTGCTGGTGAGTTTCACGGGCTCTAATTTCGGCATCCCCATCCGCTTCGGGCTTGAACTGATGGACCAGAGGTAAATCATGTCAGAGGGT
>JACPSX010000149.1:0-1672 GCA_016193065.1 Candidatus Tectimicrobiota bacterium | reverse complement strand
CCATATGCTGTATGTTATCAAGGATGTTTCTCTGGTTTTGAGCGCGGGTATAGGGCTTCTGATCGGCATCCCCCTCGGAGTGGTCATCCATCGGGGGGATTTCTGCATGCACGGTGCTTTTCAGAAACTCGTTTAGAGTGAGGGCTCTTCATCGTTTCTTGCTTACCTGCTTGCGCTCGGGGTACCAACTGCTCGTCATTAACATTCTGGCGGAAAGTGGGCTCCTCATTGTCCCGATTCCACCTTTAACGTGGCTGGCTGCCGGCATAGGAGGGATGATTTTTGGCTGGAGGATGGTGTCGGCCAAGGGCTGAGCAACTTCCCTGGCTCGTGCCCGAGGCTTCTGAGCTACCCAGGCGCCTTCCGGGAGGGCTTCTCATGGGATTTGGCGGAACGGTGGCGGGTGGCTGTGACATCGGAAATGCGCTGACGGACCTTTCCATCCTTTCTCTTAACAGCTTGGTGGCAGCCGCAGGTATTCTTTTCGGTATATCGCCGGCCGGTCGATTGCGGATACGCATGGCTAAGGTTGATGCGACCCCCTAACCATCGCCGTAAAGAGGAGAAGTAATATGCCTAAGATTGAAGTCTATACCAAAAAGGATTGTCCATTTTGTCATAAGGCCAAGGAGCTTCTCAGGGAAAAAGGGCAGGAGTTTATTGAGATCGATGTGGAAGAAAACCCTGGGAAACTAAAGGAGATGCTGGAGAGAGCCCTGGGCCGGAAAACCGTGCCGGAGATTTTCATCGATGGCGAGCTTGTCGGCGGATTTGATGAGCTGCGTGACCTTGCGAATAAAGGCAAGCTGGATCAGCTTCTGGGTCTTGGCGAAAAACCCAGTGAGATCAAGACCAGACTTGTCATTTTCGGTTCAGGATCGGCGGGGCTCACTGCGGCCATCTACGCGGCTCGGGCAGGCCTGAAGCCTATAGTGGTTGAAGGTCGCGACCCCGGGGGACAGCTCTTTACCACAACGCTCGTAGAAAACTACCCGGGATTTCCGGACGGAGTGCAGGGGCCGGAGCTGATGCAGAGGACGAGGGCGCAGGCGGAAAAATTCGGCACGCAATTTATCACCGCAGAAGCCGTCTCGGTTGACCTTTCCCGACGGCCCTTTTTTATTGAGCTTTCGGACTAGAAGGGCAAAGGACGGGAAAACGACAGCTCACTGGCCATGGGTACCGGTGATCTGTTGGAGAGCGGCCAATTCGGGAGTGATGTTTCCACCCCTACTAGTCATCTAAGTAAAATACATTAGTAATAGCCTTGACAAAGTAGACCTTCACGGTCTATAATAGGGATCAACTGGACCTGCCAACAGGGGCAGGCGACTAGAACTAAACAAAAGGATTTAGCGGGAGGAATGCACATGAAGTTAGGCAAAGGTCTTTGGGGTTTGGCGGTAGCGGCAGCGCTGATTCTTGGGGCTGCCAGTGCCTGGGCAGAGTTTGGGAGCATCGCTCAGGAGAGCCTGGATCGGGAGATTGCTTCCCCGGCGGTTTCCACCACGGTCGAGGAAAGCGCGATGTGGAGTCGGCAGGATCGTGCTCTGGGGAGCATCGCTCTGGAGAGCTTGGATCGCGAGATCAATTCCCCGGCGGTGCCCGCCGTGGTTTCGGGTAGCGCGCTGCCCGAGCTAGAGGATCGGGCTCTGGGGAGCATTGCTCAGGA
>JACPSX010000061.1 GCA_016193065.1 Candidatus Tectimicrobiota bacterium | reverse complement strand
GGGCAGCGAGGGCCTGCAAAGTCCCGGGGTCCTCTGTGTCTGGGGTCTCAATCAGCCCCGCGGCCGGGCAGAAAGATCTGATGTCGCGGCCATTGGAGAGTACGATCCCGCCCCGGTAGGAAGAAGGCTCTTTACCCTCGGTTAGCATCGCGCACAGGCTTCCCGCACTGCCGATTTCCACAGTGGCCAGCGTGAGACCGTGTTGCCGGAGAAGGCGGTTCACGCTGGCTCCGATCCCTTCTTCGTCGACACCGTAAATATATTTGCCCAGACGGGCGCGTATCTCGCGCTCCAGGGGGGCAATCATGGCCTCGGCCTCCGCCACGGCGGCGGCCTTGGCCGTGATCCGGACATGGACTCCGGTGCGGGTGGCATAGGTCGCCGCCGTGGGATTGGAAGAGTGGATGAGATCCCGAATCTCGTCCTCGACCATGGATTCGCCGATCCCGAGCATCTTCAAGGTGCGGGAGTGAATCGTGTGCGTGATGCACCCCAGGTCTCTGAGGCGGGGGACGATCTCTTCCTCCCACATGTGGGTCATTTCCACGGGCACGCCGGGCATGGTGGCCAGGATCTTGCCGTCTTTCGCCACCAGCCAGCCGGGTGCCGTTCCGTAGTGGTTGGGAAGAAAGCAGGCCGAGGGGATGCGGGCGGACTGCTTGAGGCGGCCCGCAGGCATGGGGAGGGACCTGCCCTGGGCGACGTAGGTGGCTTCCTGCTCCCGGGCCTGATCCGGATCGATGGCCAGCGGTTCTCCCAGGGCGTCGGCAATGGCCTCGCGAGTCAGGTCGTCTTCGGTGGGTCCCAGCCCTCCAGTGATCAAAATGAGCTGCGAGCGGCTCCAGGCCCGGGCGATGGCCTCAGTCAGGCGTTCGCGATTGTCCCCCACCTGCGAGATCCAGTGGAGGTCGATACCGTAGCGGGCCAGTTGGGTGGCCAGGTAGGAAGCGTTCGTGTCCGTATGGCCCAGGAGAAGCTCGGTGCCTACGGAGAGGATCTCGGCGATCATGGGTCGGCCCTCCAGGGGTTCATTATAGGAGGTCGGGCACGGAATGGGAAGGTAAGGTATCAGAGGACAAAGCATCCTTTTGTTATTTCAAAGGGTGAGGTAAAATAAGTCGCATGGCAGACGACTCACCCGAGCGACAGGTGCTCTTTGAAATCCAGACACCGCTCAATTTTTGTGTGCGTGTCACTCGTTCTTACTGGGAGGTGATAACTACCGTCAAGCATCCGGTGATGGCAGAGCACGAGTCAGTTGTCAGAGAAGCCCTAGAGAACCCAGACGAAATACGACAGAGCCGACAGGATCAGGCGGTATATTTATTCTACAAGTCGAAACAGGGAAGAGGGTGGGTCTGTGCCGTCGTGAAACGCCTCGATGGAGAGGGCTTCCTGATTACGACATATCCTACCGAGGCCATTAAAGAAGGAGTACGGGTATGGCCGAAGTAAAAGTGTTTTACGATCGTGTGGGGAACACGCTGACCGTTTGGTTCGGCGATCCGCAAGAGGAATACGTTTGCGAAGAGACAGGCGATGAAGTGATACTGATGAAAGACAAATCCGGTCACGTTATTGGATTTGAGAGGCTGAACTTCACTGTTGCCGAATCTGAGCAGTGGCGGGTCGCTTTCGAGACCGTGGCGGTTTGAAGATCGCAGGACCGATTTCCCGGGGGACTGATCATCTCGAAGCTGGATGAGAGGGAAGGAAATGAGGGTGAAGTACTTCTCAGATACAGATACTGCCCTTGTTGAATTCACAGACCATGAGGTCGCCGAGACAAGGGAGAACAGCGAAAGTATATACGTAGATCTGGACCGGGAGGGAAACCTTGTGAGCATGACGATTGAGCATGCCCGTGCCAATGCGCGACTGCAGGAGTTTTCGTATCAGGAAGTCGTTACTGGGACATAGCAGAGGGAGCGAACCAGAACTCGGAACATCAAGTTTCCGGACTGGGGGTGGGTCGTGGAGATTAAAACGGTCAAGCTGGAGAAACCGGGGGACTTGAATCTGATCCTGGGGCAATCCCATTTCATCAAGACGGTCGAAGACCTCCACGAAGTCCTGGTGACGGCCGTCCCGGGGATCAAGTTCGGGCTCGCCTTTTGCGAGTCCTCGGGGCCGTGCCTGGTGCGAGCGAGCGGCACCGACCCGGAGCTGACGGAGCTGGCAAAGCGGAATGCCTTAAGCCTGTCGGCGGGCCACTGCTTTTTGATCCTGCTCGGGAACGTTTTTCCCATCAACGTGCTGAACGCCGTCAAGAACGTCCCCGAGGTGTGCCGGATCTTTTGCGCCAGCGCGAACCCGGTGGAGGTGGTGATCGGCGAGACCGAGCAGGGGAGAGGGATCCTCGGCGTGATTGACGGGGAAAAGTCCAAGGGGGTGGAAGGCCCCCAGGAAACGGCCGCCCGTCAGGACTTTTTGCGCAAGATCGGCTACAAGCTGTAGGAGAGAGCTCGTGTCACGAAGAACGCCCTTTCATGACCACAACCACGCCCGTGATTTTGACCGGAGGATGGGCCAGTCTAACAGCCGGACGGCGCTCATCGAAGAGATGATCCGCCATCTGAAGCTAAGGGGCACGGAAAAGGTCCTGGATATGGGGGCGGGGACGGGCCGGGTGGCCCGGGCTTTGTTGCCTGACCTGCCGCGGGGTGTTTTGGTAGGTGTCGATCCCGCTCCGGCCATGCTCCATGTGGCCGGCGAACATAAGACGGAAGAGGGAGGCAGGAACTTCTTCCTGGTCTGCGGCCGGGGGGAAAATCTCCCGCTCAAAACAGGAACCCTGGACCTGGTGGTCTCCGTGTTCAGCCTCCATCACTTCAAGCGTAAGGGCGCGGCGCTCAAGGAAGCCCGCCGTGTCCTTCGTACCGGAGGGAAGATTATGATACTGGACCCCGTGGTCCGCGAGCCGTCGGATGCCGTGGAGACCGAGGTGACCCAGTTGGTCCAAAACGTCTTCCGCCGCACCCACGGCCCTGAGTTTTGCATGCTCCCCCTCTCCGAGCTGCGCCAGATCCTGTTCATGGCCGGTTTCGTGGAAATCACCACCTGGCCTCAGCCCCTGGTGTTTTACGGGGATTCCGCTGACAAGGTGCCCATGGGAAAGCACTGGTACGAAGCGGCCCAGACCGCCGGGGCGCACAGGTCCGCAGAGGTCCGCGCCCGGTTTGCGCAATCCTATTTTCAAATTCCTCCGGAGGAGGAACCCGAACCCACCCTGACCGGTTCGCTCACCTTTGGTTTGGTGTCAGGCTGCAAGGGGGGTGACTGAGGTTTCATGCCGGAGCTTCCCGAAGTCGAGACGGTCCGCCGGACGCTTCTCCCCCTGGTGACAGGGCGTAAGATCATGGGCCTCACGGTTCTCCAGAGAGAACTGCGCCGGCCCGTCCATCCCTCCCGGCTGAAGCGGCAGGTTGTGGGCAGGCGGCTGGAAACCGTTGAACGACGCGGGAAGTACCTTCTCTTTTCTCTCAATTCTCCTCAAGTGCTCGTGCTTCACCTGGGAATGACGGGGCGGCTGCGGGTCGTGAGCTCCCAAGCCCCTGTGCATCCGTATGACTGCCTGCTGTTCCACCTGTCCGGAGGAAAAGATCTGCGCTATGAAGACAAGCGCCGTTTTGGCCTGGTCTTCGCCGCAAGCGGGAAAACTCTGGCCCGCGATCCCTCCTTCCGGAATATGGGGCCCGAGCCACTCGGCGATTCCATGCCCGAAGATTATCTGTGGGTGCGCTCCCGGGGGAGGCACCTCCCTGTAAAGAACTTCCTCATGGACGGCCGGGTGATTGCGGGAATCGGCAACATTTACGCCAACGAGGCGCTGTTCGCGGCCCGCATCCGTCCCAACCGTGCGGTCTCGCGCCTCTCGAAAGCGACCTTCGCGCGCCTCACGGAATCGTTGCGCGCGATTCTGCGGGACGCAATTGCACAACGCGGCACGTCCTTCTCCGATTACCGGGACGGAAACGGACAGCCCGGGGATTTCCAGATCCGGCTGCGCGTCTACGGAAAAGAAGGGAAGCCTTGTTCGAATTGCTCGACACGGATCCGCCGGATTGTCCAGGCGGGGCGGAGCAGTTTCTTCTGCCCATTCTGCCAACGCTGACGGGAATCAGATTTCGGTGGAGCGAGCCACAGCCTCGACAGGCGCCAAGTGGGGCCTGCGCAGGCGCGATTCCTCGGGAAGGCGCCAGGCCAGAAATGCGGCCACCGGGATCGCGAATCCCACGACGTTGAAGGCCCCGGCGATCCCCAGATAGTCTCCCAGGACTCCGACCAGGGTGGAAAGCAGACTGCCGACCAGCCAGGCAACCCCCAGCATGAAGCTGGAGGCCATGCCGGCGCTGGCGGGCAGCATTTCCTGGGCGAGGGCGATTGTCACAGCCAGGGTGGAGAGGAGAACGAGACCCGTGAGACCCAGAAAGACGAAGCTGAGGGGTCCTGAGGTGTGCAGGAAGAGGTAGAAGATGGGGATGGACAGGGACATGGCGGTCAAAATGACGCGCCTGCGTCCCCAGCGGTCCGAGGTGTATCCTCCGAGCATGCTTCCCACGGCTCCCGAGGCCAGGAAAATCGTGCTGGTGGCTCCGGCCTGAACCAACCCGAACCCTTTTTGTGTGTACAAGAGCGGAAGGAAGGAAGCCAAGGCCGACATGAGGCCGCTGCGCAAGGCCTCGATGAGCCAGACGTAAAACAGAGGCTTGCCGGCCATGCGCAGAGATTGGGTGAGATCCTGGAAACTCCCCGTCCGCCTGGGGCCGCTTGGTGTGGGGCAGTACAGGAAGAGCAAGCCAACCACCAGCAGGATGGGGAAGAAGATGTAGTAGAGCCGCTCAAGGCCATAGCGGGAGGCTACGAAGGCAGCAACCAACGGTCCCGTGGCATATCCGAATCTCCCCCCCATCATGAAGATGGAGACCCCGAACCCGCGCCGGCCGCTGGACACCTGACCGGCGATAGCGGCCGCCTGCGGATGGAAAATCGCGGCTCCGGCGGCTGAAAGCATCATGATGGCCACAAGGCTTCCGTAGTTCCAGGCCCTGCCGATTTGGGAAATGAAGAGAGCGGCAATGATGGGGCCCGCCAGAATGAAGATCCGGCTGCGGGACCTGTCGGCCAGGAAACCGAAGACCGGCTGGCCTAGACCGGACATCAGGGCGTACAAGGTCACCAGAACCCCTGCGAGTGCCAGAGAGAGGTGAAACTTGACCAGCAGGAGAGGGAGGAGTGGCCCCAAAAAGCTGCTGTAGGTATCGATGGAGAAGTGGCTGAAGGTGACCAGCGCCAGCTTGGGGGCGTTGAAGTGCTCGGATTGTTGGATTTGTTGAGAAGCCATGCTGTATGCCTTGTGAATGAGTGATTCGGATCCCGCCCGACGGGATCATGCGGCCTCACTGTAGGGGAATCCAGGGAGGTTGTCAAGGATCAGGTCATTTTCCTTGACACCCATCTCAGGTAAGGCTTATTCTCTAAGTATCTCGACACTACATCCTATTCTCTGGTTGCTCCGAAATACTGCCTATCTCATCAGAGGCGGGCAAGGCCATGGCGGTCTTTGGGGATTCTCATTCTTGCTGTACCACTCCGGATTCCTCGACGGGGTGCGCCTGGCAATCCGTGCCTATCACTACAATCCCTGCACACCAACTGCCGCCAAGTGGCCGCGATCTATACGCACGTGTTAAATCGTGGCGGAAGCGAGGTCCGTAGTCCCGTGGATTCCCTATGATTTGCGTGACGGGGGTTCTTATAGGCTAAGGATATCAGATCCCCGACTGGGCAGCGACGCATGGTATTCGCGCTTCAAAGAGCATGAATCAGGCATCTTTTGCGAAATGAGACGAAGGTTCTTATGCTACAGGAGGGCGACGCCATGGTTCTTAATAGGGAACCATATGATCCATAGTTAGAGGGGAGTAGCTTCTCAAGCGCGCAAGATAAACCCAACAGAAAGGAAAGCACAGTGAAGAGAAAAGCACCCAAAAAAGAGATGGTAAGTCAGCAACAAGCAAGTGATCCGCTTAGGTTGGCCGAGCAGGGGCAATGGATAGTAGAAGCAATCGGTGAACTGTTTCTTCACAACAGATTTGAACCGAGTTGCAGGGAACCCAGCCTTTATCGGTTGTTTTCCGCTGCGCGGCTGGAACGATTCACATCAGGGAAGTTTCCGCGAATTCTGATTGATCCGACAGTCATCGACGGCTCATCTCTGACCGTTGATCGCCTGAAAGCAGATCTCAGATACTTATCTGATATCGTTAGCAAGAATCCGAAGGCCTTTAAGCATCTGGCGGCGTCTCTGGATAGTCCGCAGCGATTCGCAGAAACGGCCAAACGTTTAGGACTCACTGAGGCTGCCTTCATTGCTTCGGGCGGAGGCCTTTGGTGGATAGTCCTGGTCGTCGTGGCTGTAGTGCTGACGGGGTGTGACGGTTCATCTGCACCCCCTCCGCCGCCACCTCCTCCATCCCCATGCACATTCTCTGACCCTATTTCTGGTGAGGCGTGCATATTGCCAGGGGGACACACTCGCCTTGGTACTATTGGAGGATCAGTGTTCCTCCACAGGGGGGCGAGCGGAGCGACCTGGTAAAAGATGCCACCTTAAGAAGCCGCTGAGCGGCGAAGTGTTATGTGGCGGTAACTGCACGCACAGTCTGCACAGCAGCTTGAGCGGAGGAAAAGCAGCATGAGATGAAGGCGGACTGATCGGGTGTTTGAATCGATTGTGCCAATCACGCTGACTGCGCTTTCGGGGGCAGCGCTGATCGGAGGCGTCTTGCACATGACGGCATCAAGCGCACCGCTTCTCGACCGTCTTGACAACAGGACGCTTGAATATCTCGCTGCCTCCGGGATTCTGCTCCTCTTCCGGCACGTTAAATCTCTCGCCTACGATGGCCTACCTAACCCATGTCGGCCCGGTTTACGGTTCTCATTACTCCAAATACCGAATTCCTTTTTCCTTGACACCCATGTCAACCAGAGCTATTCTACTGGCTATCTCGACAGTATACTGTGTTTGCAGTTTGCTCCGAAATGCTTCCGATCCGGCAGAGGGGGGCAAGGCCGTGGAAGCCTTCGGGAATCCTCATTCCCTCCATACTATTCCAAATTCTCAACCTGGAGCGGCTACCAATTCGTGCCGTTATCCGCACCGTCCAGGAGTTGCTCGGACAAAAGGACGTGACGACGACGATGAACTATACGCTCCTGTTGAATCATGGCGGAAGGGGAGTCCAGGGGGGAGAGATGCCATAATCTGGACCGAACGAGGGATGCCACCAAGAAGGCGATGGCTCTTGGCCACATTCCTTTCTGTCTACTGCCTGATAAACGTGTTCGTTTTCACAGCCTGAATGAGGGGGGAACTCCAATGGCTTACATCTTCAGAGGAAGGCTTTGCGGTCTGATTTGTCCGGAGTGTCCGGAACCAATGTCCAATGTAAAAGTGCGGCTTTATGGCGTCCGCGCGCAACAAAATGTCGCCGCGCTTGCAGTGGCAAGTCCCAAGGAGACTTTTGCAATTTTGACCGACGACATGGTGCAAGCCAAAGGGCCTTCATTGATTGCCGAAACCGAGACGGACGCTGAAGGCAGATTTGCTTTCCAGTTGGGCGAGAATGAGAAATATGGTGGCGAAGCTTTCGAGGTCGATGTTTACTGCGGAACTGTTCCGCGCCGGAAAAGCGGGCCGAATCCGCCACGCCCCGTTCAGTTCTCCATCACGACGATACAACCCCTTTGGCGGCAGACGGAGACGGGATTTGCGGCAGTTTGGGATTACTGCCTGCCTGCTCGCCTCTGGTGCGCGGTGCGCGCGCGTTTTGGCGCCTGGGTCATTTGTGGACGGCTCACAACCTGCAAAGACCATGTTCCTATTCCTGGCGCAACCGTAAAAGCCTTTGATGTGGATTGGCTGGAGGATGATCCCCTGGGTGTCGCCGTCACAGACGCGACCGGACGTTTCCGTATTGACTACTTGACGGAAGATTTCCAGAGAACGCCGTTCTCACCATTGATCAATGTTGAGTGGATTAGTGGTCCGGATGTGTATTTCTCGGTTGAGTTGGGCGGGCAAGTCATCCTTGCCGAGCCCCGGTCGACAGGCCGGGCCCCGGGACGAGAAAACGTAGGAACCTGCCTTTGTGTGGAGCTCTGTTCGGACAAGGTGCAGCCTGCACCGCCGGATCAGTTGCCGCATTGGCAGAAAGTATGGGACTTCGACATTCATCCGTTTGCCCCAAATCCCGCATCTTCCTTCTCGATCGAAGGCTACGCAGGCGGGGCAGCCAACTCCTTCGTTTTTAGCGGTGGTATTCCGCTGCGGGGAAATTGTCCTTTGAGGAATGTTGCCGCCCCTGCTAATTCGTTGGAGTATCGGTTCGTCATCGGCGAGTGGACCTGGCTAGGCGGTGGAGACGGCGATCCCACGGCGCTGCCGACTGTGGCGCCTGCAAGCTTGCACCCCGTAACTCAGATCTTTACAACGACAGTGGGATACGTGTTTTACACCAACGGGCTTGGCATGCCGGATTCCGCCCCCGTAAACATCTCTTCGGCGGATGTCGGTGCCGACGGCTGGATCAGGATTGACGGAAAGTCCGTTACGGTGGATATGCGCAACGGGAACACCAGCACGGTCACCATCAGCGACTCTAATTTTCTGAGGACTTTCGACCTTGAGATCATGAACTCGAATGCTATCAGCGCGGCGCATCCCGTCAGGATGCCGGGAGGGCTCCCCAAAGCGGACGCCGGCCGCTCCCTCACCACCGCTGAAAAAGAACCGATCCGCCGTTATCGGCTACAGTTCGAGGTCCGAGATGCCGTCACGCTCGGTACTGTCTACACGGATACACTGGATTCGATCGTAATCGACAATCGCGCGGTTGTGCTTGCTCTTGATTTGGAAGAGCTTCGCCTGAATGCGTGCAATCCCCTCGCGGGGGCTCCCAACGCACACATTCTGTACACCATTGACCATCCGCACCTGCGGTTCTTCAACATACAGATCTCCAACAACAATGGGGTCGTTCATCCTGCCCCTCCACTGCCGAATGGAAGCTTCCTTCCCGGGCCCAACTTTTTCTTCCGGGGCGGCGCGGGAGGGCCGCATCTGGTTAATGGAACCGGTGGATTCTCAGTAAACATTTCGGGAGATCCCACCTGCGCATATGCCGTGGTACTTTCGTGGCAGACGCGGCATTACCTTAGCAGCGCAACGTCCACACAGATCCTCTATTGTAAGTAAGTATAGCACCAGGGGAAACATGGAATCAGAGTCGATTTCACGAGGTATGCTGGATCATCAATCGACTCTGATCCTGTTTCTTGTCCTAACAAATCATTCCAGCTTACCCTTGCTCCGCTGCGCTCCGCAGGGGCGGCTGAATTCCAGTCCGCGACCGGCGGCGTTTTGCTTGGTGGCTTGAAGGGAGG
>JACPSX010000148.1 GCA_016193065.1 Candidatus Tectimicrobiota bacterium | reverse complement strand
GTAAAACGAGCACAGGGTCTCCCCTCCTTCCACGACGACGGGCGAACCCGACACCATGCGCATGGCGATCCGCCCTTCTTCCAGGATGTTGAAGATGCGGTGGCGGAAGATCTCGTACTTGACCGGATCGAGGGCCTCAATGCTGCGGATCTTGGTTGTCCCGTTGACCATCCTGCTCTCCTAGATCACCATCTCGATGTTGAGATACGAATCGACCACCGCCGTGGCTTGAGGCGGTATGATGATCGTGGTGATCGGCGTTTCCACAATGGCCGGCCCTTCGAGTCCGTGTCCGGCCTTCAGCTTGAGATAATCGTACACACGGGTCTCCACGAAGTCCCCGACCTTGGGGAAGTAGACCAACCTCTTTCCTTTGACGGCTCCTTCGGGGCTGCGACTGCCGTTGCTCGGCACCGTAGCGAGCCGGGGCTTGATGGTGGCACCAATCGCCTCGATGTTGAAAGAGATCAGCAAGATGCCCGCCTCCCGGTAGCCGCTGCCGTGGCCGTACACATCCTCATATTTGCGCTCGAAGAGTGCCATGATGGCCTGGATATCTTCTTCCGTGTAGCGCTTGGTGGGAACCTGGATCTCCAGGTCATTGAGCTGCTTCCCGTAGCGCATATAAAAAGTTCGGCGAAAGCTGATGTCTTCCCGACGGATCCCCTGGCGCTCGATGGCGGCCTGCAGCTCGGACTCGACGCTTTCGATCTTCCGGTTGAGAACCTCCGGGTCCACGGGCAGCCGCTGGCGGAAGGTCTCCGGGTGGCTCATGATAATGTCCGCCGCCGCCACGCCAAAGGCCGAGAACACCGCAGACATGGGGAAGATATAACACTTGGACGCGCCGAGCTCCGCGCCGTAGGCGGCGGCGTGTACCGGTCCCGCGCCCCCGAACGAGTAGATGACGAACTCAGCAGGAATCCGCCCTGTGGTGACGACCTGCTTGCGGATCAGGTCGGACATGGAGGCATTGATGATCTCGTAGATTCCGGCCGCTGCCTCCACTACGTCCATCCCCAGGGGCTCGGCAATTTTCTCCCGCATGGCCTTCTCGGCCAGGGCCTTGTTGAGCTTCATGCGGCCGCCCAGGAAGTAGTCGGGGTCCAGAAGCCCGAGAATCAAGTCGGCGTCGGTGATCGTGGGGTGCTGCCCGCCGGCTCCGTAACAGACCGGGCCAGGAGCCGCCCCGGCGCTCTTGGGTCCCACCCGGAGCTGGCCCGTCACCGGGTCGACCGTGGAAATCGTGCCGCCCCCGGCGCCGATTGATTGGATGTCCATCATGGGCCAGCTCACATGGAAGCGCTCCACGATGGAGTCCAGCATGTTGCGCCAGTGACCATCGATCAGCAGGCTCACGTCGAAGCTGGTGCCGCCCATGTCCGTCGTCACCACATTCTTATGGCCCAGGATGTCGGCCACGAACTTGCTGGCGATGACTCCGCCAGATGGGCCGGAACTGATCGTACCCACGGGCACCATCTCGTCCGGATGCACGACCCCGCCATTGGCCTGCATAACCAGAAGTGGGCGCTGATAGCCCGACTCGGCCAGTTGGCGGCCCAGCCGGCTCACATAGTTGTGCACGGTGCGCGCTAAAAACTCGTTCATGATCACCGTGTTGCTGCGGGAGTACTCCCGGATCGTCTTGCAGATCTCGTGGCTGCAAGTGAGCGTAATGTCGCTGCCGGGATACATCTCCTGGAAGAGGCGCCGGACGGCAAGCTCGTGAGCGGGATTTGAGAACCCGAAGAGGAAGTTCACGGCAATCCCCTGCACCTGGTGCTCCTCCACCAGGCAGCGCAGGGCCTCGCGGATCTCGTCCTGGTTCACGGGGATGACAACTTTCCCCTGGGAATCCACGCGTTCCGTAACTCCCTTGATGAGTTCCCGCGGCACCATGGGCTCGGGTTTTACCGCCGTGGCCTGATGCTTGATCTCTTCTTCGCTCAAGCCGGCCACTCTCCCGATGGCCCGCATGATCAGGGTCGTGTCCTCAAAGCCGCGGGTCGTGATCAGGCCGACCTTGGAGCCTTCCCGGGTGATCAGGGCGTTGGTGGCCACCGTGCTGCCGTGTTTGACCATGACAGAGCGACGCAAGAGATCCTCGCGGGTAAGCCCCATTCCCTGGCTCACCTTGTCGATGGCGTCCATGACGCCGATGGAGAAATCGTGGGGGGTCGTGGGGGCCTTGTCCATGAAGATCTCACCCTGATCGGTGAGGACCGTGATATCCGTGAAGGTACCCCCCGTATCGCTGCCGATGACAAATGTGCTGTTCGAATCCATGAAACCTCACTTGGTGGTACTACGCGCGGGTCCGGGCACTCCGGCTGGACGGGCCTTAATTTAACACAAGCCGGCAAGCAGGTAAACCTGGAATCATCATACGGCCTTTTCCCTTAACTTCGTCAACCCCGCGCAAGACCCGTCCCCGAAAATAGTAGTCGGGGACGGCAATCCGGGAGTGAATCAGCTCGTTCCCCATGTAGGGGCGCCGCTTGCTGCGCCCTCTTTGCTTCTCTTCTTCCTCTAAAATGAAGGCGCGATAAATCGCGTCCCTACATTGGGAGGATCCGATTCCGGTCCAGGGGCGCATTCATTGCGCCCATTTTCTTTATCTTCTCCCTCCGTCATTCCCGCGTAAGCGGGAATCCAGGTCTTCAGCCTCGGGCCGAGGTGATAAAGGCAAGACTGGATTCCGGCCTGCGCCGGAATGACGGTAAGACAAGTCCGGGTATTCCAAAATCCCATGTCATTTTTTGCGCAGCGCCTCGATGTCCAACGTGATGTACACCTCGTCTCCCACGACGACGCCTCCTCTGTCCATCAGGGCATTCCAGCTCACGCCGAAATCGTGGCGGTTGATCACGGTGGTGGCGCAGAAGCCCGCGCGGATCACCGGACCTCTGTCGGCGCCTCCTTCCCAGTAGGGCGTCTCCCACTGGCCGAGATACTGGGTCTTCAGAGTCACCGGACGCGTGACTCCCCGGAGCGTGAGGTCTCCGTTGACTCGCCACTCGTGGGCCGTGAGGACGTCCACGCTCTTGCTCTCGAACGTGATCTTGGGATAGATCCCGGCGTCCAGAAAAGCCGCCGCCCGAAGATGCTCGTCCCGGTCCTTCTCTCCCGTCCACACGGCGGCGCCGTCCATCTCGGCGCGCACCGAGGACTTGTCCGGAGCCTGCGGATCAAACTCCAGGGAGCCCCGGACGTTCTTGAAGTGACCCCGGATCCACGTCACCATCATATGTCGGCAGCAGAACTCCGCCGCGCTGTGCCCCGGCTCGAATTCCCAGCGCATCTTCTTCCCCCTCCTTCCGATGTGTCCGCTCTGCCGAGCCTAGAGAAGGTCCTTCACAAACACCACCCTGCCCTGACCCGGTCCGGCATAATCGCGAACGACCGGGATGCCCTGCTCGTTCGCCGTCCCGATCATCTCCATCCCCAGCGCCCGGTGGAAGGCAATCGATCCGAGATTTCCCGGCGTCGTGATCGCCTTGAGCTTCTTGCAGCCTCGGGATAGCGCAACGGAAATGAAGTGCTCGTAGAGCTGCCGAGCGAGCCCCCGCCTTCGGTACGGTGTTCGGACCCCGACCAGATGCACGTAGGCCGTGGGCTCGGTCTGGGAAAGGAAACCGAAAAGATAGGCAGCCACGTCGGACCCGTCCTTCACAACGTAGGCCGTATCGCCAAACTCGTGGACGAACATGGGGTGGTGCAAGTGCAGCGTCCGGTCACTCCCCCAGAACTCGGCAATATGGGAAACGATCTGGTGAAAATCCTCCATCGTGCAGCCAGCGACTTCCATGATTCAAAAACCCCGCATGTCCTTCGGGGTAACAACGATAGGAACCGAATATGAACCCGTGAACGCGGCCGAGGTCATTCCCAGATCCTTCAGCCCTTTCTTGTATTTTCTGAGATAAGCCTTGACTCTCGTCTGAGGAGGTGGTTCCTCCAGAACTCTGGCTTTTCCCACGAGGACAGCGACATCGCCGCCCTCCTCATCCGTGTTGAAATTCAGCGAGACCTTCGGGTTCCGGGCGATGTGCCGGATCTTGGCCCTGTCCTCTTCGCTGAAGATCAGGAGCGTCTCGCCATCCCAGTGAAACCAGACCGGTCTTGGCAGAGGTACGTTGTTCGAGTCAACAGTCGTCAGCCAGATAATCTGCTCCTGACGAAGGCGCCGGTTTACCCGCCGGCCGAATTTGGTGGTGAAATCGAGCATGTTGACCTCCTGATTCCCCGGGTCATTTCGAAACCTCCTTACCTTAGCAGTATCTCTCGGCAGGGGACACGGTTGTCAAGCCTGCTTTTCATTAGAAGGTTGCCGAAAAACCCTCCGCTCGCCCTTCGACACGCTCAGAGCGAACGGATCACGCATTGAAATTCTGGAAGTTTCTCCGTTCGTGGTGAGCCCTTCGACCGGGTACCCGGCTTCCGGGTGCAGGACAGGCTTGTCGAACCACGAAAAGGACATTCTCAGCAACCTGTTAGGCCAGAAGCTCGGATCTTCTCGAAAGCGAGAGCGCATTCACTGGAGTTTTGACTCCCGGAAGTTCTATAATACGGGCTGTACCCGGCCTCGACCCATGAGGGAATCCTTTATGATGACACTGCAGGACTTTGCCAGCGGACTGAAAGCCTGCCGTGACGTTGTCTTCTTCACCGGGGCGGGAATCAGCACGGAATCCGGCGTACCCGACTTCCGCAGTCCGGGGGGGATCTGGACAAGATACACGCCGGTCTATTACTCGGACTTTCTGGACAGCGAGGCTGCGCGCATCCAATATTGGAAGATGAAGAAGGAAACTAACGAACTTTACAAGAACGTGAAGCCGAATATCGGGCACTACTCGATTGCCGAGTTTGAGAAGAGGGGCCAATTGCTGGGTCTTATCACGCAGAATGTGGACGGGCTCCACCAGATGGCCGGAGTTTCCGAGGAAAAAATCGTGGAGTTGCACGGCACGGACAGAAAAGTCACCTGTCTGCAGTGCGGGAAAGAATTTGAACCGAACGCAATCTATGAGAGAATCGTCGGCGATTTTCGTCCTCCGATCTGCGATGCGTGCGGCGGCTATCTAAAGCCCGCCACCATTTCCTTCGGCCAGCAGATGCCCCTGCGGGCCATGCAGCGCGCCCAGGAGTGGAGCGAGGCGGCAAAGGTCTTCATCGTCGTGGGCTCTTCCCTTGTTGTTCAGCCGGCTGCCTCTTTCCCGGTGATTGCGAAACAAAGCGGCGCCCTGCTTGCCATCATTAATAGGGACGACACGCCGCTGGATTCACTGGCGGACTACCGGTGGGATAGAGAGATCGGGGAGTTCTTTGAACAGTTGAATCCACTGATGAGACTTGCCTGAGCAATTTGCAAAAGCTCCCCCTCACCCACCCCTCTCCCCAAATTGGGGAGAGGGTAAGATTGGGAAGAGGAATAGAAGAATCAAGGAGGGATGCACGATGCCGTTTCAGTACGTGGAGTTCATGACCAAGCTCATGGCCCCCAGGCCCTACCCTCCCCTGCCGAACTTCGATCCGCCGCAACTCACACCGCTGCGCCGTCCGATCGCGGAGGCCACCATCGGCCTCTTCAGCAGCGCGGGTGTGCAGCTCCCCACGGAGCCGCTTCTCGCCGAAACGAACGATCTCTCCTACCGCCTGATCGATCGCAAGACGCCTCTTTCGGATTTGATCCTTTCCCACAAGACACCGGTGCGGATCTGGGCCGAAGAGGACCTGAACGTCGCTTTCCCCCGGGACAGGCTCGCGGAACTGGAGTCCCAGGGGACGATAGGCCGTCTTGCCCCCAGAGCGGTGTCCATGGTCGGCTCGATCACGCGATACACGGAACTGATCGAGAAGACCGTCCCCGCCATCAAGGAGGAATTTAGTTCTCAGGGAGTGGATCTTGTTTTTCTCTTCCCTCTCTGACCCGCCTGCCATCGGTCCGTGGGACTGATTGCACGAGGATTGGAAGCCCGGGGACTCCCCACTCTCAGCATGAGTTGCCTCTGGGATGTGAGCAGCGCTTTCAAGCCTCCCCGCACCGTCTTTCTCGATTTTCCCCCCGGCTGCCCCGCGGGAAAGCCCAACGAGCCGGAGCTGCAGCGCGAGATTCTGAGGGCGGCCCTGCGGCTGGCCTCGGAATTCCGCGAGCCCTGGAAGATCCTGGAACTCCCCTTCCCGTGGTCCGCCGACGACAACCGGGACTGGGAGGAGACGATCAAGAATATCTACCGGAAGGGCGTGGAGACAGTCGCCGCTCACACGGCGGACCACAAGGCAAGGGGGGAGTCCCTGGTGGGACGGGAAAAAGAATTCGCGATCCGCTGCAACTGCTAGGGATTGGTTTTCAGGAAATCCTCAACGGCCTTCACGTAGCGGGCATAAAGATCCTGGGCGGTCTTGACGGCAGCCAGGATCAGCTTGTCGTCCAGCACGTCGTATTCGTGGACCAGGCGGTTTCTGAGACCGGCCGAGGGGGCAAGCCCGTTGGCAAGTTCTGAAGAGAGAACACCGAGATCACCCATCTTGAGGAAGCTTTCGTAATAGTCATCCGGGGGACTCTGCCCCTGGGCCGTAGCCAGATGGGTGTTGATGTCAATAGCAGCTTCAATCAGCTCCTGGAGGAGTCTCTCCGTCCCTTTCCTGCGGAATAGATCCCGGCGGTATTCCTTAGAGCTGAGAGTCCCGATTGGCTTCAGTGCGCGCAGATTCTCCGTAATGATTCCCAACTTGCGGCGGATCACCTCCGCCTCAATGGGACTCACGATAGACCCCTCTCCGAGAGGAATTGATGAACTGCCGTC
>JACPSX010000147.1 GCA_016193065.1 Candidatus Tectimicrobiota bacterium | reverse complement strand
GCTGGGCGTGCAGGATAAAGTACCCCAAACCGTTGCTGCTCGCAATCATTTCGGAGACGACGATCATGATCAGCGCTACGGAAACACTGGTGCGCATCCCCGCAAACACCTGGGGAAGGGCGGCTGGGACCACGACCTGCCGGGCGATTTCGGCCCGGGTGCGGCCAAAGAGACGGGCCGTATCCTTGAAGGTCTCGCTTACGTTGCGGGTGCCGTCGATGGCGTTCAGGAGAATCGGCCACAGGCTGCCAAAGGTGATCACGAAGATCTTCCCGGAATCCCCCAACCCCAGCAGGAGAAGCGTGAAAGGGATGAGCACGGGAGGGGGGATGGCCCGCAAGAACTCCACCACGGGTTGGACGATCCGGTATAAGGATTCCCAGTAGCCCAGGATTCCTCCTACGGTAATGCCGAGGAAGACGGCGAGCAAATAGCCGATGGCCATGCGCTGGAGGCTGGGCAGGATATGGCCCAGGATGACCTGGCTGGAGAGCAACACCTCCCAGAAGTTGACCAGCACCCGGGTGAACGGAGGAAAATAGAGAGAGGGTGAGATCCGGGAGACGATCTCCCATGCGAACAGGGCGAGAGCAAACACGATCCATCCCGCCATTGCTTTCCCCCAGCGCCCTTGCCAGCCCATGGAATTCTTATCCTCTGCTTCGTTGTCCCTGGAACCCCCGGTGCCAACCCAGGATGACCTTTTCCAGGCTCAGGAACCCCACGTTGAGGAGATAGCCTAGGATCCCGGTCAGAAGGATCCCCCCGTACATTTCTCCCACGCGCAGGGACATCTCCGAGGTCTTTACGTAAAACCCCAGCCCACTGCTGCCGGCCACCATTTCCGAGGTGACAGCCAGGATCAGGGCGATGGCCGAAGCGATCCGGACCCCGGTGAAGATGTAGGGGAGAGCCGCCGGAAGCACGACGGCCCGCAGAATGTTGCCGCGGCGGCGCCCGAAGACTCGGGCGGTGTCCACGTAGACCGGATCCACGTCGTAGATGCCGTAGAGGGTGTTCAGGAGGACCGGCCACAGGGAACCATAGAAAACTACGGCGGTGCGCATCTTAAACTCGATCCCCAGCAGCAGGATGGCAATGGGGATTACGGCCACCGAGGGGATGGGGCGCAAGAATTCCAGTAAGGTCCGCCCGCCCGCGTAAAACCCCGGGAAGGCCCCCATGAGAACTCCACAGGGGATTCCCACCGCCAGCGCCAGGCTGAGCCCCTGGACGTAGGATCTCATGGTGGCCAGCACTTGGCGCAAAATTTCTCCCTGGGTGAAGTCTGCGACGAACGCCCGCAGGACCGCAGTGAAGGGAGGCAAGTAGGAAGGGTCCACGAGGTTCGTGCGGCTGGCGGCCTCCCAGACGCCGACGATTGCCAGAACAAAGAGGAAGCTCAACCAGCGCATCTTTGCGGGCATGCCTCTTTACTCCAGCGCCACGGTTTCAGCGACCAGATCTCGGACATGGACCGGGGAGCTGATGAAACCGTTTTCCAGGGAGGCATCAGTCTGGGCTTGGAAGCTGAAGATACGTCTCATGGGCTGTTCCAATTGTTTCAGAGGGCTTCTGCAATCACGGGGTTGTCAATGAAACCCAGCCCGGAAACCTCGACCCGGACCCGGTCCCCGGGCTTCAAGAAGCGCGGCGGCTTGCGCACAAACCCCACCCCGTCCGGCGTTCCGGTCGAGATGATGTCCCCCGGCTCCAGCGCAAAGACCTCCGAGAGGTAGGCAATCAGGTAGGGAATTTGGAAGATCAGGAGGCTCGTATTGGAGTCTTGCAGCATGTCTCCGCTTACAATCGTGCGGATATCCAGGTTATGCGGGTCGGCGACTTCCTCCTTTGTGATCAGGGCTGGCCCGGTGGGGGCGGAGGCATCGAAGTTCTTTCCCAGGGTCCACTGGGAAGTCTTCTGCTGATAGTCTCGAGCGCTGACGTCGTTGAGGATCATGTAACCAGCCACATGTTCCATGGCTTCCTCTTCCCGGATATGCCGTCCCCGCTTGCCGATGACAACCGCCATTTCCCCTTCGTAGTCGATTTTGTCTGATGCTCTGGGAATGGGGATCGGATCGTAGGGGCCGAGCAGAGTGCTGGCGAAGCGGGCAAACACGATGGGAATCGTGGGAATATCTCCCCCGGTCTCCTCGGCATGGGCCTTATAATTCTTCCCCAGGCAGATGATCTTTCCTGGATTGGGGACAGGCGGCGCCAAGCTCACCGCGTTCAAAGGGAAGTAGATTCCCTCACTTTGCCATTTTGCCGTATCCTTTTTCTCCTTCAGAAGGAAGTGGATTACCGCCAGGGTTTCCTTGACTCTTCCCAGAGCAATTTCTCCCCCGGCCAGCAAAGAGCGCATCTCCGCGGGCATCTCCAGTGCAGCCCGATCCCCTTCTCCCTTGTGCTTGAGGACGAACCGGTAGGCTCTCTGGAGATCCACAACTCCGTCATCGCTGAGGCCGCCCAAACGGGTTGTCCCTTCCCTGCGATAGGTCACCAATTTCATAAGTCTAACTCCCTTTCCAGCAAAATGACCGCCTTCGCAAGCGGCTGCGCTGAATCCGGATCCCCTTTGGAGTCCCTTTCCTGGCCAGGGTAAAGAGTGTGGTGCTTGCCCCGGAGGCCCGGCGATTGAGGAAATCGAGCTGGCCCGGGTTAATTCGGGCCACTATCCTAAGTTTCCGGGAATGTT
>JACPSX010000146.1 GCA_016193065.1 Candidatus Tectimicrobiota bacterium | reverse complement strand
AGTCTGGGAATAGCTCTTTACGCAGCAAGCTGCGGGGAATCAAACCCGCAGTGATTGAATCAACCCCGATCCGAAAATCCAGTTACGGCCCATCTCGCTTCAAGAGCGATGGAGAGGGCCTTCCGGTTCGACCAGCAAGTTCCCTGATGCCCGCGAGGAATCCCAGTTTCTGCCATTCAGGCCCGACCTTTTTTTCGGATCGGGGTCAATTTCGTTGAAAACCATGTTAGGGATTTACTGCTATTCTCATCGACCGCAATGCCGATCGGGTAATTGCCCACGGAGACCCTGGCCAGAACCTGAAGCGAGAGAGAAGCAGAGTTTTTTCGAGTCTGATCGTAGGCTGTCACAGGGTGCAGGCGGCAAGGATCAGGAGCGCGAAGAGTATGAGTGTGGAGGAGCCAGAGATCCTTAGCCTCATGTGCCGTCGGGGGTCCACAAAGACCAGCGGGCTGTGACTTTGAGGATGGAAAGAGAAGCCCTGATACTTCCCGAAATGGTCCCCGACACCTTGGATTTGCCCCCGGTCCGCGGCCGGTAGCTCACAGGGACCTCGCTGATCCGGTACTGGAGCTTGGCTGCCTTGATGATCATCTCGCTGGGCCAGCCGTAGGTGCCCTCCTCCATCCGGAGGGACTCCAGGGCGGCGCGACGAATGGCGCGAAACGGGCCCAGGTCCGTGATCCGGATCGAGGAAGCAAACCCGATGATCCTCGCGATGAACCGGTTCCCCAGGCGAGCGTGCAGAGGAATTGCACAGGTATCCTCGAACCTTGCAGTCCGGGTGCCCAGGACCAGATCCGCCTCTCCATGCGTGATGGGTGCGGTGAGCTGAGGAATCTCGGCAGGCGAGAAGCTACCGTCTCCATCCATGAACACGAGGATATCGGCATCGCCGGCAGCCTGCACTCCGGCCCGGCAGGCGGCTCCGTACCCTTTGCGCGTCTCTGTAATTACCTGGGCACCCGCCCGGCGGGCAACGGCTGCTGTGCTGTCGCTGCTCCCGTTGTCAA
Source organism: Candidatus Tectimicrobiota bacterium (assembly GCA_016193065.1). Lineage (GTDB taxonomy): Bacteria > JACPSX01 > JACPSX01 > JACPSX01 > JACPSX01 > JACPSX01. Next base: position 6,519 of record JACPSX010000146.1, on the reverse strand, counting down.
CGACAATGAGATCATCTACCCCGTTCCGAGGGATAGCAGCCAGGACTCCCGGCAGGGACTCTTCCTCGTTGAGGGCGGGGATGATGAGAGAAACCTTCATGATCGTTCTCAGTGATTGCGAAGGGTAAACCGGCCCGTTACCACGACTCCTTCACAGCGCTCCACCCGGACCTCGCCGCGAATCTCGCCCCCTTCCAGCCGACCCTCGCCCGAGACGGTGCCCTGGCAACGGGCGGTATGGATGGGACCCGACACCACGAGGCGGTTCCCCTGGACGGTCCCCTGCACTTCTCCCCGTCCCATTCCCGCCAGGAACCAGGTGGACCACACCCGGGAACCATCTTGCACAAGAACCGCCCGAATGTTCCCGGCGGCGATGGGGCTTTCGTAGGCTCCATACCAGGTCCCCGAGAACGGCCTCGGACGAGAGGCCGGGGTGCCGCCGCGAGCCTTGAAGGCGTAAAGATTCCCATCCATCGATCCCACGTACAGGGTGCCGTCCGTGGCAAGAGTCGGGGAAGAGATCAGCGTTCCCTTCGTTGCAAACTTCCACAGAGCGCTGGCCCACTCGCCGGACTGCGGCCGCCGAACCGCGTGGAAATTCCCCTGCTCGTCGCCCAGGTAAACGGTGCCGTCGGCCGCCAGGAGGGGCGAGGACTGGATGCCGGGACCCAGCTTGTAGCGCCACACCACCTCAGGACCGCTACGGAGGAAGCCCCGGCGCTCGCGGACCGCGTAGAGGATGCCGTTCTTGCCCCCGAAGTAGATGGTGCGGTCCGGCCCAATCGCGACGGAAGAGAAGATTGCATAGGTGCGGTAGCCGGATCGGGCGACCCCGTCAAAGGTCCACTTGACCTTCCCCGTCTTGGTGTCCAGGGCATAGAGAATCCCGTCGTTTCCGCCGATGTAGAGCGTTGCCTCTGCGTCGATGGCCGGAGCGTTTTCGAATCCCCCTTTGGCGTCCCGCTCCCCCGAGCTGAAGCTCCAGCGAATTTTCACCGGCCGCCCCGCCTCTTTGGGCGGATCGAGGGCATAGACTTTCCCGTCCATGGAGGCCACAAAGACCGTCCCGTCAGAGTCCACAACCGGGGAGCTGATCAGAGTCCCCTGTGTCTGGAAGCGCCATTTCACTTCCGGTCCCTTGCCGCCCCGGGGTGGGGTGATCCCGTAGTAGGCCCAGTCATCCGCACCGATGACGAGGGTGCCGTCCGGGGTGAAGGCAGGCGAGGTCTGAATCGTGGTCCCGAGGTTCAGAGACCAGACCACCTCCCCGATGATCCCCCGGCGCGGAGCCCTGAGCGCATAGACGTTGCCATCCTTGGCTCCGAAGTAAACAATCCCGTTGCGGTCCACGAGGGGGGTGGAATAAATTGCGTAGGTATCGAATCCGGTGGGAAATGCCCAGCGCACGCCCCCCGTTTCCGGGTCCAGAGCGTAGAGGATCCCGTTGTTTGCTCCGATGTAGACCGTTCCGTCCGGCCCGATCACCGGATCGGTCTCAATCCCCCCTTGCTTGTCCGGGCGGCCTGTTGAGAAGATCCACCGCACCCGGTCCGTGGCGGGGCCCGTAGTGTCGCTGCGCCCCGTCCGCTTCAGATCGCGGCGATACGTGAGCCAGGGGCTTTCCGCCAGGACCTGCCCTTCGGGTGAAGGGAGCGGAAGTCCCACGACCAGAATCAGCAGGATTGTCAGGCCCGGTGAAAACTTCACTCCCATCTTATTCTCCTTCCTGGGGGGATTTCCCCTTCCGGACCCAAGAGCATCTCCAGAAAGACCAGTCCAGAAACTCTCCCATGCTCTTCAATGAAATGTAGAGAAAACCGCAGGCATAAATAAATAGAAAGGGAGTAATCCAAAACCTCCCGGTGATCAGGGCGATGCTGAAGGTGTGAAGAGCGTACAAACCAAGAGCGAACTCCAGGAAGGCAAGCACATGAAACCTGGATCGATAGCTCCGTAGTTTGCCGCGCAGCTCCCCCCCGCTGCGAACTCCGAACTTGGGGGTACGGATGAAATCCCCTCCGGCGAAGAAAGCGCCTTCCAATACCGCCCGAGAATTATTCAGAGCGATGCCGGTGCCTACCAGTGTAAGCAAAGGGATCCAGCGAACTCTGGAACGCCAGTCCGGGTAGAGGACGCGCTGGGAGGTCACATCAACGGTAACGACAGGAAGACGGTTGCGACCATCAAGGGATGGATCAGATAATGGGTCAGGTGAAGGATCGCCTGGTATTTGGCAAACCGGGAGCAACGCGCCTTGAGAATGGCGGGGATCAGCTTGCGAGCGGGCTGGATGGAACCCTTGTCCCAGCGGAATTGCTGCGATTTAAAGGCGGAAACCTGCCTGGGGAGCTCGGCCGGGCAGCTCACGTGCATCATGTATTTGAGTTGCCAGCCGGCAAGCTGGGCCCGGTAACTCAAGTCCATATCCTCCGTCAAGGTATCGGCCTGCCACCCCCCCGCCTCCAGGATCGCCTGTCGCCGCCAGATTCCTGCCGTACCGTTGAAGTTGAGGAAGAGTCCCGACCAGGCCCGAGCTCCCTGCTCGATGGAAAAATGGCCGTCGATGCCGATGGATTGAGCCCGGGTCAGGAGGGAGTCGTCCGGATTCATGTGTCCCCAGCGCACTTGCACCATTCCCACACGAGGATTACAAAAATAGGGGATCGTCTTGCGCAGGAAGTCCGGTGGAGGAACAAAATCAGCGTCAAAGATCGCCATGAATTCTCCCCGGGCCGTCTCCATCCCGTTCCTGAGGGCTCCTGCCTTGAACCCCTGCCGCCCGGCCCGGCGAATGTGGGCAATGGACAGCCCTTCCTCCTGGTACCCTCTTACGAGTCGGCGGACAATTTCCACGGTATCGTCCGTAGAATCATCCAGGACCTGGATCTCCAGCCGGTCTCGAGGGTAATCAAGAGCACAAACCGCCTTCAGGAGCCGGCCAATCACGTAGCGCTCATTGTAAACCGGCAGTTGGACGGTGACCCGAGGAGGGTCCGTGTACCATCGGGACACTGCGAATTCCCTGAGAACCCGGCGGTACTCCCGCAGGCCCTGGAGTCGATGGCTGCGAAAGCGCAGGAGGAGAAGGTAACAGTTCGTCCCGTACAAAAAAAGGCCACTGAGGCAAACGATGTAAAAGCCGATCAGAACGTAGTGGAAGATTGTGTTCGGGTTTCCAAGCACCACTGAGATATCCTCTGATTCACGGGTTTCACTCTTGCATACTCCGCAGCCAGCAGCGCGTACAGCGGAGCAAACTCGACCCAAGTGACCCAGGTCGGCATGGTCCCATCAGGCGCAAGATACTTGAGGTATGAGAGCGGAAGTGCCAGAGAGAGGTAAAGCCAGGCCCGGGAGGGGATCAGGCACAGGAAAGGGATGAGCCAGGAAAGATACCAGGGGTGGAGAGCCGGATAAATCAGGAAGAAGTAGGCGCTGAGTGTGAGGTAGAGTTTCGGAACCACGTCCGCGGGCGACTTTTCGGGGCAGCGAGTGATCGGAAGCAACAAAACGAGGAGGAGAAGGAGGAGGACGGGGCGGATCCAGGGAGAGGAAAGGGTGAAGGCGCTGGCGACCCAGAGTAACCCCGTTTGGATCAGACCTGGATTGAAGATCTCAGAGGGATCCGAGAAGTAGGAGGGCAAAAACCCGAAGATCTTTTCCCCGGCGCCGGCGTACGGGAGGTAAGCGAGCATCACAACGAGCAGAAAAGGGAGCGCAATCTTAAGGCGCTTGCCTGGCGGGATCGTCACCAGGAACAGGGCCGGGATCAACTTCATGGAGGTTGCCAATCCCAGCGCTGCCCCAGCCCCCACCAGGCGACCCCGGAGAAAGAAATAGACGAAACCCAGCAGCGGGGGGAGCAGAAAGCTTTCCAGATGCCCGCTCTGGAATAATTCGTAGATGACCAGGGGGTTCCAGGCGTAGATCAGGAGCCTGCTCTGGGGCAAACGGAGCTCCTTAAGGATGAGGAGCAACAGAAAGAGAGTGAAGCCCTCAGCGGCAAGGGCTGCGGCCTTAAACTTCCCGGGGTCGCTAAGACCGGCCCAGTTCAGCCCCCGGAAAAGAAGCTGAGCCCCGGCAGGATAGATGGTGGGAGCCTCCTTGCGGTTCACGTTGGGATAGATTTCTTGATCCCGGAGAAAGGCCAGGCGCTCATCCCCCGGAGGGTACAGGTAGGGGTTCACTGCTCCGGAAACCTGTACCTTCCCGTCCCAAAGATAGCGATAGAGGTCACTGGAGAGGTCCGGAGCCTGAAGAGCCAGAGGCAAGCGGAAAAGGAGAGCCAAGAGGAGGATGCCAGGGATTGCGTGTTTCCCGTTCTCTCCTTCTGCACGACGAACGAGGCGCAGGGACAAAACGTAAAACAGGCTCAAGGGGACGAGCTGGAACAGATAGGAAATAATTTTCTGCGGGGGAACACTCAGGATTCCAACGCGAGTCAAGAGATCGCCCACTCGAAAATTGACCGAGTAGACAACTGCTGACAGCAGGCCCAACAGCCAGAGTCCTTTTTTCAAGGAGAATCCTCTCTGTCCCTCAAGCCGGCTCTATACGACATAGGGCAAGAGGCGGCGGAGCATTCCACCCGAGTCCGGAGATCGTGCCAGGGATTTCGCAATACGGCCGTCCCATCCCAGGCGGCGGCCCGCCCGCCCCATCATGAAGATCAGGTGGCTGCCGATCAGAAGCGGCCAGAGCCAGAACCACTCACCGGGAATCCCGTAGCTGCCGATCGCAATGTTGAGCTGCATGAGCGTACCGCCCAGCCCTCCGACCAGGGGGACCAGGATCCCCACAACGAGTGAGAGACCAATCGCGAGTTCGCCGAGAAAGGTTGTAAAGCCGAAGAACCCGAAGTTCGGGATCACGAGATTCTTCAGAAAGGCGGCATATATGCCGAAGGTTGGATGATTGATCTCTTTCCAGATATAGCCGTAAAGCCACCCGTAGGGCTTGCCCTCGGGTCCCATGACCCAGGGAGCCTTTTGCAAAGCTTGATCAAACCACATAAATCCCAGGGCGATCCGATAAAACGCGACCCAGAGAGCCATGTCCCTCAACCCCCCGCTGCCGATGCTCACGCTCATAAAATAGCCTCCTTATGATCCTACAGGCTCCAACAGGCTCCGCACCCCACGCAGCATTCCGGAGGATCGGGGCTCAGAAGGCGCTGGCGGAATTCTTGATATCGTTTCCCATTCCAGATGGTCGCCAAGTCCTCTGCAAACGCATTCCCGAGAGAGAGGCTGCCCAGATCCTTCGTGGAGAATGGAGCAATGCAGCAGGGAAAGCAGCTTCCCCGGGCGCTGATGTACATGAGGGTCCAGGGACGCATGCAGTCCTTCCAGGGTTGTTCCCGGTCCCTGCGGGCAAGGCTCGCCGCAGGACTTGTGGCTCCCGAGGCCTCAAAGGAGATGCCGAGTTCCCGGGCCAGTTCCTGCCCCGAGGCGATAATTTCTTCCTCCTCGTCCCGCAGCGAGCCGAACAGGGATTGCCCGGCAGTGGCCAGCCGGCCGTGGTTCTCCTCCTCCCAATAGACCAAGCGCTGCAGGTGAACGCGATCAACGCCCAGGGAGTGCGCCAGCCGGATGAAATCGGGGAGTTCCTTGATGGTCTCCCGCAGCCCGGTGAGCCAGAGGGAGACGAGAGGGAGGGGCGATCCTCTCTCAATTTTGAGGGCCATCAGTCCCCGAATATTCTTCACGATCACCTCAAAGAGAGGCTTCCCCCTCACGCGGGCGAAAGTTTCCGGGGTGGCCGCATCCAGGGAGAGCCGGATCTCATCCAGTCCGGAGGCGATGAGCGCTTCCTGCCAGCGCCGGTTCATGAGAGTACCGTTTGAATTAAACAAGACGTGTATCCCCTGCTCCTTCAACCAACGGATGATCTTCGGGAGATCGCGATTGAGCAGGGGTTCTCCCACCCCGTGCAGTGTCACCCGCTTCACGTCGGGGAATTGGGAAACGATCTGCTGCACCTGCTCGAAGCCAAGAGCCGCCGGCTCTTCTGCTTTTCCGTACGTCAAAGGACAGGTCTTGCAGGTGAGGTTGCATTCGTTGCTCACCTCCAGGTAAAGGCAGGTGGGATCGTAAGCGGCAACGGCCTCCCGACGTTCGGGATCGATGGCCTGAAAATAGGCGCTGTCCGTGTTCATGGTCGCCGTCGCGCTCCCGCTGAAAGTGTTGCCCTTCTTATCTGTTCGTGAATCCATGTTCCGCGGCTTTTCTTTGTGCTGATCTTGCTCCCGGTTGTGCTCTCACGGAGCACGGCTCTACGCTCAGGTGGAACCTTTCAAACAGACCTGACAGGCAGAGTGCACCTCGCGCAGCCGAGCCACCCTTTGCCGGGACTGCGGGCTTAAGGCTTCCTCCAGGGTATCACCCAATTTTGCGCTGGGCTCCTTGACCAGCACCGGACAGGGGTAGAAGACCCCCTCGGAATAGGCGACCCCTTTGTCGCACATCAACTCCAAGTCTGCATGACCATCGCCATTCAGGATTTGCAGGGAGGGTT
>JACPSX010000060.1 GCA_016193065.1 Candidatus Tectimicrobiota bacterium | reverse complement strand
GGGCAAACCGCCCAGAGCGGCGGCGGCACGAGGCAGAACGGCATTGGGGGTCATGGTTTCCATCCATGCATGACAATCATACTTATGAAGAATAAGTAACCGGTTCGTCTCACGACGGCGCCTCCGCCCGCGCCAGGCGGGTCGTGAGATAGATCTGCTCTCCCTCACCGCCGGAACTGTTCTCGGAATCTGTCAACGACTGTGACCAGCCTCTTGTCCAGTAACGCCATGGCGCGCGCTGCGAGATCCTGCGGAACGCCACCATAGTACGCCTCGGCGACACTTCCGGTGATACACGCCAGGGTGTCGGCATCCCCGCCCAAGGAGACGGCATTGCGTATCGCGTCCTCGAAGTCCGTGGACTGGAAGAACGCTGCCAGCGCTTCCGGTACTGTGCCCTGACAGGTCTCGTCGAAGCGATAGGTCGGCCGGATCTGTTCGAGTCGTACGCTGAGGTCATACCCGAACTGCGACTCCAAGGTTCTTCTGATCTGATCCTTGTCCCGGCTCCGACGCGCGTAGTAGATGGCGGCTGCGGTCGCCTGCGCCCCGCGGATGCCATCAGGGTGGTTGTGGGTGACAGCGGCACTCCTCTCGGCCCAGAACAGTACATCTTCGATCGTTTCAAATGCGAACCCGACCGGGCTTACACGCATCGCCGAACCATTGCCAAAGCTGTTGTAGGGCCGGCGCCGGCGGCCACCGGCCCACTGGTGAAACATGCCGCCGTAGCCGCGCCCGGGATAGGCGTGATAGTACGCGTGCAGTACGTCGACCAGATCCTGCCCGCTAAGCAACCAGTCGGCCACAGCCACCGTCAGCACTGAATCGTCAGTGAATGTGGACCCGGCCACAAACAGGGGGAAATCCTTGGTCTTGGTCCCGGCGAACTCATGAACCGAACCGATCACGTCTCCAACGATCGCACCCAACATCGCGATTACCTCTATCTGTCTGACATCGGGCGGCTAAACTGCCGGGTCCATCTTGCGGGGGAGCGGGACTTTTGACGGGATCTTCGTGACAGGTATCATCGCCGTCTTACTGGCTTAGCCCCTTTACTTCTCCCGTCCGATTCCACCCAGTCGCAAGATGATTTCCCACTCTTGCCGGGTAACCGGTTGGACGGAGAGGCGGCTGCCGGGACGCACGAGGACCATTTTTTGCAGCTCCTTGGTGGCCCGAATCTTCGGCAACGTCACCGGCTCCTTAAACGCCTTCACGAACTTGATGTCCACCACGTACCAGATCGGCGATTCCTTCCGGCTCTTGGGATCGTAATGGGAATCCTTTGGATCAAAGGCTGTGTGGTCCGCATACCCTTCCCGGACCACCTCGGCAATCCCGGGAATGCAGGGAGGGTCGGCGTTGCTGTGGTAGAAGAGGACCCCGTCTCCAACCTGCATGGAATCGCGCATGGTATTGCGGGCCTGGTAGTTGCGGACACCGTCCCAGGAGGTCGTCTGACTTTTTGCCTTGCGCAGATCATCGAAAGAAAACGCACTGGGCTCGGACTTCATGAGCCAGTAATTCTTCAGCGTCACGATGACCTCCTCGCACACTTCCCGCCGATGCCGCGCTCAATCTCCGTCCCGGCTCGGGGAGGCTCGCCAGGCTTTTTTCTTCGCCTGGTGATGTTTGGCCTCCAGCACTTTTTCTTTGGCCCGCTTGGAGCGCTTCCGCTTCTGGCGCCGGATCTTCTCGATCTTCTGCCGCTCGGCGCTCAACCGTCCCAGGATCTTCTCCTCGATCTTGTCCAGGAGCAGGCGCCGGGCCCTGAACCGGTTCAATCCCTGAGAGCGCTCCTCCTGGCACTTCACCATCAGGCCGGTGGGAAGGTGGCGGAGGACCACGCAGGTGGAGGTCTTGTTCACGTTCTGGCCTCCGGCCCCCTGGGAGCGCACGAACTTCTCTTCCATGTCCTGCTCGCTCACGCCCAGGCGCCGCATGCGCTCGAACAGCTCGCGCTCCTTTTCAGGAGAAACGGGAAAAAGGCTCATAGGATCATCTCCGTGCACCAGCCCCTCACCGGAAGACCGATCTATAGGAATTCTCGCACCTGAGATAGGCAGTTCGCAACGGGTTTGTGTTTCTTGGCACCGGCGAGAGAGAGGGCACCCACATAGGGGTGCCCCTGCAGAGTTTTGCGGGCGCCGCCCCACGAAATCCTGTCAATCCGAGGGGCAGCCCCCGCAGGCGACCTGACAGGTTGCGAGGCGAAGAGCCAATCGATCCGGTCATTAAATCCCTGTCGCAAGCTGTCCGGGAGCCCAAGGGGGCGCCCCGAGGATTTCTCTGGTTTCCCCCCACCTTCTCAATGAAAACCCGGGGAGAGCAAAGTGCACACCCGCAGGGTCAGCGGGCGCAGCGAAATCCGATGTTGTGATGCCCGTTTCGGGGGTTCCGGGACAGGTTGCGGCCGCGCTGGGTCGTCGTGATCTCCTGCGCGGACGAGTCGTGGCCGCCGCCCCGCGTGCCGCGCACCGGTCCGGCCGTCAGCTCCTCGCGCCCATCGTCCGCCCGATACGGGTACGGCCGATACGCGCTGTTTACCCACTCCCAGGCGTTCCCGCTCATGTCCAGGATGCCGTAGGGACTGGCCCCCCGCGGAAAGTTCCCGACCGGAGCGGTCTCATTCCATCCGGCCGCAAAGCGGGCACGGGCCGCGTCGGGTGCCTCGTTCCCCCACGGGTAGCGTCTCCCGTCAGTCCCCCGGGCCGCCTTCTCCCACTCCGCCTCCGTCGGCAGCCGCTTTCCCGCCCAGGCGCAGTAGTCCCGCGCCCCGGCCCAGCTTGCCTCCACGACGGGACGGCTCTCGAAGCCGGCATCCGCGCCCCAGCGCCCGCCCCGGCGGTGGATGCGAGCATCCGGATCCTCCACATCGAAGAGGTTCTCGCCCCGGGCGTTGGCCGGCCCAACGGCGTTCAGGAAGTCGGCGAACTCAGCATTCGTAACGGGAAGGCGGTCCATCTCAAAAGCAGGGAGGAAAAGCCGGTGGGTGGGCCGCTCGTCGGAAGGACCGCTGTCACTCCCCATGAGGAACTCACCCGCTGGAATCCGAACCATTTGCGCCCCCGCAATGTCCGTGCACAAAAGCAGGAAGATGCAAAGGCCTGCGGAGAACGTCGATTTCATCCCATCCCCGCTTGAAACATCCCCGTCCCCTTTCTTTCTCTGACACGGTATCCGATGGATGCCAAGCCGGCAAGGTGAAAGCCGGAGACTGAGGGCCGTGTGAGCACGCTTTACCGCCCCCGGCCCCTCGAATTTTCGCTTCGTATTTGCGCTTCAAGAGCCTTCCGGGCCCAGGCGGTGAGCTGATCCTGATCCTCGATGATGTCCACGGGCACCTCATAATAAGTCTTCAGGGTTTGCCTGGCGTTGGGACGGAAAGGCTTCATGCCCATTTTCCGGTACGCGGGCAGGGTCGTCGGATCGGTCTTGAAGTAGAGCCGGCCCTTAAAAGTGATGGCAAAGAAGACCTCGCCGTGGTAAAGCCCGTAGCCCCCGAACATGGCGCGGCATTCCACCTCGCCCAGATCGCGCAACTGATCCCGAATAAACTCCGTAAAGGAATCGTCTTTCATGGCTCACCGGAGATTCCCGCAATGATCAACCCTGTCCACTGCTGCTACGATTCTCTGGGGCAGCGGCTCATAGGCGACGAGGGTGTAGTCTTCCACGCCCCCTGCGCTGTTCCTCCCATTCTTCGATGGTCTTCGGCCAATCGGACTTGAGCAAGCGGGACAACGCGCGGTCCGCCAGGAGCCTCCCGCCCGTCTGGCATGTGGCGCAGTAGTTCGATTCGTTCTCGGCATGCACAATGCGCTGTACCGGTGACCGACACACAGGGCAGGGCTTGCCGTAGCGGCCGTGCACCGCCATGCCCTCGCGAAAGGCAGTCACGTTCTCGGGAAACCCCTCTCCGGTCTCGGCGCGCAGGCGGGTGATCCACTCTGCCAGCGTGTCCCGCATCGCCTGGAAGAGACGTTTCATCTCCCCTTCGTCCAGCTTGCCGGTGAGCATAACAGGAGAGAGGCGCGCCCGGTGCAGGATCTCATCGGAGTAGGCATTGCCGATGCCGCTGAAGAGGCGCGGGTCGGTGAGAGCCCGTTTCAGCGTGTGGTTCTCTCTTGTGAGCACCTCTTGAAATGCCCGAAAGTCCGCCCGCAGCGGCTCGAGGCCGCCGTGATCGAACTCCTTCAGAGCGCTCTCCCCGCGCGCCAGGTGGAGGGACGCGCGCCTTTTCGTGCCCGCCTCGGTCAAGAGAAGAGTTCCGTGGGGAAAGTCGAAGGCAGCCAGCCCCACCCTCCCCGGAATCTTCGCCCCGGCCTCTTTCCAGCGCAACCGGCCGGCGATCATCAAGTGTACGACCAGGAAAAAGTCTCCCTCCAAAATGAAGATGATTCGCTTCCCTATCCGGCGCACCTCGCCCAAAGTCTTTCCGTGAGATTCGGAGAGGGGCGGATCAGCGGTCCGCAAGACGAAGGGGCTGGCGAGACGGATTCTCTCCAGACGCCGTCCCACTGCGAAACGCCGGAGGGCCTCTACATAGATGGTGAGGTCAGGGAGTTCCGGCATCTGTTCGACGCCTCTGCCCGGGCAGCTTTAGACCGTCTCGATCACGATGGTCATATAAGGGAGAATCATCGCAGCCGCAGGCAAGCGGACAGTCCCTCACTTTTGCGCCTTCGGTTGCCAGAGCCCGAGCGCCGCACCGGCCGGATCCACGATCACGCTGAACCAGCCGTAGTCCGGGATCTCGGTGACCTCCTGAACGACTGTCGCTCCAAGCTCGCGCGCCTTTTTCGTGGAGCCCTTCACGTCCCCTACCAGGACATATGCCAGCCAGTGGGAGGGCGTCTCCGGAACAGGGTTCTTCATGATCCCGCCTCCCGTCCCCTCCCCGACGTTGATCATCGTGTACGTGCCCTCCCCCATCGGGAGATCCTCCAGCCCCCAGCTAAACAGACTCTTGTAGAACTTCTTTGCCTGAGCCGGATCCTGCGTGTGCAGCTCAACGTGCACGAACGGATTCGCCATAGTCCACTCTCCTTTACTTCCGCGCTTTTCCCAAGCGCACCCGAATCTCATTTTGCCCTTCGAAACTTACCGTTCATGAATGCCTCCTCCTTTGTAAACGATCACGAGGAGTTTCTCTTTCACCGGGGAATGAGCCGGCGCGACTCGCATTCCTATACCCGCCAGTTGGTATCAACAAATCAGCCGCTCTCCCTTTTGTCAAGGGCGGCTGGCCAAAATCGTGTGACTCCGGTATATCCTTATCTACTCGGAACCACCCGGAGCGCTGCCGTCCAGCATCTGTACACACGGAGGAGGGGTTGCCCATGGAATCCAAGCCCGCCGCCTACGTCACGCGCAACGGAGGCAAAACCTGGAAGTGCCAGGATAAAGGACTGCCCCAAGAACAGGGGTGGTTCACCGTGAAGCGCCAGGCCATGGCGGCGGACACGCACGAGCCTGTTGGAGTGTACTTCGGAACGACCAACGGAGAGATCTGGGGGAGCAGGAATGAAGGCGAGACCTGGAAATGCTTGGCGAGCCACCTTCCCGAGATCTATTCCGTGGAGGTCGCGGAGCTCTCCCGATGAAAGTCTATGTCCCCACCCCTCCGCGATCGTACACGGAACAGAAGGGGGAAGTGGAAGCGGAGGGCTCCACGCTGGGAGAGTTGCTGTCCGGTCTGGATCGCCGTTATCCCGGTCTGCGCTTTCGCATCATGAACGAGCAGGACGGAATCCGCGAGCACATCAAGGTTTTCGTCAACGAGAAGCCAGCTCGCGACCTGAGCACAACGCTCCGCCCCGCGGACCGGATACACATCATCTGTGCCCTTAGCGGAGGATAGACTCGCAAATTGTGAAAACTTCCTTCCCAAGGTCGCTTCCGGCAGGACCGGCGGGAGGCTGTAAAGACTCACTTCCATAAGGTAAGCAGGATCACCCCGGAGATGATGAGCGCGGCTCCCAGAACGATCTTCAGCGTGACTCGCTCGACACCTTTCAAGAAAAGAGCGGTGAGAGTCAAAGTAAACAGGGGACCGGTGCTGCTGATCGGAATAACCACCACAACCTTGCCGAGATCCAGCGCATAATAGATTGTGACCATCCCCAGGCTTACCGCCAGACCCGCCGCCAGGTAAAAGGGAAAACACCCCTTGTTGAGAGCCAGGACCTTTTTGCGTCGGCTGCCGACCCAAAGGCTCAAAGAGACGACAACGAGCGAGGTCGTGGCGGTCACGGCGGCGGCCAGGACGGGGTGAGGAACCGCGGCCAGACCGAACTTCCGCAGGATTTGCGAGAAACCGGCCAGGAAAGAGGCCAGGAGCGGATAGAAGACATAGCGCAAACGGATCTTTTTTGCGGCCCCACTGCGCAGGGAGAGCAAAGTGATGCCGGCAATGATCAGGACGGTGGCCAAGAAAATGGGCGGGGTCATGCGCTCGCCCAGAAGAAGAATGGCGAGGAAGGCGCTGAACATGGGGGTGGTGGCCCGCAGGGGATCCGTGACGGCAACTCCCACGGTCTCGATGCTCTTGTAGGTCAAGAGGCGGGTGAACCCGGGCTGGAAAAGACCGACCAGGACAAAGATAAAAATCCCGGAGGCGGTAAGCGCCTCAACGGGCAGGAAAAGAAGAGAGACGCCCCAGAGGGCAACCACGTTAACCGCCAGGCTCGTGAGGACCGCAGTGGCAGGGTTGGAATACTTGAGACCCTTTTTGGTGAGCATGTTGTGGAGGGCAAATAAGAAGGCGTTGCTCAAGGCAAATAGTTCAGCAGGCATTCATCATCCCTTACGTCCCCCTTCCGCTTTGCCGGTCCCTCAGGAGCATCCCCGTGGCGCGATCTTATCAGAAGATGCGAAAAAGTCCTAGGACTCCGCCAAGCAAGGGGCATCCTGGATAAAATCGCTCCTCTATGCTAAGATAGCCTCGCGTTAGATCCCTGTCCTTGGTTCATCTACGTGCTGGGGGGGAGTTCCGACCATCATGACCGGAAAATTCATCACTTTTGAGGGCGTCGAAGGGTGTGGGAAGAGCACTCAGATGGAGGAAGCCTACCGTTTTCTGGCAGGGAAGAAGATCCCGATTGTTGCCACCCGGGAGCCCGGAGGTACAACCATCGGGAATGAGATCCGCAACATTTTACTGAACCGCGCTCATCACGGGATGCAAGCTCTGACAGAACTTCTCCTCTACCTGGCCGCGAGGGCGCAACACGTGAAGGAAGTCATCCGCCCCGCACTGGAGGCAGGGAAAATCGTGCTGTGCGACAGATTCCATGACTCAACCCTGGCCTATCAAGGGTACGGACGGGGAATCGATATGGACACGATCTCGAAGCTCAACGCTCTGGCTACGGATGGGATCGTTCCCGATCTGACCTTCCTGCTGGACATCGATGTGGAAGAGGGCTTGGAGCGGGCCAGACAGCGCAGCGCCCAGATGTCGGCGGGTACCCACCGGGTGGGTGCCCGGCTGGACCGGTTTGAAGAAGATACTCTGGAATTCCACCGCCGTATCCGGGCGGGCTATCTGACCCTGGCAATGCAGGATCCTCGCCGATACGTCCTCATTCCTGCCGCGGGCACACCGGACGATGTGAGATCCCGAGTCTTGGAAACCCTGGGGCGATTCCTAAAGGAGCACTATGAACGGCTCTAGCGTCCTCCTGGGGCACGAACGGGCCAGAGAATTTCTCTTCGGCGCCCTGGCTGAAAAAAGGGTGGCACAAGCCTACCTCTTCACGGGGCCAGCCCAGATCGGGAAGAGGCTCATGGCCTTGACGTTCGCCAGAGGCATTCTATGCCCCGGCGGCTCCAAGGTCCCCTGCGAGGAATGCCCCTCGTGCCGGAAAGCGTCCCGAGGGGTTCATCCCGACTTGCTTCTGGTGGAGCCCCAAACGGATCCCGGCCGGGACGCCAAGAGCCTCAAGATTGAGCAGGTCCGCGACCTCCAGCGGGCCCTCTCCCTGAAAGCCCACGAGGGGACCCGTAAGGTCGCGATCCTCGACGACGCTGAATTTCTCACCGAGCAGGCCGGAAACGCGCTTCTGAAAGTCATCGAGGAGCCTCCTCCCTGGGCCGTCCTGTCCCGCGGCCGAGTGGGCTGGGCGCTGGACATGGACATGGCTCTGCGAGAGAAGTTCCTCTCCCTGGCCTTCTTGCTGCTCACGCCGGGTCCAGCTCCAGGGAATGCAGGGCTCCAATCTCTTCTCCAGAACTTCGGGAAAGAGCGACGGACCTTTGAAGAATTCTTGAGACTCTTCCTGCTCCTGAGCCGGGACTTGATGGTTCTCCAATCCGGTGCGAGAGAGGAGCAGGTCGTCAACCGCGACAAGATCCCGGAAATGAAGCAGATCAACTTACAGACGCCGCCGGCGGCCCTGGGACGGATTGCGACCATGGTATCGGAAACCCTGGGCCAACTGCGGGCAAACGCCTCCCCGCAGCTCGCCCTTGAGGCCCTGGCCGCCCGCATCTCCCTGGCCCGAGCCGGCGTTAAGGAGTCCCACCATGTTTAGGGTCGTGGGGATGAAGTTCCCGTTCGGCAGTACGATCCACGATTACAAGACCGATTTGCCCGACCTGCAAAGAGGGGATGTTTGCGTCCTAGAGACGGAAAATGGACAGGGGGTTGCGGAGGTCGCCCTCCCTCCCCGCAAGCTGTTCTACATCCTGCAGCACAAACCGATGTTGAACGTCCTGCGCAAGGCAACACCCGAGGATATGGAACGAGACCGGAGAAACACCGCCCTGCAAGAATCCATTCAGAGGTTTTGCGAGCAGAAGATCGGCGAGCGCAAGACGGAAATGAAACTCGTGCGGGTGGAGGTGGCCCTGGAAGGGAAAAAAGCCACGGTCTTTTTCACCGCCCCGGGCCGCATCGACTTCCGGGATCTCGTTCGGGAGGTCGCGCAGAATTTCAAGATCCGCATCGAGATGAAACAGATTGGAGTGCGGGACGAGGCCAAAATGTTCGGAGGCTTCGGACCCTGCGGGCTGAACCTGTGCTGCTCGAGCTATCTCAGGGAATTTCACCCCGTCTCCATCCGCATGGCCAAGGACCAGGACCTTCCCGTCAATCCTTCAAAAATCTCGGGGGTCTGCGGGCGCCTGTTCTGTTGCCTGGCCTACGAGCATACGACGTATGTGGAGATGAGCAAGAACATGCCCCACTGCGGCAAAACCGTGTGCACCAAGGAAGGGTGCGGGCGGGTGATCAAGACGCACATCCTCCAGGAGAGGGTTACGGTGGAAATGGAAGACGGCAAGACCGTGAACGCACGCCTGGACGAACTCATGGAAGTGGCCTTGAACGAGTGATGAGCGGACACAAATCCGAGAAGCGGTTTCCCGGGAGGCCCGGAGCATCCGGGTCCGGGACCAAGTTTCAGGCCGAATAAATACGCCGTAGAATTCGGATGGCAGAAAACAACGAGCTATGACTCCAGAAAAAACCTTCTACATCACCACCCCGATCTATTACGTGAATGACGTTCCTCATCTAGGTCACGCTTACACCACGGTGGCCGCCGATACGGTGGCGCGCTACCGGCGCCTGGAGGGGAAAAAGGTTTTCTTCCTGACCGGCACCGACGAGCACGGCCAAAAGGTGGAACGGGCGGCCCGCCAGCAGGGGGAGGCCCCTCAGGAACTGGCGGACCGGGTCGTGGAGCGGTTCAAAGGTTTGTGGCAGCGCCTGGAAATTTCCAACGACTACTTCATCCGCACGACGGAAGCCCACCATAAGGGGGCGGTGCAGCACTTTTTCAACCAGGTCTACGAAAAAGGAGATATCTACCTGGGGGACTACGAGGACTGGTACTGCACGCCTTGTGAAACTTTCTGGACCGAGACCCAGCTCGTCCAGGGCAACTGCCCGGACTGCGGCCGGTCGGTCGAAAAGCTCAAGGAAAAGAGCTATTTCTTCCGCATGTCCCGCTACCAGGAGGCTCTTCTTTCCTTTTATGCCCAAAACCCTCATTTCGTTCAGCCCCAGGCGCGATACAACGAGATCATCCGCTTCGTCCAGGGCGGGCTCAGGGATTTGAGCATCAGCCGCACCTCCTTCCGCTGGGGAATTCCCGTTCCCCGGGATTCCCAGCACGTCATCTACGTCTGGTTCGACGCCCTGGCCAACTACATCTCAGCGGCAGGTTATCCCGAGGATCCGCAGCAGCTCGAGAGCCTGTGGCCGGCCAACATCCACCTGATCGGCAAGGACATTCTCCGCTTCCACGCGGTCTACTGGCCCACCTTCCTCATGTCGGCCGGCCTGCCGCTCCCCCACCAGATCTTCAGCCACGGTTGGTGGACCGTGGAAGGTCGCAAGATGTCCAAATCTCTGCAGAACGTGGTGGATCCCAACCGCCTGCTGGATCAATATGGAGTCGACCCGATCCGCTACTACCTCCTGCGCGAGGTGGCCTTCGGCCTGGATGGGGACTTCTCCCACTCCACGTTGATTCACCGGGTCAACAGCGATCTGGCCAACGACCTGGGAAACCTCCTCAGCCGGACCCTTTCCATGGCGCACCGGTATTCTCAGGGACAAGTCCCGCCCGGGTATCCGGCTTCCGGGTGTCCGGCTGCGGAAGTTTCGGAGCCCCTTCGAGCCGCAGCCGAGCGCGCCCTGAATGAAGTGCGACGGTCCATGGAGGAACTGGCGTTTCACAAGGCTTTGGCGGGGATCTGGGAGCTCGTGGGGGCAGCGAACAAGTTTATCGATGAAAAGGCCCCCTGGAACCTGGCCAAGGACCCGGAACAAAGAGACCGGCTCGATGGGGTGCTTTACAGTACGCTGGAAGCCCTGCGCCAGACGGCCACGCTGCTTTCCCCTTTCCTGCCCGGAATTGCCCGGCAGATGGAAGAACAACTGGGGATCCATCCTGGAGACGGGGAAAGGCCAACTCTTGGCGAAGCCACGCGCTGGGGAGGGATGAAAGCCGGAAAGGCGCTCGGAAAACCCGAACCTCTATTCCCTCGCCTCACGGCCGAGAGGATTGCCGAAATAAGATCCAGCTTCCGGATCGAAGACTAGACCCGTCAATCCTCCTGTCCTTGGCTCAACCAGGCCGAGCGGATATAAGATCGGCTGATGTGGGTTGCGACTCCGGTGGATCGGTGAACCTGGACGACGACGGCGTTGAACTGCCCCTCCCCGCGGGCGGTCTCGAATTTGCGCGGGAGGTGGGTGAGAAACCTCTCGATGATCAGCTCCTTGCGGATGCCGATAATGGAATCCGCGGGCCCCGTCATTCCCACATCCGTGATGTAGGCGGTTCCTCCGGGTAAGACCCTCTCATCCGCCGTCTGCACGTGGGTGTGGGTGCCCACCACCGCGCTGACCCTGCCATCCAGATACCAGCCCATGGCCACCTTTTCCGAAGTGGCTTCCCCATGCATGTCAACAAAGATGATCCGTGTCTCGGTTCTCAGTTTGGCGATCTCGCGATCGGCCGCACGGAAGGGGCAGTCGATGGCTTCCAGAAAGACCCGGCCGCAGAGGTTCAAGACCCCCACCCGCTCCCTGCCGGGGGCCTCCACCACAGCCACACCCCTCCCGGGCGTATCCGGAGGATAGTTGGCGGGGCGCAACATCCGGCTGTCCTGTTCCAAAAACTGGATCCCCTCCGCTTTATCCCAGATGTGATTTCCCGAGGTCAGCAGGTGGACCCCGCAACTAAAGAGCTGATCGGCCACCTTGGGCGTGATCCCGAAGCCGCCGGCCGCGTTCTCACAGTTGGCGATGCACAGGTCGATTCCGTGTTCCTTGACCAGAAGCGGCAGACACTCGGCCACCATGCGGCGCCCAATTTTGCCGACAATGTCCCCGATAAAAAGGATCTTCAGGTCATCGGGCATATTCCACCGCGCGCACCTCCCGGATTACCGTCACCCGGATCTCACCGGGGAAAGCCATTTCCTGCTTGATCTTCTTGGCAATGTCCTTGGCCAGGAAAAGGGCCTCGGCGTCCTTGATCTGCTCGGGCTCGACCATCACCCGGATCTCCCGGCCGGCCTGAATCGCATAGGTCTTGGCCACCCCTTTAAACGATTCGCCGATCTCCTCCAGCTTGGCCAGACGCTTTACGTAGCTCTCCAGCATTTCCCGCCGCGCCCCGGGACGGGCCGCCGACAGGGCATCGGCGGCGTCCACGAGGACCGCTTCGATGCAGGAAGCCTCCACATCCTCGTGATGGGAGGCAATGGCGTTGATCACCTCCGGGGGTTCCCCGTAGCGCTTGGCTATCTCGATGCCCACCTGGATATGGGACCCTTCCATCTGCTGGTCAACCGCCTTGCCAATATCGTGAAAGAGACCGGCCCGTTTCGCGAGCTTCGGGTCGAGATCCAACTCGGCAGCCAGCAGGCCGCACAGGTAAGCAACCTCCTTGGAATGCTGCAGCACGTTCTGGGAATAGCTGGTGCGGAATTTCAGGCGTCCCAGAAGCTTCAAGAGCTCCACGTGGATTCCCGAAAGCCCCAGCTCGAACATCGCCTGCTCGCCGTCTTCCCGAAAACCGTTTTCGATCTCCTTTTTTACCTTGTTGACCACTTCCTCGATCCGCCCGGGATGGATGCGGCCGTCGGCCACCAGACGTTGCAAAGCTTGACGGCAAATCTCCCTGCGGATGGGGTCGAAGCAGGAGATAATCACGGCCTCCGGGGTGTCATCGATGATCAGGTCCACACCCGTGGCCATCTCCAGGGCCCGGATGTTGCGCCCTTCCCGGCCGATAATGCGCCCCTTCATCTCATCGTTGGGGAGGTCCACCACCGAAACGGTGGTCTCGGCCACGTGATCGGCCGCGTAGCGCTGAATGGCCAGACTGAGGATTTCGCGAGCCTTGCGGCTGGACAGTTCCCGGGTTTCTTCCTCGATTCGTTTCACCTTTTCTGCCGCCTCGACCCGGGCCTCATCCACGAGCTTCGTCACCAGTTCCTCTTTCGCCTGCTGGGAAGTCAGGCCGGAAATCTGCTCCAATTTCCGGATCTGCTCTTCAAGAATGCTCTGGGCCTTCCGTTCCTGATGTGAAATCCTCGTTTCTCGTTCCTGAAGTTTGCGTTCTTTGTTGATGAAGTCTTTTTCCTTGCGGTCCAGGAGGTCCATCTTGCGGTCGAGCATCTCCTCTTTCTGGATGAGTCGATGCTCCATCCGTTGCAACTCGGAGCGGCGTTGTTTGGTCTCCTGATCGAACTCCGCCCGGGCGCGCAGGACAATCTCCTTGGCTTCTATAGAAGCTTCCTTAACTTTCCTCTCGGCCTCGTGCTCGCTTTCTGCAAGCAGCGTGCGGGTTTTTTCCTGAACAGACCCGAGCCTGGCCTCGACCAGAAATCTCCTGAACAGCACCCCGCCAAGAAATCCCAAGATGCCCAAGAGGGCGCTTGCGATGATCCATAGAATCGAGTTTTCCAAAGTACCCACCTCCTCTCGGACCCGAGCCACCTCACTTGGTCCGGAAAGCCCTACGAGACAGGGGCCTCCCCGAGCTCCCGGATCAAGCAGCTCCGGCCGGGATAAAGAAAGTCACTGGGCGCAGGAAGAGAGGCAGCAGGATCTCAGGCGCAGATCTGGAACCGAAGGCGGCAGAAATTCAAGAAACGGGCCCCAAAGGGAGTGATAGGCAAACCGTCCGGCGGCGAAGTCGTGCGTCCCGAGGCAACTCCGAAACTTTCCTGACGACTCCAGCCGGTCGTGGAGACAAAATCTCTTTGGAATCGGCGAGGGGGTGGTGGGAATGCTTCCCCACACAGATCCGAGCTCCGGGTACCCGCAAGGTGGGTGCCTGCCCCACAGAGCTCGACCCGGCAACCGGTACCAATGCGGGGCCACATCGTGATCAAGGGTGCACGTCGGAATCTGCGAGAAGGGCCGCTGTAGCCGAGAAGCCCCAAAATCGCAAAACCGATCCAAGAGAAAAGACTCCCTGTTTTCCCCTCCGCCGAACTTACTCTAATCCCGTTGGGAACTGCCACCGTTGAGATTCCTCTGTCCTCTAACCTTTGCCAGCAACTGCCATGCTGCGATAACGCGCATATAATCTCATCGACGATCCTAATTCTTGAGCCAGGAAAAATCAAGTCAAAAAAGGGGACAGCCTGTCGTGGAACTCGGGCAAAATATCCGGGGATTCCTCAGGAAGAGCCATCCACCCCGATCCGAAAAGAGATTCAAGGCCAGAATCCTTGAAATGACAATCACCCCGTACCATGCAGAGCAATTACGGGGCTCAGCCAGAGAAACTTGCCTGGGATTACAATTTCGGATCGGGGTCCATCTCCCGGGACAGGAGATCGATCAGGTTGCTTGCCTTCTTTTCGTAAGTTTCTTCCAGGAGCTGCTTTTCTTCTCTTACCTTGAAGAGTTCTTCGGCGATGTTAAGGGCCGCCAGGACGGCGACGTTCAGGGATGACACCGCACCCGCCGACGCGGAGAGCTTGCGCATTTGTTCATCCACATAGGCCGCCAGCCTTCCCGCGTGTTCGGGGGTCGCATCCCCCTTCAACACATATCGCCGCCCACAAATCTGCACCTCAATCGCATTCTTCATCGGCTGGTCCCGATCCTCCAGTTACAAAAGCGACCATTTGGAGAGGCTCTTCAGCACAGTGGAGACTCTCGTGCGGATCACCTGGCGCTCTTCCATCAAGGCTCCAATGCGTTCCCGCAAGCCCTGAATTTCCCTGGCGCTATTCTCCAATTCCCGCCTGAGTCCACCCGCTTCGGACTCCAAGACCGCCACCTTCTGATGCAGGTTCCGGACCCGGGCCAGCATCTCGCCAATGCGCGCCTCCAGAATCCCCCACTTCTTGCTGTTCATTCCTGTCTTTCCCGAACCGGCCTGAACCGCGGCTCCCGCGAAACCACCCTGCCTCTCCATAGGAACCCTCAAGTTCATCCTGAACATATGAACCCTTAGAGGTTGACCTTACGGACTTTAAGATTCCTTGTCAAGCCCCTCATTTGCGCGCCCACACCCAGTTTCTGCGGGTCCAGTAAACGGGCCGCCTTCCCGCCCTTCGCTCCACGGCCTCTCGCAACGACCCTTCCGAGGCGGGCGGGTTGGGAGCCCTCCGCTACCGCCACGTTAAGTATTGAGCTATCTGCAAGCAAGTCCAGGCTGCGCGGTTTCCCTTCCCCGCCCGCTCCCGGTGGGTCCCCGTTGCTCCGGCAGTTGCGCTCAGGGCGGGAAAGTCAGCCCTCTCGGAGCCCTGCCTCCGAGGGGGCGACCCCCGCAGGCG
>JACPSX010000059.1 GCA_016193065.1 Candidatus Tectimicrobiota bacterium | reverse complement strand
GCCTTAAATGATACCGCGCACTCGACCACTCCCAGTCTTCTGGTTTCTGTACCAACCCCGCACGAACCGGATTCATCTCCACATACCGAACGGCGGCAAGCAAATGACGTTCGTCCATCGGGTAAGAGTGGAAACGCTCCTGCCACAGATGACCTCGCCAGCCTTCGCGGAAATTAACCACACGCGTGTACCTGCGATGAGCCTCTCCAAACGTGGCTGAAAGCGACTTGCTCTGACGCGGCACCACGATAAAAAAACACATCTATCCTGCATCACGCCACGCTGCACCACGTGATGCGGGAAATCCGGCACGACCACTCGGGCAATCCTTGCCCTGACTGGAGATTTCGCCCTTGTGTCATGTCATCTGTCAATTGCTGTATACTGTCCCCGGAATTCCCAATTCCCCGGAATTCCAAGCGGTAGAACGTTGAGGCGGGATGACAATATCGAGGCGCGAAATCGCCCGGGCAAGACCCGGCAGGTCTGGCGAGGACCTGGGTCAATCCCGATTCGGCCTAGGGCATCTTGCGCGTGGATGGCCTTCGTGTCCTGTAAGGCTTAAGGCGTGCGTTGTGTGGATGCTCAAATGAATGGCAGCGCGGACACAAGAGAGTGAGGTTTGCAAAGGAGTGATCGCCTCCCTGAGAGAGTGGTGTGATGTGATGGAGGTGAAGGCCCTTCGGAAGTAGGACCTCCTTGCCGGATCTGCTCTCGAGGACCTTCTCCCGGTTTCGTACGTTCTGTCTCACTCGATAGATATCACCGCTACACCGGGAACACTTATAATTCTGCTGCTTCAGCAAAACTAATTTTCTCCATTCCCAATCTGGGGGATACCCGCTACAGACCCTATACTTCGGTTCTTGCCTAGTGAACCATGCATCAAAAGCCAATTGGCCCCATCGCCGAATGGCTTCCTTTGGATGACGCAGATAACCTTCCGGAAGACCGTTCTGACGAAGATCCTCAAGCTCCTTCTTGGCCTGCGCCTGTAGGTACTTGTGGTCGGTTCGTATTTCCCGGAAGGCTTGGATTAGCTCACGGAATATCCACATCACCTGTCCCCGAGGCAACGTTTGGGTCGTTGTGGCAGAGATAAATCCGCCTTCTTCGCGTCGCGGGTCTGTATACGCGGTATGGGCTGCAACCTTGTGTCGCCATATCTCCTCGTCCGGAAATATTTCTTTCCAGTCATCGCCTAGAGAATATGCCTTACTGAATAGCTTTAGGAAGGCGAACAATGAGCATGCGTACCACACGAAATAATTGATGATCATGTGGTGTTCGGGCATTCCACAGGTCTCATGAAAGATCAGGCCATATACCTCGCCAGAAGATCTCTTGCAGAGCTCTTGTCTTTGACGTTGCTCTAACTCATGTATTTGCTCATAGATGAATTCGAGGCCATTCCATAAGCATTCCAGGTAGTACTTCTCTTTGCAATTCTTGAACATCACGTTCTGCTCCACTTTGCTCATAAACGGTTCTTCAGAATGGCGTTCAACGCGTGGTTCTGGGTGGACGCGCTGACGCGACGCGCAAGCTGGACAAAAACGTGGCGATCTCCGGCCCGCCCATCTCTGCCGGGTGCCGCTTGTTGAAAGAAGAGGAAGCGCTTGATCCAGTGGATATAGGCCTTTTCGGTCCTATAGCTGTAGTGCCGCGTCCGGATTGCCTCGCGCACCCGGTCCAGCAGCTTTGGCTGCCGGCCGCGGAGTGACACTGTGGTAGGGTGAAAATGAGAACTGCCCAAGGCCGCCATGGCCTTGCCCTCCCTTTTGCCAAACAGGGAGTGTTGCGGCGCAAACTGCGATTGCATGCTTCGTTGAGGTAGCACGAGAATAATCCCGGCGTGCGACAGGAGTCAAGGAAAAAGAGGTGGCCTTCCGGCTACCCTGGTGAACGGCTATTATCCAGTTGTAAGTTTCTCTTTCAGGAACTCGCTGGCGAGTTGCTTCACCGGCTTGCGATGTTTCCTGGCGCTGGCACGCAACGCCAGAAAGCTCTCTTCATCGATTTCTATTTCGAAGTGTCGCCTTTTCAGGTCCACATCGAGAGACATCGGTTCGAGAAACTCTTCATAGTCGGTGATGCTGTGAGTGTTCCAAAACTCAGCGGCCTCATCCTCCGAGACAAACTCCTCTGGCAATGGATCAATTTGTTTATCTGTGTTTCGCATAATATCTCCTCTCAGAGCCGTCCATGTCTCGCGCTGAAATCGGCAATATCATGCCGTGTTTCTTCCTGATGAAAAACACAATCAAGTACCTGCCGCCACGGATCTGCGCCAGAGCGGCGTATACATCCTCGCCGTGTACCCTTCCTTTGGTCATTCTTCGAACAACCGGCCTGGAACGGAGCACTTCTTCTGCCTCCGCGACTGCGACACGATGTTTGCTTGAAAACTTCTCGACGAAGCGCTCTTTCCAGATGATGTCCGTGATTCTCAAAGGCTACTCCTTGTAGTTTATCCATGAGATCACGACATGACAATGACTGCGGGCGTTCAAAGAGCCGAACCAGGGAGTATGTTCTTCGGCATGATTCGGCCTTACTTCTGCATAGCTCATACCATGACCGCTTAGCCCTGGAAGCATTTCTACAATAGTTTCAACGAACTGTAAAGGGCATCCCTTATTCCAAGTCCACGGCTCGAAGGGCCATGCAAACTCCGGAAATCGGATTAGCCAGAGATGCGGGAGTAGCGGCGGGCCACGGCCACCAGAATCGCGGAGACCAGGCTCACCAGGATCCCCAAAGCGCCCAGGGGACCCGTCAGGCCGTCCAGCCACAGGAAATAGAGAAGCGGCCCCACAGGCTCCGAGGAAGGGGTATAGAGGAACAGCGACAGGCTGAATTCCCGCATAAAGATGGTGGCCAGAAGGATCCAGCCCGCAATGAGGCCCGGTCGCATCAGGGGGAAAAGGATGCGCCGCAAGGTGGTCCAGAATCCGCCCCCGCAGGCCCGGGAGGCTTCCTCCAGCTCCCGGTGGATCTGGACGATCGTACTCGACACGGACCTGAGCCCGTAGGGGAGGAAGCGGGTCACGTAAGCAATCAGCAAGATCCAGATCGTGGCATAGATCGGCAGCGGAATCCGCACGTACCCCCAGAGCAGGCCGATGGCCAGAGCCGTGCTGGGAAAGGCCCAGGGGAGAAAGGTCAGGCCCTCCAGAATGCCGCGCCCGAACACCTTGGTCTTCACCGTAATGTAAGCCGTCAGGGCCGCCAGGAACATGGCCGCCGTGGCTCCGGATACGGCCAGGAAGAGGCTGTTGCCGATCGCCCGGTACACCCGGTCGCTCTTGAAAATGTAGGCATAATGCTTGAGCGTGGCCAGTTGGATCGTCTCCAGGGTCGGGACGTGATAATAGGGGAGGATTGAGATCAAGAACAGCATGACAATCGGCAGGATGACCATCAGGGTGAGGATTCCCAGGGCCCCCGCGGAGGCCACGAACTTCCAGCGGCCCAGGTCGATCGTGTGGGGGCGGTAGCCTTTGCCGGTGACGGTGGCAAAGGTCTCCACCCGGGAGGTGAAACGGCGGTAGAGGACCACAAAAACCAGCGCCACCGCCAGCAAGCTCACGCCGTACGTGGCCGCCAAATTGTAGTTGGGAGGGTAAGCGGCCAGGGCCTCACGATAAATCTTCGTGGTGAACACTTCGATTCGCGCCGGCAAGGCGATAATCGCCGGGGTGTCGAAGCTCTCCAGGGCCCGGACGAAATTCAGTGTGCCCGCGGCCAGGATGGCGGGGCGCATCAGGGGGAAGGTGACGCGGCGCACGATCTGGAACTGGTTGGAGCCCAGGATGCGGGCGGATTCTTCCAATGCGGGGTCCATCCCCCGCAGAGCCGCGTTGATGATCAGGAAGGCCAGAGGGGTCAAGATCAGCCCTTCCACGAACATGAGACCCGGCAGGGAGTAGATGTTCAGGGGACTCTCGGCCAAATGGAAGAGGTTCTTCATGACGGCGTTCAGAAGGCCTACCGAGGGGCTGAGAAGCAACGTCCAGGAAATCGCAATCAGGACCGGAGGGAGGATGTTGGGAACGATCGCCGTCAGCTCGAAGATCCCCCGAAAGGGGGCGTTGGTCCGCACGGTGACCCAGGCCAGGGTGAGAGCCAGGAGCAGCGAGAAGGCCGAGGCGCCCAAAGCGAAAACGAAAGAGTCCAGGAGAAGTGTGAACGTTTCCGGATCCGTGTAGGCGGTAACGTAGTTGGACAGCGAGAGCTTCCCCGTCTCCCCCAGAGGGGTGGTGGTAAAGCTTCCGTAGAAGAGCATGGCCGTGGGGTAGATGCTCAAGAAGGCCAGAACAACGGCAATGCCGATGACCGTCAGCGCGAACGGATCTCGCCACCAGGAGGCGCTGGACGCCGGCCGGAGGAGCTCAACGGAAGCGGCCTTCATCCGAATCCTCTTTCCTGTAACGCGGGATGAGACGGCCCCCCTGCAGGGAGGGGGGGGCGAAGTTGATTTGCCTACTTGGTGACAAATATCTTCCGGAACTCCGCCGCCCACTTCTTGTATTCGACGTCGGAGAGCTCATCCATGGCGATGGCCTTGATCTTCTCGGCGTCCTTGATCGGCGGGTAGAGCCCCTTGGCGGTCACGAACTCCCCCTCCTTGGCCATGATCTCCATCCCCTCCCTGGAAATGAAAAAATCAATGAAGAGCTTGGCCGCATTCACATGGGGCGCCTTGGCGGCGATGGCCACGTGGTGCCCGTCGGCCAGCATCTTGGGCAGTCGCACGTAGTCCAGAGGAGCCCCTTCCTTCCCGAAAATGTGAACGTATTTCACGTAGGTGATCCCGGCCAGGGCTTCCCCGGAAATGATCTTCTGGGCCGCCGGGATGAACGACTCAGCCAGAACCGGTTTGGTGTCCGCGAGCTTCTTCGCGAACGCAAGCCAGTCCTTGCCGTAGAACTCCTCCAGGTTCCGCACCCAGACACCCGTCGTGAAGTGCCGGGAGGGGTCGGGGATCACCCATTTTCCGTGCCACTTGGGGCTCAGAAGATCATCGAGGGACTTCGGGGCATCCCCGGGCTTTACGAGCTTCGTGTTATAGAGGATCCCCACGATGACCATCCGGTAAATGGGGGAAAGGACTCCGTCCGGATCCCTCACGTCCTCGGGGAAGTTGGCGCTCTCGGGGGAAACGTACTTGCCAAAGGCGTTTTCCTTCTTCATGAACAGCATGGGCCCCCGGTTGGTGACCACCACGTCGAAGAGAGGCCTCCCGGAGCGGTTCTCCGTGAGCACCCGGTCGAGAACTTTGTTGGAAGCGGCCCGCCAGTAATCGATGCCAATGCCGTACTTCTTCGTAAAGGCTTTCTCGACTTCATCCATGATTCCCGATTCCAGAGAACCATAGATGACCACCTTCCCCTCTTTCTTGGCGGCATCCAGCAGAGACTGCGCCCCAGCCGGCCGGCTCAAGGCCAGAACGGCGGCGGCCGCCAGAATCCCCAGGAGAAACAACGGGCCGAAAGGAATTCTTGCCATCCGTGATTTGCACATCCCCCTAGCCTCCTTCTCGTTAAAACAACCCTGATCAGGGTCGCCGAGTAGACCCCCCGCATCTCAATGTGTGCGGATCGAGGAGCACCGGTGAGGGTTGGTTTCCAGGTACACTTTCTGTCCCACCCTTAACTCCAGAGCCGGATTCACCCGAATCCGCAGAATTTGATCCTGAACCTTGACGTTGCAATCCTGGCACTCTCCCAGGAAGGTTACCTGATCCACGGTGGCTTGCCACACGTTTTCCACGACGTCGGGGGCGCTGTGCGATACCGAGATGTTCTCGGGGCGTATGAGAACGTCGACCTCATCCCCCTCCCAAATTTCCCCGAAGAAGCGGCAGCGCACCTTGCCGAAGGAGACATCCACCCGGCCGGTGCCGTCGGGAAGGGAGTTGCTGACCGCTTGACCGCGCAGGATGTTGGTCAGGCCCACGAAGTCGGCCACGAAGCGGTTCCCGGGCTCTCCGTAAATTTCTCTGGGAGAACCCATGGAGAGGATCGTTCCCCCCTCCATGACGGCAATCGTGTCCGAGATGGCCAGAGCCTCCGTTTGATCGTGGGTCACATAAACCGTGGTAATTTCCAGCCTCTGCTGGAGTTCCCGGATCTCGTGGCGCATGCGCTCTCTCAGCTTAGCATCCAGGTTGCTCAGAGGCTCATCGAAAAGCAGGAGGTTCGGGCGTCCGACAATGGCTCGGGCCAGGGCCACCCGCTGCTGCTGTCCGCCGCTCAATTTCGGGGCCGGCCGGTCCTCGAGTCCTCCCAGGCCCACCAGATCCAGGGCCTCCATCACCCGCTCGCGCACCTGGCCGCGGGGAACCCGCTTCACCTCCAAGGCGTAAGCCACGTTCTCGTACACCGTCATGTGGGGCCAGATGGCATAGGATTGGAAGACCATGCCGATGCCCCTCTTATGAGG
The DNA here is from genome assembly GCA_016193065.1 of Candidatus Tectimicrobiota bacterium. Lineage (GTDB taxonomy): Bacteria > JACPSX01 > JACPSX01 > JACPSX01 > JACPSX01 > JACPSX01. Next base: position 4,919 of record JACPSX010000059.1, on the reverse strand, counting down.
CGGGACGAAGACCTTCTCCGCCGTGTTCACCTGCATCTGACCGCTGACTGCGATGAAACCGCCTTCCGGCTTTTCCAAACCCGCAATGCAGCGCAGGGTCGTGCTCTTGCCGCAGCCGCTGGGACCCAGCAGGGTGAAGAGCCGCCCCTTGGGAACGGCAAACGAGATCCCGTTCACGGCCGCCAGATCGTGCCCCTCGCCGGAGAATCTCTTGATCAGGGATTCGACCTGAAGGTAGGGTTGCGGGACCGCAGCCTCACTCGCGAGCGTATTCACATTTTCTCCCCGTTCAAAAGCCCCGGCGCTTTTTCATTTCGGACTCGTAAAGCTTCTGATACAGGATGTCCCACTCACGGCTCCCTTCCACCGGCTTCTTCGAGTAGGAATTAAGGCTGCGGCGCACCTCGGCATCGATCACGTCGTCAATCTTCAGCTCGTCGGTGATCACCTTGACAACCCGCAGGCGCACATCGTTGGCCTCCCGGGTCAGGGTAATCCTCTTCTGGCCCTGGATCGATCCGATGAGCAATTTGGACAGATGATTGATCTTCTCGCGGCTCAGGCGCATTGTACCCCTTACAGGATGAGGCCCCGCTCGCGTACCAGCTTCCGCTTGATCAAGTTGAACATCTGCGCGTAGTTGATGTTTTTCTGATCGATTTCCTTTTCGTGGGCTCGCAGGATCTCTTTCACCTCGTCGTCCAGCTTGTCCTCAACGGCCAGATCCTCCGTAATCACCCGCGCGATCAAGGCCGCGAGCTCCGCCTCGCTGCTCTCGATCTCGACGAATCCCTTCTCCGCGAGATCCTTGGCGAGAACCCCCGACAGGTAATCGATCATCTCCCTCCGCAAGCGCATAGATCCTTTTATCCTCAGGCTTTAAATAAAATAGCGCTTAATTATAACCGAACCTTGCCAGGATCGCAACCTTGATGAGGGGATTGAGAGCTGAGTGATGGAGGTTTTTGGAGACCGGGTGTGCCCCGTAGGGCGATTTATAGTTTTGGAGGGCTTCTGCCTGCTGGCCTGCGTTTTTGCCTCAACCCCGCCGGACCGCTCCCAGAGGGGCGCCGTCGGGCCAGCGCCCGAAGTAGCGCAGGGCGGAATCCGGCGGGCGCTTTCGGCTCCAGGCTTCTTCAAACTCCGAGAAGCTCACCCCTCGCTTCAGGCGTTTGGCCCTTTCCTGGTGGCGCCGGGCCTCGGTGGCTGCGGAGTCCACCTGGCCGGTACGGGGATCAACGACGACGCAGTAGATGTCAGCGACGGTGCGGGCGGAGATGAGATCCGACTGAAAATCTTGCAGCACATCTTCGGGACTCCGCTCGAGAACATCCCCGTATCCGTGTCCTCCCGTGTTCATCCCCACAATGACATCCCCTCTTTCCAAAACCACGGGGGGATTCTGGGCCGGTCGCAGTTCGCAATGGCGGGCGAAGTTCCTGTCCCGCAGAAGAGACTCCAGATCCCGGGGCCGCACCCACTTTGTGGGTACCCGCGCCTTGCGGGTGACTCTCTCCCGGCGGTCGCCGCCGAGGGCGCTCGTTTCCCTCAGCAAGAGGTTCCCCGCCACGTTGGCGGCATATCCCCCGAACAGCCCGCCGCCCACCGGGATCCGAGAGGAGTTGCCGAGGGTCAGGGCGTTGATTTCGGGGACGTGATAGTTCATCCAGGCGGTATAAGTCCCCGATCCGCCGCGGCGCCGGCCGAAGCCGCAACTATCGATCCGGTACTTCTGGGACAGGTGCAGGAAGGTGTAGCGGCTCTCGAAGTCTTCCACATCCGGAGCCCTGCCCTGGTTGGCCCAGAAGAAACCGTAGGCGTCCACCCCGTCCAGATCCGTACGGGCTCCCGCCCCTTCCGGGTTCTGCTTGAAGCCCATGAGATCCGAAGAGACAGCCCCCCACTGGTTAGGTCCCGAAAAAGCCACCGTACAGCCCGAGCCGCCATGGGAAGCGGAGCACTGGTCGCACTCCCCGCTCGCATAGAGCAGGCGCGCGAAAACACTGTGAACCGAGTTCACCACCAGCCTGCCGATGTGGGGGGCGTTGGCCACAGCCGCATCGGGACCGGGGTTCAGGAGGGTTCCTTCAGGAATGTGAAAATAGAGGGGCTCGTAGGCGCCGATGCAGGGCGGGAGATCGTGGAAAGCGAAGCTTCAGAGAAACCCGCGTGAGGGCTTCCGTATGGCCCACCGTGTCGATGAAGGACACGCTGCGGTAGGTGCCGTCGCGCCACCTGCGGATCTTGTTGCGGGCCCCGTCCTCGGCTTTCTGGAGCATCTCCCGGAACAGACGCAAGACGAACATTTTTCCCTGGCTGCGAAAGAGATCTTGCAGCTTGCGCAACTCCCGCGCTTTATCTTTGAGATTCGAATTGTACCTCAACATCTCTCGATCCTCTCAAAATCCCCCCTGCCCCCCCTTTTTCAAAGGGGGGTTATGTTAGCGCTTATGCCCCTCAGGGGAGAGGGTCAGGGTGAGGGGAAGTAAAATTTAGATAGTCCGGGCTGTGACGGCCGCACGCTCTTCCGGAGACTCCCGACCCACCGCCTGGCCCAGATCATCGATGATCCCGTGCCGGTACTCGTCGAGATGGTAAACTTTCCCGCGAGGCACCGCGATGGTGGTATGAGCCGCTTCGATGATAGCCGGCCCCCCGATCCGGTTTCCCGGCTCCAGCAGATCCCAAGAGTAGATGGCCGTCTTCTCAACTCCCCGGCCCCATTCCCAAAGAACCTCCCGTTCTCCAGTTAAGGCTTTGTCCGGATCCTCTCCGACCAGGCGGAAGCGGGGAAGCTCCACCCGGGGCTGAGGAACGGTGGCCTTCAAGATGAAATTCTCAATTTCGACCCCGCTCTCCCGGTACACCGACAGAGGGCTGTAGGCCTCCGAGTACTCGCGCTCGAACTGGGCGTAGAGAGCCTGCACGTCCTCTGCCGAGTGCAGGAACATGCGGGGCGAGGCCACCCGCTTGACGTTCAACTGTCCCCCGTACTTCATGTCCAGCTCCAGGCTGAAGACGATCTGCTCGGGCGCGAATCCTTCCCCGGCCACATCGTGCCCGGCTTTTTCTTGCAGCTCGCGGACCACACCGTTGAAGAGATCGTAGTCCTCGAAGAAAGCCCGGGCACCCGCCTTGCGGGTGCGCCGCGCAATCAGGGGGAGATAGCGGGACTTCTCGTAGACGTGCATGACGTCCATCGTCGAAGCCCCGAAGGCGCAAAACACGGGAGAATAGGGGAAGGTGACGATCCGCCTGACGCCGAGGCGCTCGGCGAAGCCGCAGGCGTGCAGGGGGCCGCCCCCGCCGAAGGCAAAGAGGACAAACTCCCTGGGGTCGTAGCCGCGCAGCGCCGTCTCCTTGTAGATCGTGTCGCCCATCTTGGCGTCCACGATGCGGCGGATCAGCGTGGCGGCTTCTTCCACCTCGATCCCCAGGGGTTCCGCAATTCGATCCCGGATGGCGCTGCGGGCCCGGCGCCGGTTCAGACGTTTTCTCCCGCCGTGGAAGGTGTCCGGATGGATGAACCCCAGGACCACATCGGCGTCGGTCACCGTGGGTTCGGTTCCCCCCTGATCATAAGCCACCGGCCCCGGCATGGAACCGGCGCTCTGGGGCCCCACTTCCAGGCGCTTGCCCAAAAGCTCGTTGATCCAGGCGATGGAACCGCCGCCGGCCCCGATGGACTTGGTTTCCAGCATGGTGGCGTGCACCGCCCAGTGATCGATGACCGGCCGGTAATCGTAGGTGCGGGTGCTCCCGTCCACCACCAACCCCAGGTCGAAGCTGGTCCCGCCCATGTCCGCCGCAATGACGTTCTTCCAGCCGTAGAGGCTGCCCACGTACCGGCTCCCCATGAGGCCGGCCACGGGGCCGCCGTTGTAGGTCTCGATGGCTGCCGTCTTGAAAACCTCGGCCATTCCCCCTGTATTGTGAACCATCATCAAGGGTCCGCTGTACCCGGCGTCGATAAGCTCGGCGTTGATTGTGGAAAGTTCGTCTTTCATGGACCGGTGCAGGTAGGCATCCACGATGGCCGTCATCGTGCGTTCATATTCGTTGGCCCTGGGCTTCACCTCGCTCGACAGCAGGACCGGCATGCTCCCCAGATACGCCTCCGGATATTCTTCCCGGATGAGCTGCTTTATGGCCCGTTCGTGGGACGGATTCGCAAAGGACCACAGGAGGCTCACTACAAAACCCTGCACTCCCTGATCGACCAAGTGCTGTAGCTTCCGGCGGGCATCGTCCAGATCCAACGGGACGACGACGCGGCCCATGGAATCCACCCGCTCGATGACCCCCACCACCCGCTGGCGGGGAATCAAGGGCTCGGGCTTGCGAATGCGGGCGATATTCCTCTGCTCGCGAACCGTGCTGCCGTCGGCCCACTGGGAAGAGCCCTTGCCGATGAAAATCGTATCCTCAAACCCCGCCGTGGTGATCAGACCCAGAGGCGGGCCCGAGCGCTCGATGAGCTTGTTCATGGCCACCGTGGTCGAATAGCGGATCGTGTCCACACTGCCCAGGAATTCGGCCAAGGGGCAGCCCAGGCGCTCGACTACCTGCTTGACGGCGTTTAAGAAGCAGACCGCCAGGTCATAGTGGGTGGTCTCCACTTTCTCGGCAATCACCTGCCCCCGGAATTGGACGAAGCAATCCGTAAACGTCCCGCCGATGTCAATGTCCACCGTGTTCACGGGCCCTCCTCCGTCCTGGCCCAACTCTCTACCCTCACCCCCACCCTCTCCCTCACAGAGACTGTGTCATAAGTCCGTTCATGGTTCGACAGGCCTGTCCTGAGCAAAGTCGAAGGGCTCACCACGAACGGACAAGGAGACCCAGAAATTCAATCACTTAGCCGTTCGTCCTCACCCGGAAACCGCACCCGCTTCGCGGGTACCCGCGGTCGAAGGGCG
>JACPSX010000058.1 GCA_016193065.1 Candidatus Tectimicrobiota bacterium | reverse complement strand
TCGCCTGCGGGGGCTACCCCCTCGGAGGCAGGGCTCCGAGAGGGCTGACTTTCCCGCCCTGAGCGCAACTGCCGGGAGCAGCGGGGACACCCATCGGGAGCGGCCAGGGATGGGAAACCGCGCAGCCTAGACTTGCTGGCAGATAGCTGAACACTTAACGTGGCGGTAGCGGAGGGTTCCCACCCTGGGCGCCCCGAAGGGGTCGCTGCGGGAGGCGTGAAGCGAAGGGCGGGAAGTCAGCCCCTGTCCATGGACCCGCACTGGGGGTGGACAAGCCAGTCCTCCCCGCCAGAAGGCCGCCTCGGAGAGCGGCGCCGCCGCGCTTCTCCGGCCTTCAGCGCCTATCCCGGCGTTATCTCTTTGGCACGATCAGGAGCGTTGGCCGATTGCCGTTCCGCCGCGGGGCTTGCCGTCGCCCTCTGCTCGTGAGCGCCATCTCTCCCGGGCTCCATTTCTTCGGGGCTGCCGGCGGAAATTCGAAGAAGCTCCAGCGGATGCTCATGCAGCATGCGCTCGCGCGAGATCTTTCCCGTGAAGATGCTGGTATCCATGGGGAAGACATCGGGGTTAAAGTGGGTTCCATACATATGCCAGATGATCACGACCAGGAAGGCCAGCAACCCCTCGTTGCTGTGGGCGACCTTGGCGGCCGGAATCAGCTCCCCGGTCAGGTACCGGGTCGCCAGGTTGGGAAGATAGAGGATAAACCCCGTGGTGATCATCACCATGCCGCCAAAGACCAGGCCCCAGTACTCGAATTTCTGCTTGTAATCGTAGCGCTCAAACCGCGGGTGCTCGTCCGTCAACCCCACGTGGTAACGGAGCTGCTGGACGGCATCACGAAAGTCCTTCAGGGTTGGGATGAGAATGGGTTTGATCCGGCCAAGAAGCACACCGACCAGAATCATCCCCAGGTGCACCACGCCCAGGAAGGCAAAAAGAATTCCCGAAACTCTGTGGATGATCCGAACCCAATCGATTCCGCCCAGGAAAAGGATGATCCACTGGGCCCAGGAAGCCTGGTAAAACTTCTGGGGGAGGCCGGTCACGGCCAGCACCAGGAACAGGAACATAACGAAAAAATGCTCAAGACGCTGGCGCACGTTGAAGCGCACATAAAACTCCGGGGCTTGGGGCGTTCCGGGTTCCTTTTCGGCCAGCATGGTTTCCACTTTCTCCATGGAGCCCTCTCCGATCCCTTAGCGGTTTGTGGCCATCCTCCAGACGTGGAGGGCGATGTGGAGGATCAGTCCCCCGATGACAAAGGGGATGAAGATCCGGTACAACAGCTTGACGTAATAAACCAGCGGGAATTTTTTGGGGCTGGGTTCGTAATGGGAGAGCCAGGCAGCCGGAAAATTCTCGGAAACATTGCCGTGGCACCTCTGGCATACCTTCACCAGGTTGGCCTTCATCACCAGAGAGCCGGGCCCGGCCGTGGGCTGGATATCGTGAATCCCGTGACAGTCCGTGCAGACCGCTTGCAGCGCCCTGTTGGTGACCCCTTCCTTCCGGTAGAGGGCTATCGTCATCCCATGAAAGTCCTCCAGGTACGTATCCAGAACGGCGGTCGAGATCCCGTACTTCTTCATAAGAGCTTTATTGCTGTGGCAGGTCGCGCACAGCTCAGGAATACGGAGCCGGAAGGAGGCCGTGCGGGGGTCTTCAATGCTGTGGCTCTGGTGGCAATCGGTGCAGACCGGCACGTCGGAATTCTCCCCGTTCAGAATGGCTTTCCCGTGCACGCTGCGGCTGTAGCTCTCGTTGATCTCCCCGTGGCAACGGGCACAGGTCTGAGAGATTCTCGCCCGGGGTTCTCCGGCCTTGCGGATGTCGTGGGCCCCATGGCAATCCATGCAGACCGGAGCCCTCACGTCCCCTCTGGACATCAGGTCAAAATGGACGCTATCCAGCGTCTTCGTGTAATTCGCAAAATGGCAGCGCTTGCAGCTTTCATACTGGGCCAGAGAATATTCCCGGTGACTTTTCACCTTGGGCTGGGGGTGCGGCACCTCCTGGATGCCCGTATGGCAATCGGTGCAATTGAGGATCCTGCCGTGTACTGAGGTCGCGAACTTTTGCGGGTTCACCAGCAGAGAGACGGTTTCCCCGCTGGGAAAGGACAGGGTCAGGCCGTCAGAGCCGTGACACCCCAGACAGGCCTCCACGTCGGACTGTCCTGAGGCCGCTACAGCTTGAGGGAAGAACGGCGGGGGAGGTCCCACTGGAAGGGGGGGCAACCCCAGCAGGACCATAGCCGCTCCCCCCGCCGCCAAGCAGAGGATCCGCCTCCTCTGCCACAACCATCTCTTCATCCTTCTCAAGGACCCCAACCGGGAAATCAGGGCCTCCGCAATTCCCATGAACCGGTCTCCTATTCCTACTGCCCCCCTTGGCGCTTGCGCTCGATTTCCCGGGCCAGATCCTCAATCCTGGGCTCCGCTTCATGCTCTTTTGGAGTCCCCAGATCGTTTCCTTCTCCGCTTCCCTTCTCCGCTTTTTTCTGGCGGCGGGTCCCCAGGCGCGCCAGGTACGCTTCTCCGGGCCTCCACTGCGGAATCAACATGGCCAACACCTTGTGGCTGAGCCACTGGCCCGCCCTCCCAAATCCCTTCGCCGCAAGGCCAAGGACCATGGCAAAGGCGATAAAGGGGAGGAACATGACGAACAGTCCGCCCAGCACGGGGGCCAGAGCCACTACCAGGATCCCCGGAACCCGGATAAATTCCCCGCTGGCGTCCCAGGGGAGATTTCCCCAGGGAGTGCTTACCCGGGTAAACTCGGCCGAGGATTGATTGAAGTAGAACCCCCTTTTCACCAGCTCACCTGCTTCGTAGCGGATCATGGCGGTACTCCTTTCCGGCCACCCTCACTCCCCCCTACTGGGGTTGACCTCTTCTCTTCTCATCTCCAATGTATCGCCCTGTTCCGCTCTTCCCCATCGGGCGGGGACCCTAATTCCAAGCCGAAAAGACCCCGTTTTTCGCCTTACTCCACCCGGATCACGCCCCTCTGGATCGCGTATTTCACCAGTTCCGTGCGATTATGAAACCCAAGCTTTTGCATCACGTTGGTGCGGTGGGCCATGGCTGTCTTCACGCTGATCCCCAAGGACTCGGCAATCTCGCGGTTTGTGTACCCCTCCGCCACCAGCTTAAAGACCTGTTTTTCACGGTCTGTGAGGCTCTCGTAGGTGTCCCCGTCTCCCGGTTCCCGGTGGTTCAGGAACCCCGAGATCACCTCCTGGGCGATGGCCGGGTGCAGGAAAGCTTCTCCCCGGTAGGTGGCCCGGATCGCGTCCACCAGTTCAGCGGCTGCCGCTTTCTTGAGAACGTAGCCGGCCGCTCCGGCCTTTAGAAAACGATAAACGTACTCTTTGTTGTCGTACTGGGTCAGGATCAAGATGCGTGTCTCGGGGGCAATCTTCCGAATCTCCAGGGTGGCCTCAAGGCCTCCCAGCCCCGGCATGGCAATATCCATCAAAACCACATGAGGGCTCAGTGCCTTCACCTTCTCGATGGCTTCTCTTCCGTCGCAGGCTTCCCCAACCACCTCAATGTCCGTGAAAGCCCCCAGCAGAGCTTTGATCCCCTCTCGGAGCAGGGCGTGATCATCGGCGATGATTACCCGAATCTTTGCCATTTCAGCACACCCCCGCCGGGACAGGGATGGCGAGCCGGACCCGCGTTCCTCTGCCGGGGGCGGAATCAATCACAAGTTCGCCACCGCACAGGGCAACGCGCTCCTGCATCCCCATGAGTCCCCAACCCCGGCCTCCTTCACCCAGCTTCATGCCCTCCCGGACATTGAATCCCCGTCCATCGTCCTCAATGTCCACGGCTACCGCATCCTCGTTAAACTCCAGAGAGACCATGACAGTCTCCGCCCTCGCGTGTCGAACGACGTTGGTGATGGCCTCCTGAACGACGCGGAAGACCACGGTCTCTACCTCAGTCGGCAGACGGCGCTCGGTCCCGGCCACCTCGTAGTGCAGAGACACCTGTGCAGGGGTTAGGGTCTGTTCCGCTATCCAGCGCAAAGCGGCCTGGAGTCCCAGGTCATCCAAAACCGAGGGGCGCAGGCCGGCAATGAGCTGGTGTACCCCTTCCAGAGATTTCAGAGCCAGATCCTTGCTCGCCGAGACCCGTTCCCGGGCCTCCCCCCCCCGCAGCGCAGCCAATGCCGCTTCCAGGGAGAGGATGAGAGCCGTCAGGGACTGGCTGGTCTCATCGTGAAGTTCTCTGGAAATCCGTTTGCGCTCCTCCTCCTGGGCGACAATGACCTTGTGCAGCAGTTCTCCCCGCAACTCTTCTTTCTCCCGCACCTGGGCGTAGAGGGCGGCGTTTTCCCGCAGGAGCCGGGAAAGCTCCCGGTTGCGCTCCTCCAACTCCAGTGTCCTCTCCGCCACCCGGCGTTCGAGCTGGCGGTTCCACTCCCGGACTTCTTCGATCGACTCCTTCAGACGAAGCCGCATGGCTTCAAAACAGTGCCCCAGTTCTCCAATCTCATCACTGCCCAAGTTGGGAATCGGGGAATTCAGATCCCCGCTGGCGATCTGCCGGGCCGCCCGGGTTAGGGTTGCGGTTGGTTTCAGGATGCTTTGAGAGGTCCCCCACCCCACGATCAGAGCCATGATCATGAGGACAGTGCCCATGCCGGCAACGCGCCAGCCCCACAGGGACGGAGACGTCCCCAATTCCCGCTCCGGCTGCCGGATGTTGATCCCCCAGGAGGCGGCCCGCAGCGGGGAGAAAGCCATGATCTCGGTTTCCCTTTCCCCCAAGTGAGTGCTCGTGTGGCAGTCATGACAGGCCCCGACCTGCGGCTGGCGGGCGCGCAGCAGGCCGCTGAGAGTTTCCCGGTGGTCTCCCGCCGAGAACAGACGCTCGAGCCGGGTGGAGGCCAAGACCAAACCCGAGCTATCCACGACGTCGATATACCCCGACTTCCCCAACTGCACCGTCGCAATGGCTTCCTGAAGCCGCGGTGCTCCCGGATCAATCTCCCCGATCAGAGCCCCCCTCTCTTCTCCCGCCCGACCCCGGACCGGCACCAGAGCCCAAATCACATAGCGTCCTTCGGGGGCTCCCGGCAGAAGATCCGTCAGGTAGAGTCTGCCCTCCTGAAATGCCTTGGCGACAGGGGCAAAAGAGAGGAAATCCCGCCGTACCGGTCCCGCCCCTTGCGGTTCCCGGATCAGAATTTGGCCGTCCGAACCCAGCAGGTAAATGCCCCCCGTAAAGATCGAGTGGAGGTAAGCATCCCGCAGAGATTCCCTTTCGGGCCCCCAGTTGCGATCTCCGAGGTCAAACCCGCGGGCAAAGGGGATGTCCACCAGACGGTTTAAGTTCTCCTGCAAGATGAAATCCAGGTGAGCCGCGGCCGTTTGGGCGAGGCGCAGGCGTTCTTGGAGGATTTGTTTCGAACTCTCCCTCATACTCATGTAGCTTGACACCCCGATCAGCGCGAAGACCACAAGCATCCCCACACTCACCAGGAAGAGAACCCGGCCTCTAAGGCTCCAAGGCTGTCGCAGACGCGCGCCCTTCACTGATCCGCCCCTCCCATGCTGCCAGCGATCCGCAGGAGTTCCTCGGTGGAGGACTGACCAATGAGGAGGAAGCGTCGAGACGCGCTCTCCCATTGCAGTCGAGTCCAAATCTGCCCGCTGCCATCCATTGTCCGGGACAAAATGGCCCTGGATTTTTTGAGCGCTACCTGGCGTGTTTCCACCACGCTGGTTACGGCGGGAACCGACAGAGCCTGCCAATCTCCTTTGCCCAGAGACTGCAGCAGGAGGAGGGACAGGTCATGCTGAGGGTTGCGCAAGATGCCCAGGACCACGACAGGGGGTTCTCCTTTTTCCACCCGGACCAGGGCCGGAGGCCAGCTCAGATAGTCCGGGAAATAGGCCGGGATCCAGATCTTTGTCTTTAGTTCCCGCTCGGCCTCCCGCACCCCGGAAAAATCTTTGAATCGGTGGGAGACCTCGGGCTGCAGGACTACGGGAACGCGGTTGAGCCCTGACAACAGAACGGCAATTCCTCCCAGGACGGCCGCTATCGCCACCACCGATCTGCCGACCTCTCGAACCACCGCAGGGACCATCCTCACACCACCCGAAACAGGAGGGTTGTCAGGGATACCCCGGCAACGCCCATGCGCCAGGGTTCCAATTGCCTGCTGCTGCCGGCGGGCCGGGGTTTCATAAGCCTCTCGATCCGGGCCACAATCACCGCCTCCCGTGCCCTGGCTCCCAGAGCTCTACCGCCGCTCCGGTACCATTCCAGGGAATGCTGGTCGTTCGTCAAGGTTCCGCGGTAGACATGGACCAGGGCGGAAGCCAGGGAAAGTGGGTCCCCGGTAGCAGCCACGGAGAGGTCATCGCACCAATTCTCATTTTCCTCGCCCAGCTTACGGAACACCAGGAGCCCGATCGGGTTGGCAGCGTGCAGGATACGAAGAAACAACAGGGCCCAGCCATACTGGTGATCCCTCTTGCGAAGGTGGGCGCCTTCGTGGGCCAGAATGCTGAGCAGTTCCTTCTTATCGACCCGGTTCAGAAGTCCCGAGGAAAGGACGACCGCAGCATGCTTCCCCCCTTTACATTTGCTCATGGGTTCCTCGGCATCGATGATTTCAATGGCCGGGCTCTCCCCCGGGGAGATGTTCCGCCAAGAGGCCAGAGCGGAAGCCAGGTCGGGAAACTCTGCAGGCGCCCGGCGCGGCGATTTCTCCTGCCAGAGCTCCCGGATCAGCGGTCTCACCTCTTGCAGAAAAAAACCAAGGGTGCTGGTCGCAAACACGGCCATGACGGCCACCCGGCCCGTCACGCCTCCCACTCTCAACTCGAGCCAGCGCCTGCTGTCAAAGAGGGCCTCTCCAGCCCGGAACGCCGGGCTGCCCCAGGAAGGATCCAGAAGACGAAAGGCAGGAACTGTGAGCACCGGTAGCAACAGGGCCAGCAGCCGGTAGCGCCAGCGCTGAGCCGGTTCCCGAACGCTCCACAGCACGAGTAAGGCCTCCACCCCCAAAGCGCTCACCGCCGAGTGCAACACCATCTGCACATAGAGATCCAAAATCATCCCTCAGATCCCCTGCTCGGAACCCGATTCGGTCCCGCCTCTTTTGGCGGAAGCGACAGCCTCCGGCTCTTGAGGAGGGATACCGGTTGGACGCTGGGCACCCAACGCCTCCTGGAGGCGCAGGCGCTCGTACTCCAGCGGGTATTTCTCCTTCAGCTCTCTGCGGGTGATGGTTCCCGTGATCCATACCCAGTTCATGGGGAAAATTTCCGGCCTCAGGTGCACGTTGTAGAAATGCCAGATGAAAATGGCCAGGGCCGCCAGCAGAGCCTCATCGCTGTGGGCCACCTTCGCGATCCCGAGGGCCCAGACCGGGAAAAAGCGCACCGTTTCGACGGGAAACCAGAGCACAAGCCCGGAGCCCACCATGATGAAGATGCCCCAGAAAACGGCCCAGTAATCGAACTTCTCCCAGTACGTGAAGCGTCCGAACAGAGGGGGCCGGCGAGCAAGGCCCAGGTAGAAGCGGATGTTGTCGTAGAGGTCTCGCAGATCCTTGAAGCTCGGGATCATATCCGGGGAGAAGATGCCTTTCCACATTCTCCAGCCGAGATAAACCAGGTGATAGGCGCAAGAGATGATCATGACCACGGCCGCAGTCCGGTGCACGGTGGAGGCCATCTCCGGGCCGCCCCACAGGTTCATGAAAACCCGGGAGACCCCCAGGCCGGCGTATTTCAGGGGAATCCCGGTCAACACCAGGATGATGAAGCTCGTGAACATGAGGACGTGCTGGAGCCGGTAGTGAATGTTCCAGCGCAGGACCTTATCGTTGGCGTCCATGCTTTGCACCCCCCTGATCGGAAACCTTGTGGCGGATGCGGAAGACCTTCTCCCGTTCCTCCACCGCGCTGCTTATTTTTTCCCCTTTTTGCGGCGTTGGCGGATTCTCACTTGGGAGGCCAAGTCGAGGCCGATGTGAGTGACCAGTCCTAAAATCACCCCTCCGGTCAGTACGGCAAAAAACCGCTCGGCCCAGTGCACGATCTTCTGGGAAGTTTCCGTAGCGGGGATGTGGGCAAAAGCCGTGGCGAACTTGGGGGAGGCCCCTTCGTGGCACTGGCCGCAACGCATCGCCAGGCCTTCCGTAAAGGCAGGGCTCTGGGGGTCCACGACCTTATGGGCCCCGTGGCAGCTACTGCACACCGCCACATCCGAGCTGCCCAGGATCAGTTTCTTGCCGTGAAAGCTTTCCTGGTAGGTTGGCACCACATTCGTGTTTAGCCGGTACTTGAGGATGATCTCGGAATTGCCATGGCAAGAGGCGCACGTCGTGGGGATGTTGGTGTAGAAATCCCTGGAAGCGGGGCTCTCTTTGGGCATGAGGGTGTGCGGAGGACCGTGACAATCCAGGCAATAGGGAGCGTCTTTCACACCCTTGTCGAACAGAGCGACGCCGTGAACACTTTGGGAATAATCCTGAAAACTTTCGTAATGGCAAGTCACGCAACTGGCCAGGGCAACTCCTCCCTTGCCGCGCTTTTTCTGGAGTTCGCCGGCCACTTTTCGAAGACTCTCGTCAACCCCCTGCAGCGCGCCAGTTTCGTGGGGCCCCGCCGTGAAGCCCTGGTGACACGTGTCGCAGGTCAGGCCCCCGTGCACCGAGCGCGCAAGCGCTTCCGGATCGATATAAAAGGGGCCCGTTTTCCCTGGTTTGGAGGATTCCAGGGGGCTGCGGTGGCAGACCAGGCAGGTGTCATTGTCCGCCGCTTGGGCAGGGGCTCCCGCAACCCCCAGGAGAGAACCAACCACGATTCCCAGTGCGAATCCGGCCACCCGTGGAAACCTCATGACTTTGCCCCCCGATTCCGTGCCGCCTTTAGCGGCTGTGGGTGATTTCAACCGGTGTGGGTCTTTTCACCATGCGGCTGACCACCCGATGGGCAACCCTCAACCCGTACCCTGCCAAAGTGCCAAGGACCGCGCCCACGACGAGCAAGAAAGCTCCGACACTTAGCGCCCCCAGCAGCATCCCGGCTCCCACCATGAGCTTCGGCAGCAGGGCCTGGGGTACAGGTGCTCCGTAGAAGGAAGATGCAAAAATCAGACCGCCAGCTCCACCGTAGAGGACTCCCGTTACCAAACCGCCGGCCGCAAATCCTGCCGCTCCTAAAACTGCCCCTGCGGCGCGGCCCCGGCGCACGAAGGAATCTTCCTCACTGAACGGGGCGATGGGATTTGAACCTTTGAGCTCGCGCAGAGCTCCCCGGGTCCGGCGATAGACCCGGTTGACCTGCTGAATGAGCTTCTCGCAGAGCGGGTAGAGAATCCCAAATCCAAGGCCCAGCAGAGCTCCCGCCCCGGTGAAGAAAACAAAGGAGGCTCCCACTCCCAACATCATTCCCAGGGCAACGATGGCTTTGTTCATCAATGTCGGCTCAACCGGTGTTCCAAAGAGGTAGCCGGCTATCACCAACCCCCAAAACCCTCCGTACACGATTCCCCGCAAGGCTCCCAGGAAGAGAAAAGCGATAAACCCAACTCCGGCGCCCCACAGGAACCCTGTCTTTCCCGGCTGGCCTTTGATCGTTACCCGTTTCATTTTTCTATCCTCCCTTGCCACCCCAAGTTCTCACCCTGTCCTTATAACAAGGGTCGTGCCACGGCAAAGCCTACCCGGCGAATTTAAGTAACCTGTTGTTTTATAAACGACTACGTGACAGGCTCCCGATTCCCATGGATCCTTCGGGGCGGGAAATCGTAGGGGAATGGCAACACAGAGAACTCGGGAGGCCCTCCTCTCATGGGCTTTCTTATTGAAAAGACAAGGGTTAGGTTGAGTAGTGGTTCCCCTACCGGGAGTAGGGAATTTCCTACAAAGAGCCTTCAGCTTTCAAAGCGGATCCCGTACTGGCGCAACTTTTGATAAAAGTGAGTTTTGTGAATCCCCGCTTCCTGGGCTGCCAAAGAGACATTGCCGTGGTGCAGCTTGAGCACCCTGAGGAGATAGTCCCGTTCCAGTTTTTCTTTGGCTTCTTTGAGAGGAAGATGGAGATAGCCTTCGGAGGAAGTGGAAGGGGCCGCAAGAATCTCAGTCGCCAGGGATTCCTTCTCGATGGTTTCGCCTGCCGTCATGATGACGGCCCGCTCGATGATGTTCTCAAGCTGGCGCACGTTCCCCGGCCAGTCGTAAGCCAGCAGAGCTTCCATGGCCGGGGGAGCAAATCCCTTGATGGGCTTCCCCATTTTCTCGGCAAACTTCCGGCAAAAATGCTCGCTCAGCAGGGGAATATCTTCTTGTCTGTCGCGCAAAGGGGGGACGTGAATCATGATGATATTGAGCCGGTAGTAAAGATCCTCCCGGAACTTGCCTGATTCCACCATCTCTTTCAAATTGCGATTCGTGGAAGAGATGGTGCGGACATCAACGTGGATCGGGCTTTGCCCCCCAAGGCGCAGAAATTCTCCCTGCTCGACAGCTCGCAAGAGTTTGGCCTGAAGAGAATAGGGCATATCACCGATCTCGTCCAGGTACAGCGTGCCGCCGTCGGCTACTTCCAGGAGCCCCTTCTTCGCGGTCAGCGCCCCGGTGAATGCCCCCTTCTCGTGCCCGAAGAGCTCGCTTTCCAGCAGGGTCTCGGGCAAGGCGGCACAGTTCAGGGACAGGAGAATCCGCTTGGAGCGAGCACTGTGAGTATGGATCGCCCGGGCCACGAGTTCTTTACCGGTGCCGCTTTCCCCTTGAATGAGGACGGCGGCATCGCTGGGAGCTACCTGGAGAATCAACTGGAACAGCTCGCGCATCTTGGGGCTTTTCCCGAGAAGAGCATCCAGGCTGTAACGCTCCGTGAGCTGTTCTTTGAGGATCCGGTTCTCCTCGGAAAGTCGCTTCTCCCGCAGGGCCTTTTCGATGGTCAGCTCGATCTCCTCGGGCTGCACGGGTTTGGTGATATAGTCATAGGCCCCCCTTTTCATCGCCTCCACGGCGCTCTCCACCGTGCCGTGTCCGGTCAACACGATCACCGGCAACTCCGGACGCTCCTGGCGCACCCGCTCCAGAACCTCCATCCCATCCATGCCGGGCATGCGCAGATCCGTGATCACGAGATCATAGGTCTCGCGCTGCATGGATTCCAAAGCCGGAGCCCCACGTTCGAAGGGGTGGACTTCATACTTGGCGCCGTGGAGAAGGCGCACGAAGAGCTGGCGGATCCCCTCCTCGTCATCGATGATCAGGATCTTTTCCCGCACCACAGCCCTGCCCTACCTCTTCTCCCCGAAATCCCCGGAGGTGGGAAGCGCCTGTGCTCCCTCTCGTTCAGAACCGACGGGCAACTCGATGAAAAAATCGGTCCCCTGGCCGGGCCGGCTTCGCACCCGGATGATCCCACCGTGTTCATGGACGATCCGGTAGGCGACGGAGAGTCCCAGACCCGTTCCCTGGCCCGGCTCTTTGGTGGTAAAAAACGGATCGAAAATCTTGCCCATGTGCTCGGGCTGGATTCCCGGCCCGTTGTCGGAGATCATCACCTCGACCCGGTCGGCACCCTTGGCCCCTGTTTTGATCCTGAGAATCCCCTCGTCGCCAAGAACCTGGATAGCATTGAGGGCGATATTGGTAAAAACCATCTCGAGCTGGCCCCGGTCGCAAACAATTGCCGAGACCCGTGGATCATAGTCCTTCTCGACCCGGATTCCGCTCTTGCGGATCTGGTGAGACAGAAGGGAGACGGTGTTCTCCAGGATCGATTCCAGATCGGTCCAGGCCAGTTTCAGGGGTTGAGGTCGTGCAAAACGGAGGAGTCGCTGGACAATGTCCCTCCCCCGCTTGGCTTCTTTCTCGATCATCTTCAGATCCTGGGTCGAGGGGTGATCGGGACCCGTCTGGCGCAGCAGCAGATCGGCGAAGCCCAGGATGACCATGATGATGTTGTTGATTTCGTGGGCCACACCAGCCGCCAGTTCCCCTACGCTGGCCAGCTTCTCGGAGCGCATCAGTTCCTCCTGGTAGTGCTTCTTCTCGGTCAAGTCGCTGGCAATCACCACGGCGCCCAGGAGATCACCGGCATCGGATTTCAGCGGGGAAATGGTGGAGTTCAGTAGCCTCTCTTCCCCCCTGCGGTCCCGGATGCGAGTCTCGATCTCGCGGGTCTGGTCCTTGTCGACCACCTGACTTAAAGCTTCCGAAACCTCCTTGCTCTTGCCCAAAAGCTCCGCCACCGGCTTCCCCCGGGGATCCTCTCTCCCCACATCCAACAATTCTTCAGCGGCCCGGTTCAGGGTTTGCACGCTCCCGGCCCGGTCCGTGGTGATAATGGCATCCCGGGCGCTCTTCAATATAAAGCTCAAATACTCCATGGTCCGCGAAAGCTCTGCTGTGGCCTCCCGAACCCGGCCCGCCAGTTCCTGATTCAATGTGTTGAGGGCTTCGTTCTTTTCCTGCAACTCCCTCTGGCTCTCGGCCAGGGCCCGCGCCATGCGGGCGAAATGGTGCTGCAGGACCCCCACTTCGTTTTCCGCCTCCACCTGAACTTCGATGTTGAAGTCTCCGGCCTCCAAAGCGCTTGCAGCTCGGGTGAGTTCAGAGACCGGTGCGGTGATCCTTTTGGAAAAGACGGCTCCAAGCCAGAAACCGACCAGGACGAACAGACCCGTCACCAGGAGGGCTTCCCCTCCCAGGATGCCCAGCGTCTCCTGCAAGGAAGCGGTTGAGTACTCCATCCCCACCGTCCCCCACCGGTTGCCGGCCAGGACCATGGGAAATTCCACGTGCAGAAGGTTCTTGCGCAGATCTTCCCGGATCAAAACTCTGTTCTCGCTGAACGGGGGCCCCTGCACCACCGGACCCAGGGGTTCTCCGAAGAAATCCGGTTCCGAGTGAGCCAAAACCAATCCCCGTTCATCGGCAACCCACATGGACTGCACGGCAGGATCCTTGCTGAACCCCCGGACCAGATCCTGCAGAAGGGCATAGTCCCGCCGCACCAGGTGAGGGAGGGCGGCTTGGGCCACGATCCCTGCCAGACGTTCGGCCTCCTGCCGGGCTGATCGTCGCAACTGGGCAAACTCATTGGCCACGTACATGAAGAAAAGACCAAAGGAGATGAACAGGATGAGCCCCGTGATGGTGGCCGTGACCTGAAACTTGAGGCTATTTTGCGAAAATCGCTGCAGGAACCCCATGGAGATCCCCTTTGGCCCCCAAGCGGGCTAGACGGGACAACAACAGTTCTTCCTCTTTAAAAAAGCCGGCGTCAACCGGGACAAACCCCCCGATCCCTATGGCGGCCAAAACGGCAGCCCCCTCGAGAGTTTCCCCCATGCTGCGAACGACACTCTGAAATTCCCTGCGCGCCGCAGCCGACAAGGTCCGCCTGACGACCAGCGCCAGGTTGGAAAAGAAGGGTGAGGTCGCGATCACCCGGACACTCCCCCGGTACCGGGGGTAGCGGGAGAAAAAGTGCCGGAAGACATCCTCTTCCACCGCGGCCCCCTCGGCTCTCCCCAGGATCACATCCTGCAGGGCAGCCACATAACTGGAGGCGCGCACGAAACGCGGTTGCACCTCCGGCCCCGCAGCGGAGAGGATCCAGAGAGTGCCCAGGGTATCCCAGTCATCGGCGCTCGCCATCGGCTTGCCGTCCAGGTCGGCCGGAGTCCTAATGGAAGCCGTACTTCGCACAGCCAGCAGAGCCCTGCGCTGCAAGGACCCGCGGATCCTCTGGATTCCCAGCAAATCCAGACGGGAGCGGTACTTCCAATAAACAGCCCCATCCACGAGGGCCAGGTCGACGGATCCCTGGTCCAACCGTCTCAACTGGTCGGAAGCCTCCGGGACCTGCACCAGATCCATGGGAATCCCGATCTTTCGCTCCAGGTAATTGACCAGAGGCTGGTAGTGCTGCAGCGCTTGCGGAAAGGGGGATTGGGATCCCAAAGCAAGCCGGATCCGGTGTTCCGGCCACTCCGCCTGAAGAGGAGCAGCCCAGGCGCTGCCCCACAGGAGAAGAGTGCAGAAGATTAACGCCAGGAGGAACTCCGGGCTTCTCCCCATAGCTCCTCCCTGTTCACACCCTCCGCCTTCTTGCCTCCAGGCGCACCGCCGCCGAAGCGGTGACACTGGAAGCAGGGGGTCGGGCCGAAATGGCTCTTGCGATCCACATGACAGGCCTCGCAGGTGCTCCGGCCGCTGACTTTCCACAGGTGAGGGCGATGGCAGGAAACGCAATCCGCATGGGCCATCTTTTGGTGCAGGCCCACCAGTTGAGGCTCGGGATGACACGCCAGGCAATCTTTTCGTACGGGCACCGGCTGGGAATGGGGTTTGTGGCAGGTGCCGCACTCAAACAGCATAGGAGCAGTCGTGGCAAACACCTCGGACTTGACTTTCATTGTCTTGTGGCAATCGAGGCAGTCCTTCCGGGTGGGGTGCGCAAGTTCTCCCTTTTGGGCCAGGAAATTATGGCAGGTGGTGCAGTGCAGGGTAGCCATCCCCCGGGCCTTGACCACTACATTCGCATGGCACTTCTTGCAGACTTCCGCCGGAGGACTAAAACGGTGGATGCCCTGGCCGTGACAGTCAAGACACTGGATCCCGGCGCGGGCAAAGTGGA
The DNA here is from genome assembly GCA_016193065.1 of Candidatus Tectimicrobiota bacterium. Lineage (GTDB taxonomy): Bacteria > JACPSX01 > JACPSX01 > JACPSX01 > JACPSX01 > JACPSX01. Next base: position 7,700 of record JACPSX010000058.1, on the reverse strand, counting down.
CCTTGTGACCCGCCGTCTCCGCAATTTGCGGCCAGCGCTTGTCCTTGGACGCGTGGCACTGAGTGCAGCGCTCCACCTCCACCACCGCGTGACTTTCCACCGCCGTGGGGCGCAGCGTCACCCACTTGACGAGAAGGCGGGCGCTGTCCACCTTGCTCTGCACATGGCAACTGTGGCAGGTGATTTGTTTGTGAGGGCTCTGGGCCCATCTCACCCAAGCATCCTGCATGATGTGACAGGAAGCGCAAAAGGCGGGGTTGTTCTCCACGTAGTTGTACGTCATAAATCCAAACCCGCCGAGGCCGAGGACGACCAGCCCCAACGCGATGACTGCCCCGATCATCAGGGTCTTTCTGGACACCATGGAATAACACCCTTAAGAGGAAAGCGGCTCGCCCCACTCTTCTGGCCTGCCGCCATTATACGCGAAGCGCTTTCCACCCCGCAATTCTCTGCAGCTTTCGAGGACCAGCCCCAGAGACCCGGCATCCGAAAGACTCCCAGCACAGCAGGACCCCTCGGGGCTGCCGAGGGGTCCTGGTCCGGGATCAGCGAGGCCGGGTTGTACTAGCCACGCCAGGTTTCCACTGGGTAAGTTGATCGTCTCTTTCGGGCAGAATCACCCTTTGATGTGGCAGCGGCTGCAGTCGTTGGGAGCCTTCGAGGAGAAGACCTTCTGGCCGTTGTGGCAGGCTCCGCCGGACTCACCCTTGTTCAGGGTCGCCATATCGACCTTCGCCTCGCCCTTCTTCATCTTGTAGATCTTCGTATGGCATTCCGTGCACTTAAGTCCTTTTCCGTCATGGAAGGCATGGCTGAAAGTAACGGGGCCCAATCCTTTGGTATTGGTGTACTTGATGTCGCCACCGCCAACCTTTTTTACCTGTCCGAAACTGTTTCCGGAGATGAGAGCGACCGCCAGGACAGCTACGACCAGGACACCCGCATACAGGAACCGCTTCATACCCGCTTCCTCCCTGAAAGTCTCCCTGCTAAACTCCCCTCCGTAATTCATTACTGTATGAATAGGCAATCTAACGGAAGCTACGATACCCCCGAATCGGCTCGATACACAAGGCCAACTTTCTAATATCCGGAATACTCGATATTCTTGGGGCCGTCACTCTGGCTGTCCCTCCACCCCGATCCGACAAAAAAAAACCAACGCTATGCGATCCTGGACTGCATGATACACAAGGCCAACTTCTTGATATCCGGAATACGCGATATTTTTGGGGCCGCCACTCTGGCTGTCCATCCATTGTCCCTCTCCCCCGAGGGGGAGAGGGTGAGAGGGCGCCAATTACCGGGCAGTGCGGCTTTCCTTGAAACCGTAGATGATGTGCAAGATAGCGATGAACATCAGCAGCCCAAGGCTGTATGTCCCCACCATCAACGTCCACTCGGCCTTCGTGGGCTCATAAATGGCCGCAACTGGCAGGTTTGGAGTCATCAGGGAGGGAAGAAGAATGTAGAGTCGCTCGGTGAACACCCCAATGACCACCATAAACGAGGAGAGTCCGATCCACAGGGGTTTGCGGGTCCACGGGAGCCCCAACAGGACCAAGGGGATCAGCAGGCCCACAATCACGTCAAACCAGAAGATCCCCGAAAAACGGCCCTTGAGCAGTTCGTCAAGGACCGCCACGTGGGACACGCTCCCGGAATACCCCACCGTCAGATACTCGCTGAACAGAAAGTACATGAGGACCGGAATCAGGAGAAAGAGGTACTTGCCGAGCTGGATCACCACGCTGTCGTCGACCTTGATCTTGAACATCCAGCGGGCCAGCAAGACATTCAGAATGACCCCGGCCATTCCGGACACAAGGGCAGAAACGATGAACAGAGGGGCCAGGATCGTGGTATTCCAACCCGCCTGCCCTTTCACCAATCCCAGGATCCAAGCGGTCACCGAGTGCAGGGCCACGAATCCAGGAATCGAGACGATAGCCAGGATCCTGAGGACCTTGTGATTCACTTCCAGAGCGCCGCGCGAAAGCGGCAGCGGAGCCCCCAAGGAGAAAAGGCGGGCAAGCCAGCGGGTCTTGGCATAGGAGGCGAATTTCTCTACCATCTCCGGGCGCACGCTGAAGAAGAGGAGGGCTGAACAGAGCCCTAGATACGCGGTAATCACGATCACGTCCCAGAGAAGAGGGGAGGTGAGACGGGCATAGAGCATCAGGAAGAAGAGCCGGTCGGGCCGCCCCAGATCCAGGGTGATGAAAGTCCCGGCCAGGATCAGGAAGCTGATCGCCATGGCTTCAGCCACCACGGCAACACTCTTAAGCTTCTCCAGATTCAGGGTATGGGCCATGGCGGAAATGGCGATGCCGCCGGCGCTGAGCCCCACGCAGAAGATGAAGTTGGCCACGTAAATGCCCCACTGCACCGGACGGTTGAGTCCCGTGATTCCCAGGCCCAGTGCTGTCTGGCGGTAGAACACATACATCCCGACCCCCACCAGCATCGCCAGCAAGCCAGCCAGGTAAGCATAGCCGGGGAGCCCTTCCCGGTGGGGGTCAGCTAGCCCTGCTGGGGGTTGAAAGTTCGCGGTTGTTGTCATTGTACCATTCCTCTCAAGATCACTTTGATTCGCGATCTCTATCGACTTACCAACTGGTGTACTGGATATAGCCGTAGACCAGCATGGCTACAGACACCACTGCTGAGAAGATGCCCGTGCCGATCAGAATCCCAGTGACCACGAAGAAGGTTCGGTTCTCTTTTTCCCGGACCCCGCTTGCCACGGAAACTTCCCGTGTCCTGAATGGTGCGGACATCGCCGTGGTCATGAACGTCGCGCTGCTTTTCATGTTAGCCTCTCACTTCCTGGGCTGAAAACTTCACCCGACCTGCGACCACTGGCTGTGACCCGGCCTCCGTTGCCTCGCTACGACGGCGGTACACGTGGAACAGTACCCCGGCGATCATAACGGCCGGCAGGAGGACCTGGGCCATCTGAGCCACCACCGCCCTGTCCATATAGCCGAAGTACCAGGTGCTCAAACCGATGCTGATCGCGTGCACAGCCACAAACACTCCGGTCATCCACAAAACGTACTTTTGCTGCAGAGTCATTGTTGACCTCCTTCCCGCGGAGGAGGGTTCTGGCCTTCCTCCTTCGTGATGATTCCGTAGAGCAACGCCCGGTGGGGTTGACGGTTCACCAATCGGAAGTGAAACTGTTTTCCCAGCCGGATGCTGTCCCCATGCAATACCTCGTAAGAATCCCCCCCTTCTTCCATCAACAGCTCGCCCTCGGACAGCACCAAGATGGCCGTCTCGCCCCAGAGGTAAGGCTCCTCAAGAGCCGATCGGGGCTGGATCTCAATGGACACGACCTCAAAAGCACCGCCGTCGAAGAGAACCCGGATCTGCCCCTGGGGGCGCTCGATGGAGCGCAGGCATTTCTCCCGGTGCCATACCTGGATCGATCCGATTTCTGGAACCGGAATTGGATTTTGTGCTGCAACCCTCATGGACCTTTCCTTCTCCTGCAAGGTTCTTTCTCCCTACCTGGCCTTTTCAGTTTGCAATCCAAATGCCAACCGGTTTAATAATTTAACTATCTATTATATAAAGAGTTATTTGGATGGTGGCAGACTGCAGGAAGTTTTTGAGGAAGGTTAACCATTGCAGATTGCAAAGAACTTATCGTTTCTCAATCAAATTCAAATGGTTACACGTTTATTGCAATTTGCAATCTAGTTGCATTTTGAATGGACTGAGGTATTTCTCCGGAAAGGAAGGGAAAAACAATAGGATCGGAGGAAACAGGAGGTCTCCAGCAAGGGGTCTAGCGCTCCTGTTTCGAACGGAAAACCAGGGAAGCAAGAACCGACAGGAACAGGATTCCAGCCACGATTGCCAGGGAAACTCCTATGGGGATAGGGTAGATTTCCGACAGGAGCATCTTTATCCCCACGAAGCACAGAACGATCGCCAACCCAAACTTCAGGAAGCGAAACCGATTCACGATGCCTGCCAGGAGAAAGTAATGTCAGCCAGAGGCGCCCCCCCCTGCGGACTAGAAAGCGCTGCCCCTCGTAGCCGGGAGTTACGGGAAAGACTCTGCGGCAAAATCGAAGCACGGGGTTCTTCTCCGGATGCAGTTGGCCATGGGGCTGAACGGCCATCTTGATCCCCGTCAGGACCAGGAAGCCACCGAAGAGGTAGATGATCCAGTGAAACCGCGCCAGGAGCAGTGTCCCCAAAGCAATGAAGATTCCGCGCATGATCAAAGCGCCAACGATCCCCCAGAGAAGGACCCGGTGCTGATACTGGGCTGGAACGGCAAAGTAAAGAAAAATCATCACAAACACAAACAGATTGTCCACGCTCAAGGAAAGCTCGATGAGGTAGCCGGTGAGAAATTCCAGGCCCTTGACGGAACCCTGAGTCCAGACGATGAGTCCATTGAACCCAAAGGCCAGGCTCACCCATACGACGCTCCAAAGGCTTGCCTCCCGCAGGGAAACGATATGGGCCCGGCGATGAAAAAGACCCAAGTCAAGGGCCAGCATCACGAGGATAAAAACAACAAAGCCGATCCAGTACCAGGCCACCTTCGACTCCCTCCCAACCTGAACCCGAGCAAGCCCAAAGTCACCGCCCCCGCAAAAAAAAGACCCTTCCCGGAACCTATCCGGAACCCCGATCCTGCCCGGCTCACAAGCAGTCAATCGTCTTGAGTGGAAGGCTGACCCTCCTCCTTGCCCAGCTTGCGCCAGAGGGTGACAGGAGAGACTCCCAGGATTTCCGCGGCCCGGGTGCGGTTCCCATGGCAAAGCTCCAGGACCTCCCGGATGTAGCTAATCTCCGCCTCCCGCAGGCTCGGCAGAGAGTTTAGATCCTTTCCGGCAGAGATCCTCGTCGGATCCCGGGCCTCGCTGACCATATGCTGAGGAAAATGTTTGGTGCGAATCAACCCCCCCGGCTCTGCAAAGATTACGGCGCGCTCGATGGCGTTCTTGAGCTCACGGATGTTGCCGGGCCAGGGATAGCGGGCCAGGAACTCAAGGGCATCTTCGGAGAAATCCCCCACACTTTTCTTGAGCTCCTTGCAGTACTGGGCCAGAAAGTGGCGGGCCAGCGGGACCACGTCCTGGAGGTGTTGGCGCAGAGGAGGGATCGCAATCTGAACGACGTTTAACCGGTAGTAGAGGTCATCCCGGAAGCGGTTTCCCGCCATCTCCTCGTCCAGGTTCTTGTTGGTGGCCGCAATGACGCGGACGTCGACCTGAACGGCCTCCTCCGAGCCCACCTTTTGGACCCTGGAGTCTTCCAAGACCCTCAGGATCTTCGCCTGCATCTCAGGGCGCATCTCGGCAATCTCATCGAGGAAAAGCGTGCCCCCGTCGGCCAGCTCGAAACTGCCCCGCTTCGTATAGACTGCTCCCGTAAAGGCTCCCTTGTGGTGGCCGAAAAGCTCGCTCTCCAGGAGGTTCTCGGGAATGGCCGCGCAGTTCACCGTGACAAAGGGGCGGGCGGCGCGAGAACTGTTCATATGGATGAAGCGGGCCACCACTTCCTTCCCCGTGCCGCTTTCCCCCAGGATCAGCACGTTGGAATTGTTGGACGCCACTTTCAAGGCCAGGTCAAAGATGTCCCGCATGGCCCGGCTCTGGCCCATGAAAATCTCGCGTCCATAGAAACCCCGGATCTCCCCTTTCAGGAAGAGGTTCTCGTCGGCCAGCCGTCGGTGGTCCATGGCCTTTCCGACCAGGACCCGCAGGTGATCCGGTTTAAAGGGCTTGGTAATATAATCCTGAGCGCCCAGCTTAATGCAGGTGATGGCCGATTCCAGGGAAGCGTATCCCGTGATCATGAGGACCCCGATGCTGGGGTCGTGCTCCTTGATCTTGTTGAGAAGCTGAATGCCATCCATCTTAGGCATCTTGACGTCACAGATGACCAGGTCGTAAGTCCCCCTCTGCACCATCTCCAGAGCCAGCAAAGGATCCGTGCTGGCATCCACCACGAAGCCTGTTTTCTCCAGGGCTCGTTTGATGGCATCGGTGATGTTGGCTTCATCATCCACCACCAGAATGCGGCCGCGACTTTCCCCCGTTCCCAGATCAACCATGATGTACGCTTCTCTCCGGAACCTTCCGTGTATTATCCAGCTTTCGGTTTCGAGATCTGCTGGTACGGCCTCTGATTCGGACCCGGGCCAGGAAAATTCCTCGCAGAAATCTTAGGACAACTCTGGGGTTAAGAGCAAGCAGGATAATGCTCCGGTATGGGGAATCCCCCGTAAAGAGATGCCAAAGAACCTGGGAGACGGGACGGTTTCTCCTCAGTTTCAGGTGCTGCTCCCGGCGCACCGCTTGGATAAATCCCCGGGCCAGCAAGGGCCTCCGGGAAATGAAGTGATAGAGTCCGAAGAAGAGTTTGCCGCACAGGTTATCAAAAGCAAAGGTGGCCAGACAGCGCCAGAAGTAATGGCGCTGCAGGGAGGACCTGTCCACCCCATGTTTCAGGGCCGCCTCGGCGGCGTAACGGGCCGTCCAATAAGCCGACTCGATGCCGCTCTTCAAGTAGCGCGAGACGCAGGCGTCTCCGATGATCACGACCCGGTCGTCGTAGGGCTTCCGGCAAGTCGTGATGGGAACCTGGGGGTGGCAGTGACAGGCGATTTCCCATTGCTTCGGCAGGCAAAATTGTATGGAGAGATTCTCCTCAATCTCTTTCCTCAAGTCTGCGATCATCACGTGTTTGCCAATCCCCGTTACGGTTAGGTAAGGACCCTTGGGTGTGAAAGCCACAAACCTCAGGTGAGGATCTTTGCTGGTGAATATGTGGATCAGACGACTGTAGCGCATCCGGGGAGGATCACGAGGGAGATACAGTTCGGCCTGGCAGGCGTGCCAGGTTCGCGGCCGGCGGTAGCCGAAAGAGAAGGCTTTGTGGATCCCACTCATGACTCCGAAGGCCCCTACGACCAGAGCCGCCGTGTATTCCTGACTTTTCCCCTTTCCGTGCAAACGGCAGAGTCCTTCCGGGCCGATTCCAAACTCGAGGTGATCAATCCGCCAGTTCAGGTACCGCGCACCCTCTTCCTGGGCCCTTTGCAGGAGGAAATAATCGAAGCTGCCGGGATGAAGAACCTCGCGACCGTGACCGGGCCCTGCGCCTCGGAAAAGGGTGGCGATCTCTTGTTCCTTTTCGCCCTTGACAAAGGCGGACAGGGAAGGCCCGTTCAGAGAATAGCCGGCGACTTCCTGCTGGATGATGGCCGGGTCCAAGGGAATTCCCAGTTCCTTCAGATGGTCTAGGAAACTTGCCCCGACCACCCCCGCACACATATTGCACCCTTTTCCACCTGTTGAGAGGAAAGACTTGCTGTCCAGGATCGTGACTTCCAGCGGTAAGTGAAGAGCCCGGGCCTTCTGCAGAAGCTGGATTGCAAAGAGGCTCCCCGCTGGCCCCCCGCCGACGATGGCGACTCGATCACCAGGCTGCAGGCGGATGCGATGCTTGCCCACAGTGCCTCCTCCGGGAGGTAGTGGAATCGGTTTCCCTACGTTGAACCCTTTTTAAAATCACAATACCTGCCTCAAATTTCTGGTGACATGGGCTGTTTTCATCAATTTGATGACTCAGACTCCCCAGGATTTCACCCGGATTCCGACCCCTGTGCTATGATGCCACGCATTGTGGCAAGAGGGACATCGACTCCATCTCCGGGACGTCTT
>JACPSX010000145.1 GCA_016193065.1 Candidatus Tectimicrobiota bacterium | reverse complement strand
TCCAGGACTTCGTCGGCCGGACGGGCGTGGACAGCCTGGCCATCTCCATCGGCACGTCCCACGGCGCGTACAAGTTCAGGCCCAAGCCGGGGGAGAGCATGCCACCCCTGCGCTTCGACATCCTGCACGAGATCGAGGGGCGGCTGCCCGGCTTCCCGATCGTCCTGCATGGGGCCTCCTCGGTCCTTCCCAAGTACGTGGCCATGATCAACGAGTACGGGGGGAAAATCGAGGGCGCGGCCGGCGTGCCGGAGGAGCAGTTGCGCGAGGCTGCCAAATCGGCGGTCTGCAAGGTCAACATTGACACCGACGGCCGGATGGTGGTGACGGCGATCGTCCGCAAGGTGCTCATGGAGAACCCGAAGGAGTTCGATCCGCGGAAGTACCTGGGCCCTGCCCGGAAGGAACTGATCGAGATGATCAAGCACAAGAACACCTCCGTGCTGGGGTCGGCCAACAGGGCATAGGAGCGTCAGTCCGGCCACATGCGAAGAGCGGGGGCACCGCCTGGGGATTGGGAGTGCCCCCGCGCAGTCCCCACAGATTCCAGCCCCTGCGATCCTTAGGTGTGCCCGACGACAAGAGGTGTGCCGTGAGGCGCCTCAATCCCATCAAGGCCTGGTTCATCTCGCTCGTCGGCATCTACGGGGTCGTCTCTGCCGCCACTCCCGGCACCTTCCGCTTTCTCGATCGGGTGGACCTGGTCTTCCACGAAGCCGGGCACGTGATCTTCGGGCTCTTCGGCGAGTTCATCGGGATCCTGGGCGGCAGCCTCACACAGGTCCTGATCCCCGCCGGGATCGTGGTGTACTTCGTGGTGCACCGGCAGGAATATTCGGCCGCGGTGACGCTCTTCTGGGTCGCCCAGAGCCTCTTCGACGTCTCCGTGTACGCCAAGGACGCCCGGACGCGGCGGCTACCGCTGTTCGGAGGCGAAGACCCCCTCCACGACTGGAACTACCTCCTGGGACGCCTTAATCTCCTCAACTGGGACCAGGCGGTGGGGAACCTGATCTATTTGGTAGGGGTGGTAGCCTTGGAGTGTCCATACTGGGGGGATTCTATTATTCCCGGGAGGAGGTGTCCCCGGGAGAATAGATCCACGCCCCACGCTCTCATCCCCCGAAAAAAGCCCTTGTCTTTCTCAATCGGCCAAAAGTACAATTCGCCCATCTACCTCCTCGGTTTCCCCTTTCAGGTCGAGAGGAATGATAGCGATAGTGGCAGCACCAGGGGAGCCCGTGGGCTTTTACGCAAGCTGCGCGGGAACAGGAGGCAGATGCTGGGCCTGATTTGAGGGGTAAGGGCGAGATGACGAGCTCTCTCGAAAACCGAAAGCGCCTCGGTCAGGTCTTGACTCCGGAGATCGTAGCGCGGGGATTGGTCGGCTGGGTAGTCAGGCGGGAGAACGACCGCCTTCTCGATCCATCATGCGGCGATGGACGTTTCGTTGCCTGCCATCGCGCGTCGGTTGGTGTGGAAGTTCATAAAGATGCTGCGGCAGTTGCAAGAACCAGGGCCCCGTGGGCGCTAATCCATGAGGCAGAATTCTTTGCTTGGGCCTCGGAAACGCGCGAGCGATTCGAAGCTGCTGCCGGCAACCCGCCGTTCATTCGATATCAGCACTTTAATGGAGTAGTCCGCGAGCGCGCCCTGAAAGCAGCAGCAAGGCTTGGGGCAAGGTTCAATGGACTTGCGTCTTCATGGGCGCCGTTTCTCGTTGTGACGGCGGGGCTGCTTAAGCCCGGAGGGAGGATGGCGTTTGTTGTGCCTGCGGAGATCGGACATGCACCCTACGCCATCCCCACGCTCACAGCTCTGTGCGACCACTTTGACGAGGTGCAGGTCATCGCCGTTCGAGAGAAGCTTTTCCCCGAGCTTTCAGAAGATGCGTGGCTACTTTACGCACGCGGCTTCGGCGGCAACACCAACTCGATTGAGCTTTCAGTCGTTGGGCGTTTTGTCCCGATTGGCCAGCCACCCCGGCGCACAAAGCGTGTCACGCTGGGCGCATGGCGTGAGGCGGGCTACCGGCTTCGGAAGTTCCTGCTTTCTGCCGATTCGCTTTCGACCTATCAGGACTTAAGTACCCGCCGCGAGGTCGTCCGTTTCGCAGACGTAGCCAGCGTCGGCATAGGCTATGTTAGTGGGGCCAACGATTTCTTCCACCTGCGGCCATCTGAAGCAAAGTCTCTTGGCTTTCCAGATGAGGTTTTGCGGGTGACCATCAGAAAGGGGGAACAGCTACCATCTGTCAGGGTGGACGGCAATGTTGTTCGCAAATGGCTTCGCCGAGACGAGCCTGTCTTGCTAATTGACCTGAAAGGTGTCAATGAGCTCACGCCCGGCATCAAGAGGTACTTGGACGGCCCCGCCGGGCGCGAAGTTCGAAAGGGTTATAAGTGCCGCAACCGTGACCCTTGGTACGCCGTTCCCGACGTTCGAGTCCCGGATGCCTTCTTATCCTACATGAGCGGCGTTCGACCTGCGTTGGTGCGCAATGATGCAGGTTGTGTATGTACCAATTCGGTTCATGCCGTAACTCTGAAACTAGGATGCAGCATTACTAGATTACAGCGGGCCTGGTCGAATCCGCTGGTTGACCTGAGCTGCGAACTCGAAGGCCACCCGTTGGGGGGCGGCTTACTCAAACTCGAGCCGCGGGAGGCGGCCAACGTCCGTCTGCCATTAGGGAACCTTAGGCTCAAATCTTCTGAAGCCACGGCATTGAGGGACGGCATCGACGACATGCGACGCTGGAGGCACTATGCCTGAGCTGAAGGTTCCTGCAGACGTCCTCCTCGGCAATGCTGCCCGAGCATTCTCTCAGGCGATCTCAACAGAAAGCGCCGAACACATCAAGCCGTTTCACCGCTACCTGGCAATGCGGTTTGTGATCGAGGGAGGTTTTCATCCAACCGATATCAGGCCGAGGCCACCTCTCATGGCCAATTTTCGGGATGGAAACTGGTATTTATCGTTTGAACCCGATGTCGAGGACGAACGGGAGCAGATAGTTCTTGGTGCTCTCAAGAGCAAGAGAATAGATTTGGTTGTGAGCAAAGAGGGCATCGGGCCCGTGCTGGCTGTCTCGGTCAAGGGCACGATCAGGGCATTCCGGAACTTGGTCAACCGAACAGAAGAGGCGATCGGTGATTGCGCCAACATCCACATTATGTATCCGGGCCTCGTTTATGGTTTCGTTCACTTTCTGAAGGCCACCGATCCGAACGATCGAGAGTTGAAACCGAATGACAAATCTGTTGATCCGAATGGCGATGCCGTTCCGGCCATTAAAGCTTATGCGAAGATCCTGGAGGGGCTAGCTGGCAGGAGGCTGGTTCGGAATGACTATGCGCGATACGAGGGGGTCGGTTTGGCCCTCGTTAAGACGAAGACAGGGAAAAGAGAGAATCCTTTGCTCGCGGTGTTTCCCACGCCTGAAAGCCCATTAACCCTGAATGCATGCTTCGCTGCGCTCTATCAAACTTATGACCTGCGCTTTCCTTACACCTACACCGATCCAATCTTGAAACACCTGATTCGAGCCGAATGGCATGCTGACTCGCCTGCGCTAGCCGGGCTTCGGAAAATGGAAGCAACGGGAGAGCCCCTCGGTTACTCAGCAAGGACAACAGCAGGTTGACTAGCTCACATGGATTCGCATTCTGTGTGGAAAGGGGGAATAATTCGAGTTGATTGAGGTTTCCCGAACTGGTAACTTCTTAAGTAAGCATGGCCGTGGGGATCGCACGATGGGCCACATTTACCAGAAGGTTCGCCTCCGAGCAGACAAGGCAACCACCATTCGGATGCTGGTGGACACGGGCGCGATCTTCTCGGTAATTCCTCCAGGCCTGGCGAGGATTCTGGGCATCAAACGACCTCGGCGGTTCGTGAAGGTTCGTCTTGCGGACGGTAGGAGCATTCACTTGGGCGACGATATAGCCATTGTCCGGGTTGACGGGCGCGAGTCACCCGCAATAATCCGCGTCGGAAAAATTGATGAGCCCATCCTGGGTGTGGAGGCCTTGAAGGCGTTGGGCCTGGTCGTTGATCCGAAGAGAAAGCGACTCTCCCCATCCCGACCCTATGCGGTACGTCTCGGCGGCTACCGCTAGAGCCCGTCCTTTCGCTCGCTGTCTCCCTCCTCCAGTTCTGCTAGGCCGAATCCCTGTAGACCGGCGGCTTGACAATGCGGGGTCAATGACACAGAGTGCTGTCCCGAAGGGACGGGCAAGACCATGATCACTGTAGGCATCCGGCAGTTGAGAGATCGCCTCAGCCACTATCTCCGGCGTGTCAAGGCTGGGGAGCGCCTGGTGATCACGGAGAGGGGCAAATCTGTTGCTGTTCTCTCGCCAAGCGCCGGGAACGCCACGGATCAGCGGGTGGAAGCCATGCTTCGGGAGGGTCTGGCATGCTGGGGCGGAGGTAAGCCCCGTGGGTCTCCTCGCCCAGCGCGGGTCAAGGGGCCCTCGGTGGCTCAAGCGGTCATTGAAGGCCGGCGGTGAGACTCTACATGTTGCCTTGCAGCGCGGTTGGCGCGCAGCGGCTTTGGTGACAAGGCGTAGGCCCTTGGTGGGGGTGTAATTGCGGAAAGATCGAAGTCGGTCGTGCCTCGCTACCTGCTTTTGTTCGGGGGAAGCCTCGCCGCGATATTCATGTGGTCGGGGATACACCCACGCGAGGTCGGGGCGTGGTG
>JACPSX010000134.1 GCA_016193065.1 Candidatus Tectimicrobiota bacterium | reverse complement strand
CTTGCCATGGGTCTTTGGAGAGTTTCTCTAAGTCCCGAAAATAATTGGCTCTCCTTAGAGTAACTCCCGCATGGAGTGTAACATAGCCCTGGTTGTTTGACAATAACAAATCCTCCCCGCAAGGGCTTTCTCCGCCGATTGGGGAACGGCATTCATGAGGTCATCCCGGTGGACTGACAGAGAGGGCGGAGGGAGGGAGAGTGGCAATGAAAGGGAGCTCTCGATGATGCTGGTTGTAATCGAGACCGTAGCCAATGACAAAACAGCTGGGAATGTTGAAGCCCACGTAATCCAGGGGGATTTCCACCCGGCGGCGGTCCGGTTTGTTGAGTAATGTGCAGATTTTCAGGGTCCGGGGGCGGCGGGCGGACAGGTTGCGGAGCAGGTAATCAATGGTGAGACCCGTGTCCACGATGTCCTCCACCACGAGGAGGTCTTGGCCCGTGACCGGCTCGCTCAGGTCCGAGGTGATCCGAACCAGCCCCTGGCTTTCCGTCTGGGGACCGTAGCTGGACACTCCCATGAAGTCACAGCGGATGGGGATGGAGATGCAGCGGACCAGATCGGCTAGAAAAACCCAGGCGCCCCGCAGTATCCCCACGAGCAGAGGCTCCCGGCCTGCATAGTCACGGGAGATTGCTTCACCCAGCTCCCGAACCCGCCGCTGCAGGGCCTCTGCGCTGATTAAGACTTCCCACTCGTTGCTCATTTCCCGTCTCCTGAGACTGCCGTGTCCATGATCTCGGCGCGGATCCTTAGCAGGTGCCGGGTTCTCCCGGTCGGCCGAGCCCAGGAAGAGAGGCGGCGCCCGACCACCCAGAGGATGCGCTCCCCGCTAAGGACCAGCGGGATGAAATCACGCCGCCGGCGGGGAATCTTTTCGTCGATGAAATACTCTTTCAGCTTTTTCCCTCCGGGTCCCCCCAGAGGCTCAAATCGGTCTCCGGGAGCCCGATTTCTCACTCGTAAGGGGTAGACCAGCGCCTCGGCGTCAAAGAGAGCCTCCATGGCGGTCAATTGGGATAAGTCCGTTGTTCCTCTCTCCACCAGGGAGACGATCAGGCGAGTCCGGCACCAGGGGAGTTCCAGCACTCCCGGCATTGGCAGCTCGGAGGGCTCGACGTTCTCCGGCGTGTTTACAGGCACAGTGATGTGCAGGAGGCCGTACTCCCGCTGCGCCCTGAGGCCTCGGGGCAGGGCCACTTCCCCGCTGGGATCCGTGCCTCCGGCGAGATTCAGGAGACTTTCCACCTGCCTGAACGTCAGCGCCCCGAGCAGCCCTGCCTCTCCGGCGGCCAGGCGCAGGACCCGGCTGCGAATTGGCAGAGGATAGTGTTGGAGCTTTTCCAGGCGCAGCGCGATTCCCCGAGTGAAATTTTCCTGCGCCACATCTCTTAGGGCCTCTCGGGCCCGGGCTTCCAGAAATTCTTCTTCCCTCGCCAAAAGTTCTGCGCTGCGGGCCAAAGCCCGGGTCACGCCCGGACCAAACTCTTCTTCCATCTTCGGCAGGAGGTCGTGCCGGATCCGGTTTCTCCGGTACACCCGCAGTGCGTTTGTCGGATCCAGGACAAAAGGGATTCCCTGCTCCTTCAGAAAGTCCTCCACCTCGGCTCGCAGGCAGTTCAGCAGAGGACGGATCCAGACGCCCTGGCGGACAGCCGGCATGCCGGCCAGCCCCCGGCGGCCGCTTCCCCGCAAGAGATTTAGGAGAACCGTTTCGGCCTGGTCGCTGGCCGTGTGTCCCAGTGCGATCCGTTGCGCTCCCAGAGAGGCGGCCGAGTCCCGAAGAAAGCGGTAGCGGACTTCTCGGGCCGCCTCCTCAAGGGAGCAGCGCCGGGTTTTGCGGAAGGCAATGACGTCTTCTTTTCCACCAACGAAAGGCAGCCCGCGCTTCTCTGCCTCGGACTGCACGAAACGGGCGTCTCTCGCAGATTCAGATCCGCGCAGCGCGTGGTCGAGATGGGCTACGGAGAGGCTTATGGAGAGCCTTTCTCGCAGCAGGTAGAGGCTTTCCAGCAAAGCCATGGAGTCCGGTCCGCCGGAGACGGCCACGAGGACCCGGTCGCCGCGGACGACAAGCCCATGGCGGGTGATGGTCCGGAACACTTTCTCCAGAAACGCGGAGAATGGCATGATCCTAAGGATGAGTTGGTGGCGGTGCAGGGACTTGAACCCCGGACACTGCGGATATGAGCCGCATGCTCTAACCAGCTGAGCTACACCGCCACGAAGGTTCTTCCTATTACCCGATCGGACCCGTTCTGTCAATACCCATTACGGACTTGTAGCAAGTGACTGTCTTCCGCCCTACGCTCCACGCCTCCCGCAACGGACCCTTACGGGGCGCCCAGGGTGGGAACCCTCCGCTACCGCCCCGTTAAATGCTTCAGCTATCTGCAAGCGCGTCTTGGCTGCGCGGTTTCCCTTCCCTGGCCGCTCCCGGTGGGTTCCCCCGCTGCTCCCGGCAGTTTCGCTCCGGACGGAAGGACAGTCCCCTCGGTGCTTTCTCCTCCGAGAAGGTAACCCCCGCAGGCAACCTTAACGGGGTTGCCAGAAGAGACCGGGTGTGCCCCGTAGGGCGACTTAAAGTTTTGCAGGCGCCGCACCCCCGGAGACCTGACCTCTCCGCACGCGAAAAGCAACCGATCCTAAATCGCCCCCTCGTGCAAAAGTTTACTGGAGCCCCAAGGGGCACCCCGGTCTCGCATCTCTTCAGCCTTCTCGCCGCACGCGATTACGAGCTCTGCCGGGGCCGGAACATGGCGAAGAAGAAAAGGGCCGTCAGCAGGAAGAGGAGCAGTTGGATGCTGCCCTGGTCGGAGTTGAGCCCCAGGATGAGAAACACAAACGCCAGGATCAGGTAAATAACGATTTCGACGAACCGGGAAGACATGATTACCCCTTTCCTTCCTTAAGATTATACCAGGTATCCCCTCCTCGCAACTTTAACTCCCCTCCCCGGCCTAGAGAACGATAAACTCGGTGAAGTAAAGATTGCGAACCGCGCCCGTGGACAGTTGCTGGTTTATGGACCGGATCAGGTCGCTGCGAAGCTGGTTCTTGCCTTCCAGGTTCAGAAACGAGGACAGAGTCCGGGAATTCAAGACCGCCAGGACCTGTTCTCGAACCGTGGTCAGCCTGTCGTCAAGCTCGAGGGAGACCTGTCCGCTGGAGAGCTCCAGGGCCATGGTCACTTTCAGGAAGCGATCCTCTTTGGCCCCGGTCGTCAAGGGGACCAGAAACGGCTCCAGCGGATAGAGAGGACCCGCGGGAGTCACAGGAAGGGATTCCGGAGGCTGGGTGAGGGCCGGTTCTTTCCCCGGGGGCAAAGGCTGCTGGGGACTGCTGGGAGGGACGGAAGAAGCAGGAGGCTGGCCGGACGGAGAAGATGTCATCCTCTGGGCCGGCGCCTGGGGACCGCGAGTCGGCGCGGACTGCCACAGGATGACTGCCACAGCGGCCAGGAAAGCGGCGGCCAGGCCCAATCCAAGAGGTCTCGGAATCCGGCCGCCGCGCGGGAGTCGATCCTTGAAGCGTTTCGCCCACCTCCTCATCCCGGCGCGGGTATGCCCCGTTTTTTCTTCTTCAGGCTCCTGCCGCAGGGCTGGCTCTTCCGGGGGGAGCTCCTCCGCCAGGGAGAGGGACACACTATCTGCTTTCTGTCCTTCTTCCTGCACTGCCAGGGGAGGTTCGGAGGGCTCTCCCTCTTCTTCCCGTGGTTCTTCCTGCGCGGTGGCGGGAGGCGCAGGGATCGTTCCGGCTTCGTCCTGTTGCTCTTCTTGCTCCGCGAGAGAAGAGGACAGGAAATCCGTCTCCTCGCCTGCCCCAGCCGAAGGAGCTCCCGCCACATCCGGTGCGACGGCAACGGCATCGCCTTCCGGCTGGACTTCCTGAGCGCTTTCTCCTGGCTCGGCACTGACGCTCTCCGTGTCCGCAGTCTCTTCGGAGAGAATCTCTTCCGGGGGCTTTCCTTCCGGTTCTGCGAGGGACTCCTGGGCACCGGGGGCAACCGTTTGAGGATCGATGACGATCATGGCCTCGCATTTGGGGCAGCGGACTTTCCCCCCTCCGGGGGGGATTTTTTCCTCGCTCGCTCGGTAACGAGTGGCGCACTGAGGGCAGGAGAGTTCCACTCTTAGCTTCCTCGCAGTTCTTGGGCTTTGGCTTTCAACTGGCTCAGGATGTTCAGTGCCTCCACCGGGGTCAGGCGATCGACGTCCAGGCTCAGGATCTCCCCAAACAAGGACCCGGGAGCGGAACTGAACAGGGAAAGCTGTTCGACATCTTCGCGCTCTTTCCCGCCCTTGGACCTGCCGGGTGAAAGCCTGCGTTTCTTCCCGTCTGCGGCTTCAAGGCCGGCCAGAACCTCTTTGGCGCGGGCAATGACCGGGAGCGGGATCCCGGCCAGACGGGCTACCTGAATTCCATAGCTGCGGTCCGCTCCGCCTGGAATCAGGCGGCGCAGGAAAACAATCTGGTCCTTCCATTCCCGGACCGCGAAGGTGAAATTCTGCACTCTGGAGAATAGGGAGGAGAGTTCCGTGAGCTCATGGTAGTGGGTCGCAAACAGGGTCTTGGCTTGCTTCCCTTCCTCGTTGTGCAGGTACTCCACCATGGCCCAGGCAATGCTCAGGCCATCGTAGGTGCTGGTGCCGCGGCCGATCTCGTCCAGGATCACCAGGCTTTTCGGGGTGGCGTTGTGGAGGATGTTGGCCGCCTCGCTCATCTCCACCATGAACGTGCTTTGCCCTTTGATGAGATAATCCTGGGCTCCGACCCGGGTGAAGATCCGGTCTACGAGGGGGATGGTTGCTTCCTCTGCGGGGACGAAGCCGCCCATGTGGGCCATCAGCGTGATGAGGGCCACCTGCCGCAGGTAGGTCGATTTGCCGGCCATGTTGGGACCCGTGAGCAGGACAATCTGCTGGCTTTTCGGGTCGAGGAAAGTGTCGTTGGGGATGAACTGTGCGTCCGTTCCCTCGGCCTCCACGACCGGGTGGCGCCCCTGCCGGATCTCCAGGGCGTCTCCATGGGTCATGGTGGGGCGGGTGTAATGGCGGCTGTGAGCGACTTCCGCCAGGCTCGCCAGGACATCCAGCTCGGCAATCATCCCGCCCATCTCCTGGAGCCGGCGGGTGCAGGCAGACACGTGCAGGCGGATCTCCTGGAAGATTTCGTATTCCAGGGTCCGGGCCCGATCTTCCGCGCCCAGGACCTTGGCCTCATATTCCTTTAGTTCAGGAGTGATGAAGCGTTCGGCACCCACCAGGGTCTGCTTGCGGATGTAGTCTGCCGGAACGGCGTCACGGTACTTGTTGGTCACCTCAATGTAGTAGCCGAAGACTTTGTTGTGGCGCACCTTGAGCGAAGAGATGCCGGTGCGGGTGCGCTCGTTGGCCTCGATCCGGGCGATCCACCCCCGGCCCTCCTGCCGGATGTGGCGCAGTTCGTCCAATTCCGCGTGGTAGCCCTCCCGGATCAGACCGCCTTCTCTAAGCGTGAGCGGCGGATCTTCGGCCAGCGCGGTAGAGAGCAATCCGTGCAGGTCCGTGCAATCGTCCCAGCGGCCGCCCATTCCTTTTAGCAACGGAAAGCGGGCCGGAATCAGAAAGCGGTGGAGCTCAGGGAACACTTTAAGCGAGTTGCGCAAGGCCAATAGTTCCCGGGCATTAACGGTTCCCAGGTTGGCCCGGCTCACAATCCGCTCGAAGTCATGGATGGCCTCGAGATGGCTGCGGATTTCCCGGCGCCGGGGGAAGTCTTCGACCAGTTCTTCCACAGCCTCGTGGCGGGCGCCGACTTCGGATAGATCGAGAAGGGGAAACAAGATCCAGTGCCGGAGCTTGCGGCCTCCCATGGCCGTGCGGGTGAGGTCCAGAACAGAAAGAAGGGTCCCTCGCGAGGAGCCGTCGATGGCCGAGGAAACCAGCTCCAGGTGCCTCTGGGTGGCCAGGTCCAGGAGCATGAACCTGCCGGTGTGCCGGTACACGAGACGGTTGATGTGGCTCAAGT
>JACPSX010000133.1 GCA_016193065.1 Candidatus Tectimicrobiota bacterium | reverse complement strand
CTTTTTCCTCGGCGAGCCGCAGGGCCGCCGCGGTGGCCTTGTAGACGTTTTCCGCGGGAATACGCTGGGCCGGCTGGGGCATGGTGGGAGCATGGATGATGCCCCGAAATCGCGTCTTGCCGCCTCCCGTCAGAGCCGCGGAACCGACGGGGATTGGAGCCTGGGCAACGGCTTCCTCTTCTACTTCTTTACCCGCGGCCCGCCGGATCACGCCGGCCACGCCGCCCCCCATGACCCCCTGGCTGTTGGCGGCGTTGACGATTGCATCTGCCCGGGCTTCCAAAATGCTCCCCTGTTGGACTTCAATTTCCATGGCTTTTTCCCCTGTCCCGGACCGGGCTTCTCAGCTTGCTGCTGAGTTGAAATTTTACCACACATCAGGAAACGAGCGGGCGGTCCTCCCAGTCGGGGCCCACGGCGACGGTGCCGAAGCGGCAGCGGACGACCCCGGACAGGTCCTGAAGCGGGGACTCCACGGCCATCGTCGCTGGATCTTCGCAAAGCTCCCGGATGATCCCCACGCCCAGGGCGAAGTCCTCTGGATCGTTGAGACCTACCAGGAGACCCAACATGGCCGGAGGATTTTTGGCCAGAAGCGGGGCGTTTCCAGCGTACTCAATTCCGATGGGTCCGTGCTGAGGGATCTCCAGCCGTCCGGAGTTCGAGAAATAGTCCTGGTAGCGCTGGCGGCGATAGGCTCGCCTCTGCTCCGGGGTCCGAGGAAGCACGCGACGCGAGACCGCCAGCCGGTGGATGGTAATTCCCGGTGGTGAGGCCAGGGCTGTGAGAATTCCCGCCAGTTCATCCCCGCGCTCGAGGGCCACGATGTGGCGCGGGGACAGGAGCTCCACCTTGTGGAGCTTGAGAGCCGTAGCCGCCTGTCCGCTAATGAAGCCCGTGGTGTTCACCAGGATGATCTCTGCTTTTAGTTCCCGGGCGCGATCTGTAAGCTTCTTGATTCCTCCGGCCGCTTGCAAGAGATGGCCTGCGGGGGTGATGGCGCCGACGAAGTAGAGGTGCTGCAGTTGAAGTACTTGGGAGTTGACCAGGGCAAGCCCCTGGGTTGCCGGGGGACCCAGATGCGCCTGTCCGATGTCCCCATCAACGAACGCAACGGAAAGACTGCGGGCCGCAAGTTCTTGGGCAAGGAAAAAGGCGCAGGTGCTCTTGCCGGCATCCGGTTCACCAAGAAAGAGGACCGCTCCCGGATCGCGAACCAATACGTTTGCAAGTTCATGCCAGGAGTCTGGGACATCCAGGTTGTCCATCTCTCCTCCCTCGCAGGGTCTCCGGATTTCAACCCCGGGGCGGGAAGACTAGGTGACGGCTTCGGGATCATCTTCTATAGTATCGAAAGGGGCAAGATTCGGCAGGAAAACCAGTCATAGCAACGGGAGGGTCCTGTGCTGACATTGGATGGCTCGACTGGCGAGGGCGGAGGCCAGATCCTGCGCACGGCTCTGGCCCTGTCTTGCGTTACGGGGACGCCGTTCCGCTTGACGAACATCCGGGCGGGACGCAGGAACCCGGGACTTCAACCCCAGCATCTCGCCTCCGTGCTGGCTGCCCGGGACATCTGCTCGGCCCGGGTCCTGGGTGATGAACTGGGCTCCCGGGAAATCGAGTTCCGTCCCGGCCCCCTGCTGGGCGGTACCTATGATTGGGATGTGGCGGAGCGGAAGGGGAGCGCGGGATCCGTATCCCTGGTACTCCAGGCGGTTTTTCTCCCTTTGTGCCTGGCCGATGTGCCTTCCCGCCTCAGGGTGAAAGGAGGGACCCACGTCCCCTGGAGTCCGCCCGTGCACTACGTCCAGGAGGTGTTCCTCCCGATGATCGCAAAGCTGGGTGGTGAAGCCCGAGTGGATCTGATCCGTTGGGGCTGGTACCCGGCTGGAGGGGGAGAGGTAGAGGTGACCCTGCGCCGTGCCCGTGGATGGAACCCCCTCAACCTGCAGGATCGTGGAGCCCTCCGGAAGCTGCGGGGAATCTCCGCCGTCTCTAATCTCCCCCGCTCCATTGCCGACCGCCAGGCCGCGGAGCTCCGCAGGCTGCTTCGAGAAGCGGGGGAGGACGCGGAGATTTCCATTGTGGAAGCCCCCTCCCCGGGAAAAGGAACCTTTGTTTTTCTGGTGGCTGAGTTTGAGCAGGTGCGGGCCGGGTTCGGCAGTCTAGGGGCCCGGGGCAAGCCGTCGGAGGAGGTAGCTCGGGAAGCCTTTGAACAGTGGGTCGATTTTCGGGCCGGCAAGGGGGCCTTGGACGAGCATCTGGCGGACCAGATCCTCCCTTTCCTGGCCCTAGCCCCCGGGCCGTCCGCCTTCACGACCCACCGGGTCACGAATCACCTCCTGACCGGAGCCTGGGTGGTGGGGCGGTTCCTCCCCCGGGAGATCTCGGTTTCGGGCAAGGCGGGGGAGGAAGGGGAGGCTCGCGTCTTATAGACGAATAAACTGGTGTCCCCTGTGCGAATAACTCATTGACCTGTCGGGCAGAACCTCCTTAAAATGGCCGGAGTGCTAGGAAAGGGAGCCCAGCCATGAAGAATCTCAAGGAAAACCTCATCGAGCTGATTCGACGCACTTCGGCGGAACTCCCCCGGGACGTGGTGAACGCGCTCCGAGAGGGTGTCGAGAAAGAAGAGAGCGGGACCAATGCCCGCTATGCCCTGGACGTGATCCAGAAGAACATTGTTCTGGCCATGGAGAAATCCCAGCCCCTGTGCCAGGACACGGGCTCGATCCTCTTCTATGTGAAAGTCCCGGCCGGGTTTGATCAGTTGGCCTTCGAGGAAGCGGCCCGCGAGGCCGTGGCGGAATCCACGGCCCAGGGGTATTTGCGCCAGAACTCCGTGGATTCCATCACTGGGGCCAACACGGGCAACAACCTGGGTCCGGGCTCCCCCGCGTTCCACTTCGAGCAGAGGAAAAACCCCGAAGCAGACGTGCGCCTGATCTTGAAAGGAGGGGGGTGCGAGAACATGGGAGTCCAGTACTCGCTCCCTGACGGGCGCATCCAGGCGGATCGGGATCTGGACGGGGTTCGCAAATGCATTCTCGATGCGGTCTTGCAGGCCCAGGGAAAGGGGTGCGGACCGGGGATCCTGGGCGTGGGGGTTGGAGGCGACCGGGCCACGGGCTACGCGCATTCCAAAGAGCAGCTCCTGCGCGCCCTGGACGACAGGAACCCGGATCCGGTGCTGGCGCAGCTCGAGGAAGAGATGGTGGAGAAGGGGAATGACCTGGGGATCGGGCCTATGGGCTTTGGCGGCAAGACGACCGTGCTGGGGGTGAAGATCGGGGTCCTGAACCGGCTCCCCGCCAGCTACTTCGTCAGCGTCTCTTATATGTGCTGGGCCTTCCGGCGCCAGGGGTTTGTCCTGAGTAACGGAGGAGATATCGCGCGCTGGCTGTACTGAGGCCGGCGCTCTGCAGAGGAGCGGGATGCCATGTTGCTAGAGGCTCCGTTTACGGAAAAAAAGGTTCGGCCCCTGAAGGTGGGCAACTTGGTGGAAATCTCCGGAATCATATTTACCGGCCGCGATGCGGTTCACAAATTTCTGCACGAGGGCGGAGTCCCTCCGGTCTCGCTGAAAGACGCGATCATCTACCACTGCGGGCCGGTGGTCATCCAGAGGAACGGACGCTGGACGGTGGTGGCCGCGGGTCCCACGACCTCCATCCGGGAAGAACCCTACCAGGCGGGAATTATCGAGAAGTTCCGGATCCGTGGAATCATCGGCAAAGGGGGAATGGGAGATAAAACGCTGAAGGCCTGCGAGCGGTTCGGTTGCGTTTACCTCCACGCCATCGGCGGGGCGGCCCAGGTGCTGGCCGAATGCGTCACCGAGGTGCGCGGGGTGCACTTGATGGAGAAGTTCGGCAGCCCCGAGGCGATCTGGGAATTCTCCGTGCGCAGCTTCCCGGCCGTGGTCACAATGGACAGCCACGGCAACAGCCTGCACCGGGACATCTTACAGATCTCTCAGGGCAAGTACCAGGAGATTGTCTCTTCCCACAAGTAGTGTTCAGGATCTCTCGGAGGCGCCCGGGGTTTCCCGGGCGCCTTTTATTTTGCCGGCGCGGATTGACGCAGAGTTTCGAAGTCCCGGCGCTCCAGGACCAGGGAAATGAGGACACCGCCCACCAGCCCCCAGAAGGGGGATCCGATGTTGAACAGGGTGAAGTTCGACAGGGTGATCATGAAAGAAAACAGGGCGCCCAGGCGAAAGGAGCCCGAAAAGGATTGCCCGAAGGAAGCCGCCAGGACGTAGATCAGCGCAAGTCCCCCCAGGACGTTAATGAGGGCAGCAGGAAAAAGGCGGGTGATAGCGGCAGCTACCGGAGCCAGGGCCGCAAAGGGCAGGAACAGAAATCCTGCCACCACACCGCCCGCATAGCGCCCCTCCTGGGCTCCCGCCGTGGGCGAAGAGATGATGGCGTTCATGGGCCCCGTGATGCAGGCTGAGTGGCAGCCGAAGACCCCGCTGACCAGGGAACCCACCCCCGTGTAAATTGTGAAGGCGTTAATGGGGGGATTGTAGTTGGCGTTTTTGAGGATCGCAAAGCCTTGACCGTTTTGCACCGCGATTACCGTGAGAGCCAGCGGGATCACGAGTTCGGCGGCGGCCGAGAGGCTGAACTTTGGGGTGAAAAACTGGGGAGAAATGAAATTCAGGGAAAAAAACTCCCAATGCACCTCCCCCTGCACGGTGGCAACGATCAACCCCCCCAGGATGGCCCACAGGATGGGAGGGAAGCGCCTGGTCAGGGTGCCCAGGAAGGTGCTGGCGAGAAAAATGGCGACGGTGGCACTTGTGAGGAAAGGAGTCTGGCCCAGCGCCTTAATGATATTGATGCCGAAGGGTAGGAGAACGCCGGAAACCATGCCCAGAATGATCGGCATGGGGATCCATTCCATGAGCTTTTTGATGACGCCGGAGACCCCCAGGAAGGTGATCAGGAGTCCGGTGACGATGTAGGCCCCTACGGCCTGTTCAAACGAGAAGTGGGTCAGGAAATTCCCCACCAGGATCGCGCCCGGGATGGTCCAGGCGGAGGCGATGGGCTGGCGGTAGTAGAGGGAGAGGAAGATGCTGAGCACACCGCCCATGCCGTAGCCCGCAAAGATCCAGGAGCTCACAATCTCCTGGGGGAGCTTGCCTTGCTGGGCGGCATTGAGAAGGACGAGGAGAGGGCCGGTGACGGCAAAGAGCCAGGCAATGAAGCCGTGACTGATGGTGGCGCCGTTGAGATAGCGGGGCAGGTCTCTGAGGGAGCGGCCAAAGCCGTCTCCAGGCTCCAGGATCACTAAGTTTCCTCGCTGAAAGCACGAAGGGGGATGAAGCGTTCTCCGTCTTCTACCTCATGCCTATTTCCTCTGTCAACGGTTTTCCTCCCTTTGCGTATGCGATGTCCTCGGGAGTATCCTTGAGCTCCCGAACAGCTTGCGGCAAGAGGAAAAGGTAATGAGAGACCGGGGTGCCCCTTGGGCACCCGCCCTGCGGGTACCCGGTAAACTTTTGCGCGGGAGGGCGATTTAGGGACGGTTGGTTTTCGCATACGAGGAGATTCAAGTCTTCCGGCTGCGGCGCCTGCAAAACTTCCTGCCTGTGCGGACACGCAGACAGGTAAGTCGCCCTACGGGGCACACCCGGTCTCTTCCAGCAACCCTGTAGGTCGCCTGCGGGGGTTACTCCCTCGGAGGGAGAGCATCGAAGGGCGGGAGGCAGTCCCCGAGTCATTACGAGCTCTGCCGGGGCTGCGGGGCGCTTACTTTTTGATGCGCCAGAGGTAGATGGTGTGATTCTCGCCCTGGTTATCCTTCAGTTTCTCGGATTTATCCGGTTTCCAGTCTCCCATGTCGAAATCGTGGGAGACAACCCGTGCTCCTGCCCGCAATTGCTTCCGTAATATGGGCCGCAGCAGCAAGTTCGCATCCGGATAGAGGTACAATGTGACGATCGTGGCTGCGGAGAGATCGACGGTCAGAGCATCTTGCAGGCGGAACTCGACCAGGTGTTCGACTCTCTCCTTGCGCGCCTTTTCTCGGGATTCCCGGACAAGCTCGGGGTCGATCTCAACGCCGACCCCGCGGATACCGTACCTCTTGGCGGCGGCAATGACGATCCGCCCGTCTCCCGAGCCCAAATCGTAAAGCACGTCCCCGGCGCGGATGTCGGCCAGGATCAGCATGGGGATGACGACCTCCATGGGCGTCGGCTCAAAGGGAGCCAGCACGGGGGGCTCGGACTGCGCTTGAAATGCTTCGGATTGCCATCCCGGTGGGATGATCTGGATGGTACTGAGCAGGCCGACGACAAAGATCAGGGGCAAGAATCGGATGAGATTTTTCATGATCCCCTCTCCGCTAAGAACCCGGCAGAATTAGCGAAAGAGCGGCACAGAATCCCGTTGCCCGTTTTCCGGATCTGGTTTAGAATATTCCAAAATTTCATCCTGTAAAGGCAATTCCCAGCCAACACTTCTGGATCGGAGAAATGTCAACTAAGGAGTGATCCATGTCCAAAAGGGCGGGTGCCGCGGTGTTCGTTGTTTTCCTGGTACTTGGGTTTGTGCTGACTCCAGAGAGCCGGGTTGTGGCTCGGAAGCTGGAGAAAATGCGGGCGGGATACAACGCCATTACGAGCGCTTTGCAGTGCCCCAAGTCCGGGCGGCAGAGAGAGGAATTGGGAGAAGGAGGGAAAGTCCATGCGGTTTGCGAACAGAAGTCGGTTCTGGATACCGGCGGGGATTTTGATGGTCGCTCTGGCGGTCTCTCCGGCTCCGGCGGCGGAGAAGATCACCGTGGGGATGGTAGGGAAGAATCAAGCTTACCTTCCCGTTTGGGTCGGACAGCAAAAGGGTTTTTTCAAGGAAAAGGGGATGGATGTGGGCTATTCGGTTGTGCCGCGCCTGGACGTGGAAGCTCAGGCTCTACTGGCCGGTTCCATCCAGTTTTCTACCAGTGCCGCCGAGGGGGTGATCCGGCTGGTTGAAAAAGGCCAGGACATGAAGATCATCGCCTCCCTGAATAACGTGCCCGGTTTCAGTCTGGTGGCCCGCAAGGAGTACAAGACTCTGAAGGATCTGAAGGGAACGACCCTGGGGGTCTCGGGGCTCAAGAGCGGGACGACCGTCCTCATGCAGGAGATCTTACGGACCAACGGGATGGAGTTCCCACGGGACTACAAGATGGTTCAGGTAGGTTCCACGCAGGAGCGCATGATGGCTCTGGAGGCAGGCAATATCTCGGCAGTGATGCTCATGATCCCCACGAACTACGTGGCCATCGACAAGGGGTATCCGGAAGTAAGCAATCTCTCCCAGTACGTGAAGGAGTTCCAGTTCACGGACATCAACGTGGGAGGGAAGTGGGCGAAAGAAAATCCGGGTAAGGTGGTCGATTTTCTGGAAGGCATTTTGAAGTCTAACCGCTGGATTCACGCCAACCGCAAAGAGGCCGTCGAGATTGCCGCCAAGGAGACCGGTGTTCCCGTGGATTACGCGGATCGGGCCTACGAGTACTATATCGCCAATAAGGTGCAGCCCCTGGACGGAACCGTCCCGGAACGGGGGGTGGAAAGAGTCATCGAGAGCCTGGGAGAGATGGGGGACTTAAAAAAGCCCTATCCTCCGGCAACCAAGTTCATCGACATGAGCTATTTGCGGGAGGCCCAAAAGCGCGTGTTTGGCCGGTAACCGTCGGAGGAGATCGTGAGTCAAACACTGGTCATCCGGGGAGGCACGCTGATCGACGTCAGTGGGGGAAAATCCCTGCAGAATTCCGTCATCGTTATCGAGGGGGATCGTTTCCACCAGATCGGGCAAGGGCAAATGGTGTCGGTTCCCCCGGGGGCGGAAGTGATCGAAGCTCCGGGGAAATGGATCATTCCTGGCCTTATTGACAGCCACGTGCACTACCGGGACTGGATGCCCGAGCTTTTTCTGGCCTTCGGGGTCACCTCGGTCAAGGACCTGGGGAATCCGACCGAGTGGATTTTGGCCCAGAGGGAAGGGGTGACTCGGGGAAAGATCGTCGGCCCCCGCATTTTTGCTTCGGGCAGCCTTCTCATTGCCCGGGGTGCACGCAGCCACCACATCCCGGTCAGTTCCCCGGAGGAGGCCCGCCGGGAGACAAAAAAACTGATCGAGTGCGGCGTGGACGTGATCAAGGTTCACCTGGGGGTGACGGCCGACATGATCCGTGCTGTGGCCGAAGAGGCGCACCGGGCTGGCCTGCGGGTCACGGGGCACATTGACCTGAGCGCCCGGGACGCGGTACTGGCGGGTCTTGACGGTGTGGAGCACGCCACGGGAATCGATCGGGCCACGATCCGCGATCCCCTCCGTGTCCAAAAGCTCGCCCAGTTTTCCACTCTCATTGAAAAGTTCATCGGCCCGGGTCATCTCATGGAGCCCCGCTACTTTGATGAGCTCATCCAGATTTTCGTCGAGCGCGGGACTTATGTAGGGCCGAATCTGATTACCCTGTGGGGTGCCGTCGTCGAGCATCGCCGGCAGCACGAATACGAGGATTTTCATCTGCTCAGGCAGCCGGGGCTCGACTACATTCCCGAGGACCGCCGGCGTTACTGGTTGGACAACTACAACGCGGTATACGGGGCCACGGCCAAGTACAGCTTTGAGGATCTGCGCCAGGGTTTCATCCAGCACCGGGATTTCATTGGCCAGTTGGCCAGGGCCGGAGGAAAGGTCGTGGCCGAGTCCGATACAGGGGCCGTCGTTCCCGGAATCGGGCTCCATCGGGAGCTGGAACTTTTGGTCGAGGCGGGCATGACCCCCATGCAAGCTCTGCAATCGGCCACCACGGTGGCGGCGGAATTTCTCCAGAAGGAAAAAGATCTCGGGAGCATTGCGCCCGGAAAACTGGCGGACCTGGTGGTGCTTGGCTTGAACCCCCTGGAGAGCATTTCCAACACCCAGAAAATCGACCGGGTGATTCAGGGCGGGCGCGTTCTCGATCACGGATTTCACCGGGAATTTACCAATCCGATCCCGCGGCCCAGCCACGAGGAGTTTTACGGGAATCCCCTCCCTCAAATCGAGAAGCTCTCTCCGGTCATTGCTACCGAGGAGGATCCAGAGACGGAGATTACCCTGAGGGGGACTTCCTTCCAGAGGGAATCTGTGGCGCGGCTTGATGGGGTGGGCCTGCACACGGAATTCCTCAGCCCCACAGAGCTTAGGGCCATTATCCCCGCCCGACTTTTGCGGCGGGTGGGGACCTTTCCGGTGACCGTGACGAACCCGAAGCCCGAAGGAG
>JACPSX010000003.1 GCA_016193065.1 Candidatus Tectimicrobiota bacterium | reverse complement strand
GAAGAAGGGAGCGGAGAATCCCAGGGCGAGTCCGACCAATCCCTCCGTCAATGCCAGCATCCCGATCCGCCCGTAGCTCTCGATGCCCTTCACCCAGCGCCGGATATCGATCGGTTTCCACTCCTCCCGGATCAGATAGATGGGGATCATGGAGAAAAGCATGATGGGCAGGGCGCAGATCAGGGCGCCTCGCCGGGCCCAGGCGCTTTCCGGCCCGATTCCCAGCAGAGCAGCGAAGACAAACGGAAGCACACCGGCCGCCAGGTTTCCCAGGCTGGCGGCGCCCACCTGGATTCCCCCGTTCAGGCTGAAGAGGTGTACGCGCTCCTCCGGCCGGCTCTGCTCGACCATGAAGGGGGGACCCACAATGGCGTGACCGCCCTCGAAAAGACCGATGATCGCCGCCAGGACGAGGAGCCAGGTGGGATCCGTGACGAAGAGGATCGCGGCCGTGGCCAGGAGGTTGCCGGTGTAGCCAATAAGGAAGACACGACGACGGCCAAAGAGGTCCGACAGGATTCCGGACGGGATGACGGAGAGGCCGTGGAAGATCCAGTTGACGGCCGCGAACTTGGCCACAAACAGCGTGTCGAAGCCCACGGCCAGGAGATAGAGGTTGAAGAGGAGACGCACCAGGCTCGCGGACAGGCCGCTGAACGGGCTGCGCAGGATCAGCAGGCGGGCGTTGCGGCTGAAGCCCCGGAATCGCTCGGCGGTGAAGCTTCCCCGGCGGGCCAGCCGGATCAGGATGAACACGATGAGGGTCAAACCGCCGAGTCCCGCGGCCCAAACCCACAGCGGCCCGGCTATTTTCACCTCGGAGGCATGCCCGTGTCCCACATCGGCCCAGGCGGGCGAAGCGAGCGCGGCGGCAAATAAGCCAGCAACGATTCCCGCTGTCATTTTTCCCCCTCCCTAACCGCTACCGCTCCCTAAACCATACTGCTTTACCCTCAAAGATCACGTGAACTCACAGGTAAAGATCGTTCGCGAAGAACAATACCTGGGCATTTTACATCTTCAACAACCGCTTGGCATTCCCCTAATGGATGTCGATGGCACAGACCCGTTTCACTGCCATGATCTCCTCCTTTGAACCTTACTGAGAACGGCGGGTTTATGAATGGTTTCAGAACGGTCGCAATAGCAGCCACACTTTGGCAGTCCATGGATTAAACCAATCGATCGTATAAGTTATTGGGTGCAAACTTAAGGAACCAGCCAATGAGCCGCCAGCGTTTTGTAACATACGCATGCTTTCTCTTCTTTCGGATGGCCTGGTAGATCTGGACTGCGGCCTTTTCCGGCGAAGCCACCCAGAACAAGCCCTCACCCCTTGCCATCGCTGTATCAACAAATCCTGCTTGAATGTCTGTGATGATGATCGGCACCCCTAACTTTGTAACCTTCTGACGCAGCCCATCCATATAATTGGACACGAACGCCTTCGAAGCGTTATAGGCAGGGGCCTCACCGCTTCCGCGTAAAGCCGCAATTGAGGAAATGCTCACCAGATGACCCGACGACTGCTTCAGAAACCAGTGCATCGCCACATCCGCAACCGCAGTAAACCCGGACACATTCACGGCGATCGTTTGTTCTTCCAAATCCCAATCGAGAGAAGGATTGATAAATCCCGTGCCTGCGCTGATCACAACCAGATCGACACCGCCGATCTCTCTGATCAGCTCGTAGAGTCGCTCTCTTCCGGCAGCCGTGTCCGCGATATCAGCCTGTTTGACAAACGAGGTGGGTCCGAGTTTCTTCTGCAACTCGAGCAGGAGGGGTAATCGCCTGGCAACGAGACCCACACGATAACCGTGCTGGATGAGGACATGCGCCAAAGCCGCACCGATACCCGAAGAGGCACCAACGATAATTGCTTTCATCAATTACAAATCCTGTTCACGGTGGATAGTGAACAGCGAGCCCGATGATTGATTATGCTGACCGGCATAATTCCGTGTTTTTACCATCATATCACCGGTGGACACCCTCCAGCAACGCCGACAATTCTGTTTTATCCATGACTTATAAGGGATTGTAGGGGGTGGTCTGACTGGGCAAACACTGCGGCGATTGTCTGTATAACCCGACTTCAGACCTGATGAGATTT
This sequence comes from Candidatus Tectimicrobiota bacterium, assembly GCA_016193065.1. Lineage (GTDB taxonomy): Bacteria > JACPSX01 > JACPSX01 > JACPSX01 > JACPSX01 > JACPSX01. Next base: position 8,686 of record JACPSX010000003.1, on the reverse strand, counting down.
CATCGGCGAGGGTCTGCCCCTTACCTTTCCAATTGAATATATGGGTGTAAATCGCCGCAGAGGGCGGTTTCTGGATAGTCCCCGCGGGCGTGCCCGTTGAACCCGGCTCACGGATGCAATAGAATTCAGAAGACGGGCAAGCGGATTCGCGGAGGATCAAGTGGCGCTGTCCTATCTGCACAGGGTCGTCGAACAGAGAATCCTGGAGGCCCAGAAGGCCGGGGCCTTCGAGAACCTGCCCGGTGAAGGCAAGCCGCTGAACCTGGAAGACCTGAGCTGCGTTCCGGAGGAATTAAGGACAGCTTACATTCTGCTGAAAAACGCCAACGTCTTACCACCCGAGGCGCAGTTGCTGAAAGAGATTCACAGCCTCGAAGATCTCCTGCAACACGTCTACGACAGGGAAGATCGCAGAACAGTGCTGAAGCAGATCCAGTTCAAGAGAATCCGCCTCGACCTTCTCAAACGCCGCTCGTTCAACTTGCAGACCGTAAGCTTCTATGGAACCAAGCTCCGGCGCAAATTCTACCGCCGATAAATCGCTCTCTCGCCAGGCTCTGTCGGCAGGATGCGAAAAGTCTTTGGAAAATCATCAGCAATTTCAGGACTTCCTCCGTTCGCCCTGAGCATAGTCGAAGGGTGAACGGAGGGTTTCTCAGCGGCCTCCCAGGAAGTCAGGACGCTACGGGCCGATCTCTGGGCCCGCATCCTGTTCATCGGGTTCCGTCGACTGGTACCTCGGAGCCCCAGGCTCCGTGGCGATTTGGACGGAGGAGTGCGGCCTGGGATCGAACTGCACGGTGAAAAACGGGGACCAGTACTGGCCGGTCACGTCGCGGTTGAAGTAGAACGGGATCGCGTCGGAAAGGTTGATTTCCGCGGAAACGATCCCTTCATCATCCACCAGCGGTCCGCCAAGAATCCGGCCCGAACCGGCGGCGATAATCGCCGTCCATCCTCCGCCCTTCTCCATCTCTTTGGGATGGCCTAAAACCTCCAGGGCGGAGTCATCTACGATGGATTGAGAGTTGACGACAAAACTCTGGAAGGCGACGGCATGGTAGACAGCAGCCGCCTGGGTGAGATTCCGGAAGCCCTCCCGGCGGGCTTCCCCGAGACAGCTTGCAAACCCCACCCAGATCGCGACGTGCACCCTCTCTCCCATGGAAGCCAGCGTGAAACCGGGCAGGGCCATGGCATGTTCTGCGCAAATCAAACCACCAAGGCCGCCGAAATCCGTTTCGTAAACGCGGTGGGTGCTGCCGTCCCCGTCGGCCCAGATGACCTTCTCCGCATAGGTGGGCTTGAACTTCCGGTGCTTGCCGATCAGCTTCCCTTCGCGGTCGAAGAAGAGCTGCGTGTTGTAGAGGGCCTTGTTCTCCAGCTCGTTCACGCCAATCACGACATAGGCTCCGGCCTTGCGAGCTGCAGCCCCCAGAGCTTCCGTCTCCGGTCCCGGTACCTTTACGGATGTTTCAAACAGCCGCACGGCATAGGGGATCCCCTCCCCGATGGGCTGAAACCAGATCCAGTAGGGGTAACCGGAAAGAAAAGCCTCCGGCAGCGCAATCAAGTCGGCCCCCCTTTCGGCGGCCTGCGCAATCAACCCGCAGGCTTTTTCAAGGGAAGCTTCCTTGTTCAGGTAGACCGGGGCTGCCTGCACCGCCGCGGCGATAATTTTCGACTTTGAAGACATGGGAGGAACCCTCCTGATTTCAGGCAATAGTAAGTCCGGAATCCAGCTCATCGCCCCGATCTTGTTTAGAAGGAGTGAACTCCTTGAGAGAGGCCCCGCCAGCCGACGGAGGCCACAGCACCACCTTTTGCCCCGCGACCCACTGGACCAGGAGCCCCTGATGGCCGATCTGGCGGCCCGTAACCGGATCGAGGCGGAAGCAGCCGAACAACGTCGTCACGTCCAGGCCCAAGGCGGCGGCGCGGAGATGGGCATCGTCCAGGTCTTCGGCCTTCTCCACGCACTTCTCCAGGATGATCCCCAGAGCGTAAGCCTGCGCGGCCGGGTACTCGGGCATTTCCCCGTAGGCTTTCCGGAACGCCGCAACAAATTCCCCGGGCGCAGGACCCGTCACGGGATCCGCGGTCCGTCCAGGTTCCCACTGGCTTGAACCGACCACCCCTTCGGACAGGGAACCGAGCTCCGTGCCGAAGGCATTGAGTCCCGCCGCCACGGCGGCCACAAACTTCGGAGGTTGCAAAGAATCCGCGCAGGCCGCGACCACCTCCACATCGTCCTGATACCGCCCGACCACCACCAGCCCCCCGGGCTCCCGCGCCAGCGCTTCCGCCACCAGATCAGAAGCCAGACGAAGCGGGGACTCAAAGGGAAAAGGAGACAGGAGGATCCCCGCTTCAGTGCAGGATTCGACCAGGCCGCTCACCACGTTGGCCGCAAACGTTCCGCGCCGGTCGTGGAGAAGGCTCAACCCGCGCAGGCCGGGGTGGTGGGACTCAAGGAGAGCCGGCAAGGCGCGAAAGTAGTCGCCGGCGGGGCTGGCGATGCTGATCAGGTGTTGCCAGCCCTGCCGGAACAGAGCGTCGCTGGTGCCTCCGTGGTTCCAGAGCAGCTTGCCGGCCGCCGCGGCCAGCGGGGCCACGATCATCGTGAGGCCGCTGGAGTAAGGGCCGAAGAGAATGTCCACACGATCCGCCGCGATTAACTGCTGCACGTTTCGCTTCGCCGACTCCGCCCGGCTCAGATCATCGTAAACGATCAGATGGAGAGGGACCCGTTGCCCCCACGATGGAACCAGCAGGCCGCCGGCATGGTTTGTATCCCGGACCCAGAGCTCGAGCCCATGAAGCCCCTGGCGGCCCTGGCGGGAGAACATTCCACTGAGCGATATGGAGAGACCGATCCGCACCTCACTTGGGCGGGTGGCACGGGCGGGGTTCATACCGTCGACTCTACAGGTGAGGGTTCAATCGTGAAGTGCAGCCGGGGCTGAGCCTCCCGCAGGGCAGCCTCCACCCGATCGGGGGTCTCGGCACGCGCAAACACGAAGCCTAAATACCTCGCCCCCTCGGGCAGAGGCACGAGTTCCTGTCCCAGGTGCGATGTAATGGCAACCTCAACAATCCCCGGCACGGCTTCCGCTTCCTCTTTTCCGCTCACCTGCCGCAGGACTCCGGCCTGGGGGATCGGCAGCATCATGACCCCGGCGGGCTGGCGCTCGCGCTCCATGGACTCAATCTCCATTCCCAGGGCATGGCGCAGGAGCAAGTCTTCCAGGGACAGTCCGGCACCGAAACGCAGGATTCGGGAGCACAAACCGCCGATGGAGCGAGCCGCCATCTCGATCATCCATATGCCCTGGGAGTTGAAGCGCAGTTCGGCGTGTACAGGCCCTTCCCGGAGCCCCAGGGCGGCCGCAGCGCGGGCCGCGCAGGAGACGATCTCGTCCTGCACAGCAGCGGGATGACGCGATGGGGTCACGTAGATCGTCTCTTCAAAGAACGGTCCGTCCAGAGGATCCGGCTTATCAAAGAGAGCCAGCACCTGAAGTTTCCCATCCGTCAACAACCCCTCCAGGGCCACCTCCTGCCCGGGAATGAAATTCTCCACCAGGATCCGGCGGGCGGGCTCTCCGCGCTCCGCCACCTCCGGCTGGCGCAGCATCGCTTCGATCCGGCGGAAAGCGGCGACAAACTCGCGATCGCCGTCAGCCCGGATGACGCCCCGGCTGGCCGCCAGGATCAAAGGCTTCAAGACGCACGGGTAGGTCATCCGGCCGGCCAGATCGCCGGGATCGTCTTCCAGGGAAAAAACGGCGAAGCGAGGAACCGGGACTCCGCAGCGTCTCAGCATCTCCCTCATGAGGTGCTTGTTTTTCGCGGCCAAAGTGGATTCCACGGAGTTGTGGGGGAGCTCCAGGGCCTCGGAAATAGCCGCGGCCACGACCGCCGTGTCGTCATCGACCCCCACGACGGCGTCAATGGGGTACTTCCGGGCAAACAGGGCTGCAACTCGGGCCGCTTCCTTGGGATGGAGAAAGTCGAGAGTGACATTATGGCTGGGCTGCCTGGCCGCCAGCGCCTGGGTTCGATCGCAGCCCACGGTGATTTCCACACCGAGCCGCGAGGCGGCTTCCAGGAAAGCCTCCGTGCGGTAGGTCGTGGTGGGCAGAAGCAGCAAGAGCCGGGGCATGAAGCGCTAAAACCCCTTGCCCGGGCTGTAATACGGGTTCGTACCCGCGGCGTGGTCGGTGGTGTCAAGAACCTCTTCAATCTCCGGGATCTCTTCCTTGAGCATCGCCTCCACACCGGCCTTCAGAGTGATGTCGGCAGCCCCGCATCCCGCGCAACCTCCGCCCATGCGAACGTAGACGGTCTTGTCCTTCACCTCGATGAGCTCGATGTAGCCTCCGTGGGCTGCTATGGCGGGGTTGACGGCCGTATCGAGGATGTACTGCACCTTTTCTCCGAGATCCGTCATGCCTTCCATACCTTCCATTGTCTGTTCCCCTTTCCTTTCGGGTTACGCGATCAAATTGCCGATCTGTCAGGAGTTTGAGCTCTCAGAGGGCCCAACTGGCCCTCGGTGGGCTCCGCTCAGCAAAACCAGGATTCGGTAAGACGGGGCGCTCGTCTCTTCACGGAATCGAGCCCGGCCGGAACCCCCGCCGGTACCGGGTCGCCTCGCATCCGGTAAGCAAGCTCCCGCACCCGTTGAAACGTCTTCACTGGCTCCTCCCCCGAGCAGGCCGCCTCCTCCACAACCGCGCTGACCTCATGGTAGAGCAAATCCACGCGGGGGTCCGGGTGGACCCAGGGGTAAAGGAAGGAAGCCTGGTCGAGCTCCCCCAAAAACGGCCGGATCGCGGGCCGCTTGAGAAGCGCAGAGCCCGGAGGCACCAGAAGCCGGATCGAGTACTGCACCGAGTCCACTTGATCAATGAGGCCATGGTTTTCCACAAACTCCAGGACCTCGATGTAGTCGTCCAAAGTGGTCCAAGGAGTGAAAGAGACCAGGGAGAGACGGAGCGTGATTCCCGCCTCTCGCAGGATCTCCAGGGAGGTCACCACATCGGCGCACGTGTGGCCCTTCTCGAGATGCCCCAGGACCACGTCGCTCAGGGACTCTACGGCGGACACGACAAACAAGCATCCCAGAGCCGACAATTCAGGGAAGATTGCCCGGTGCTTGACGATGTGCTCGATCTTGGCCGTGAAGTCGAAGGTAACTTCCGGGAATTCCCTGTGCATGGCCCGGACGATTCGCAGGGAATGGGCAGGGCCGTTCAGGAAATCAGGATCCCCGAAGGTGATGTGCGAGGCCCCTGCCCCCACCAGGTTCCGGATGTCCTTCAAGACCACCTCGGAGGGCACCACGAAGAAGCGCCCGCCGTACACCGGCGGGATGGGACAGTGGAGGCACATGTACTTGCAACCGCGGCTGGCCTCCACGGTACCCACTAGCCTCTGCTCTCCGCCCTGCTCCAGGCGGGCGTATTTGGTAAGGTCCGGGAGAGAATGGCGGCTGGGAACCGGAAAGGAAAGTTTTTCCAGGAATGGCCCGGCGTTCTGCTGACGCCGGGCGATTCCCGGAATTGGAGCCCTGTCCCCCCTCTCCAGGACCCCAATAAGCTGAACCAGAGGAGCCTCGATTTCCCCGCCGATCACCGAATCGGCCCAGTGCTCCAACAGATAATCCGCGTTCAGGGTGGCATAGAGGCCGTAGAAGCAGATGTGACAGGCCAGATTGATTTCCCGCACCCGTTCGGCCACTTGCACTCCCAAGCGCAGGGCCGTGTGCATGGGGACGGAAATCCCGACAAAACGGGCGCGCGCGATTTTCTTTTCATCCAGCTCCTGGATGGAGATGTCCAGAACCTCGGGTTCGTAGCCGGACTGCTGCAGGAAGCTCAGGGGGAACGCGACACCCAGGGGCTGGCGCCCCAGCTCGTAGCAGGAAATGAGGAGAATCGCGCCGGGGTCCTGCAACGATCCAGGGTGAAAGCGGGTTGGACGGGTCTGCTCACCGGTGAGATGTTCGGACACGGGCACCGCCGTTCCCCCTCTCCTCGATCCTGTGCCGTGAATTCTGAAGCCCTTACTCTGAACATTATAGCGGAATCCCCAGGGGAGGCCACCCACAGGAGACAAGCTTCCCGTATTCCGGTAAGTTACAGAATCTTTGTCGTTTTTCCCTCTCATGCCGCCCTTCATAAATCTTCTGCGGGGATACGCCGCAATTTTTCCCTACACTCCGGACATTTTTTATCCGGGACGTCCCCCAAGGAGCCCGGCCAGCGCCGGACTTTTATCGCTGCAGATTTTCTGTTGACTCTTGACCCACTGAATTGTAATATCTATTACATCAATTAATAGGTGTTTCTCAATGAAAAGAGACAAATCGCTGAGATGGCTACTCTTTATCTTTCAGCTCCCCGCCCAGCCCTCCAAGGCGAGGGTGAGTCTGTGGCGCCGTCTGCAGAAGATCGGTGCGATCGGGTTGAAGAACTCGGCCTACGTTCTGCCCTTCTCCCAGGAAACCATTGAGGATTTCCAGTGGCTCAAAGAGGAAGTCCTGTCGGCGCGAGGCACAGCCCAGATTTTTACCGCGAACGCGGTCCAGGGGATGAAGGACGAGGAGATCCGGGGACTCTTCCTGGAGGCTCGTTCGCAAGACTACAAGACCCTGGGCGAGGAACTGGGAAGACTTCAACTGGGCGAGGAACTGGGAAGACTTCAAGCCCGGGCCGCCCGCCTGCTCAGAGAAAAGCAATTGAACCCCGCGGCGGCCTCGGGGCTTGCGGAGCAGCTTGAACGACTTCAAAAACAGTATCAGGAAATTAAGAAGATTGACTTCTTCGGTGCCCCTCAGGGCTCGGTCATAGAGAAACAGATCCGCAGCCTGCGGGGACGCCTCTCGGCGACCGAGTCTCGGCCCACAGGCCGCACACCGTCGGAGCAGGGAAAACTCGCCCCGCTTTCGATCCCGTCCCTCAAGGGGAAACCCTGGGTGACCCGGGCAAACATTCACATCGATCGTCTTGCCACTGCCTGGCTGGTCCTGCGCTTCATTGATCCCAATGCCCCGTTTACTTTCATTGATCCTCAGGCGGAAAAAATTCCCCCGGGAAGCATCCGGTTTGACATGTTTGAGGCCGAGTTCGGCCATACCGGCGATCTGTGCACGTTTGAAACTTTACTGTGGAGGCTGGGATTCAAGGACCGGGCCCTGACGGAGATCGCCGAGATCGTTCACGACGTGGACCTCAAGGACGGCAAGTTCTTCCGGGAGGAAGGGCCCGGGCTGGACCGGATCCTGTCGGGGCTGGGCAGGCTCTCCAGGAACGATCACGAGCATTTGCAGAAAAGCCTGCCCATCTTCGATGGCCTTTACTCATTTTTTAAAGAGCCGGGGAAGCGACCGAAGAGACCCCAAGGGACGACAAAGACACGCCTGGCAGGATCCGTAGATCAGCAAAGCTCTCCGTGAGAACGGAAAGAGTTCCGGAGGGGGAGCATGAAAGCGGCCAATCCGTTCTTGACCCTTGTCATTGCAGGCATGCTCTCGCGCTTCAGCTACCAGATGGCGCGCAGCCCGGTTCTACCGCGCTTTGCCCAGGATCTGGGATCTTCACCGGAGCTCATTGGCCTTATCGTCGCCGCCTCCACGATCACCGGCATCTTCATCAAGCTCCCTGCCGGAGCCCTCTCCGACATTCTCGGACGCAGGCGCATGTTGCTCCTCGGGGCCTTTTTTTTCGCCGCCCCTCCTTTTCTGTATCCGCTGGTCAAAGATCCTATAAGCCTGCTCGTCTTACGGTTTTTCCACGGCTTTGCCACAGCGATCTTCTCACCGGTGGCCTCCGCCTTCGTGGCGGACATCTTTCAGAAGGGCCGAGGGGAGAAACTGGGGTGGTTCGCTTCGGCGAATGACGTGGGAGCAACGCTGGGTCCTGCAGTGGGCGGCTTCATCCTCTTTTCCACGGCCAGTTACCCGGTCACCTATCTGGTCGTGGGCGGACTGGGTCTCTTGCCTCTCCTCATCGTTCTGCGCCTGCCGGCTGAGGAGAGAACACCGGCCCCGGCAACGGCCAATCCTGGACGATGGGCGCAGTTCAAAACGGGCATCCACGAGGTCGTATTGAACAGAGCTGTTATCATCGCCTCGGCCCTGGAAGCGGCAATGTACGTCGGCTACGGGGCCTTCCTGGGCTTTTTCCCCCTCTATGCCAGGGGAATCGGTTACAACGATGCTGCGATTGGACTCATCATGGGGGGCCAGCTTGCCACCACGATGATGGGCAAGCCTGCCGGCGGCTGGCTCTCGGACCGGATCGGCAGAAAACCGATGATCCTCCTGGGTCTCGTTCTCTGCGCCTCGAGCCTCCCTCTGATCGTCATGGGTCAGAGGTTCTTTACCCTTCTGGCCCTCTCGTGCCTTCTTGGTTTGGGTGTCGCGATCGTCACTCCCTCGACGACGGCGCTGGTGGCCGATCTCGCCAAGGCGGGGAGGATGGGTTCGGCCATGGGGGTCTTCGGGACAATCTGGGACAGCGGCGAGGCCGCTGGTCCGATCCTGGCCGGCTTCCTGATCGCTTCGCTGAGTTACTCAAACGGCTTTCTGATCATCTCGATCTTAATGGCTGCCGCAGCAGCGACCTTTGCTCTCACAGTAAAAGACCCGCTCATGGCAGCCTCCCGGCAGGCTCAAGAG
>JACPSX010000132.1 GCA_016193065.1 Candidatus Tectimicrobiota bacterium | reverse complement strand
TCCAAGAAGCTCAACCTGGATATGTTGATCGAGCGGCGAGCCCAGGCCCAAGAAAAACGTCTCGTTCCCGAGACCATCGCGCGATTCATCCGAGAGGCCGCCGCATTCGTTCCGCTGACCCTCAAGACCTTTGCTAATCTCCCTCACACCTTCGAGCCGGCACGAACTCCCGCAATTCTGCGCCGCTACGAGCAAGATTCGGATTGGAAGCTTCCGGCGCTGGCGGTGAGGTATCCCCGTTGTTCTACAGACCGCGAGACGGCAGAAACGAACAACCTCGAGTGGGTCACACCGGGCCACCCTCTTTTCGAGGCCATTCGCCGGCACACCTACGCCCAGGCACTGGACGTGTTCGGCAAGGGTGCCGCATTCTACTCCCTCCAGCACCAGGAGCCCGCGCGAATCGACTTCTACCGGGCACGGATTGTCGATGGGCTCGGCCAGATAATCCACGAGCGGTTGTTCGCGGTCGAGCTGTCAGCCGATGGAGCGCCCATGCTGGGAGAGCCAAGCTTGCTTGGAAATTTCACGCCTGCTCAAGCTCCTGGTATTCTGCCTTCTGTCGCAGGGTTTCCGGAAGCAATGGCGTGGCTCAACGAGCACGCCCTGACCCCCTTTCTGGAAGAGACGCGCAAGGACCGCTTGAATGAAATCGAGTGTGTCGCAGCCCATGTGGAACTGTCACTTACAGAACTTCTCCAGCGAGCAGACGAAGAAGTCGGCCGGGCAGCGGAGGAGGTCGAGCTTAAGGTGTCCGGCTCTGAAGGTCGGCTGGCCCAGGCCGAGACCCGTCATGCGGAACTACTGAGCCGCCGCGAGCGCCGGAGAACAGAGCTCGAACAGCAGAGATCCCTGTCCCTCCAAGCGGTCGAACGCATCGCCAGCGTTCTCGTACTCCCCCATCCCGAGCGGGAAACGCCCGAGGTGCGACGGTTGCAGCCCAACCTGGAGACTGAGATCACCGCCATGCAGGTCGTGATGGACTACGAGCGTTCCCAGGGCCGCCAGGTCTATGACGTTCACGAGAAGAACCTGGGCTACGATGTCACCAGCCTGGATCTGAACTCCGGCGAGCTTCGTCTCGTCGAAGTGAAAGGGCTCGGCGAAGCCAGCGGCACGATTCTGCTCACTCCCAACGAGCGCCGGGTGGCCGAGGACCGGCGCGATTGCTACTGGCTCTACGTCGTCACCAACTGCAATGACAAGCCCCAGCTTCAGGAGCCGATCAAGGACCCGGCGCGGTTCGAGTGGCACGAGGTGACCAAGGTGGCCCACTACTACCTGTCGGTGGATGCCCTGACGAGACCGATGCAGGTGCGGGAGGGCTCTCCGCCCTATGGAGAAAGACGCACATGACGGCCGCCGAAATCCCTGCTAACGTGAAAGAGCTCCGAGCGCTCGTCAAACAGGGCGAAGGAGCCACGCTAGAGTTCAAGCGCTCGACGGGAGAGATGAGGGAGGCCATGCGGACGCTATGTGCCTTCCTTAACGGTTCCGGCGGCGTCGTGCTTTTCGGCGTCCGGGCGGACGGCGCGATCGAAGGACAATCCGTCTCCGACAAGACGGTACGCGAGATCGCACAGGCCCTGAGTCGCTTCGAGCCTCCGGTCCATGTTTCCGTGCAGCGCATCGGTTCCGGCAGGGAGAGGGAGGTTCTTGTCCTCGCCGTGGACGGCACATCGGACTCGGTCCCCTTCACTTTTGAGGGGCGTCCCTACGAGCGGGCTGGCAGCACGACGCGGAGGATGTCGCAGGAAAGATATGAAAAGCTCCTGCTCGAGCGCGCGCACGCCCGAAGACGATGGGAGAACCAGCCGGCGGTCGGCGTGCGGATCAAGGACATGGATCGCGAGGAGATCCTCCAAACCCGCGAGCTTGCGATTCAGCAAGGACGAATCTCCGCGGGAACAAGCCGCAAGGTGGAGGACGTCCTCGATCGGCTGGGCCTTCGGCAGGACAGCGCGTTGACCCAGGCGGCCCAGGTGCTCTACGGCAAGCGTTTCCTGCCGGATTATCCGCAGTGCATGCTTAAGATGGGTCGCTTTCGAGGAACCGAGGTCACCGGGGAGATCGTGGATAATCGGCAGGAATACCTGAACGCCTTCGCCATGGTGCGGGAGGGTATGGCGTTTCTGGAGCGCACGCTGCCGCTCGGTGCCCGCTTTCCCAAGGGTAAGATTTTCCGGGAGGATCGGTTTCCGATCCCTCCGGAAGCGCTCCGGGAGATTCTGCTTAATGCCGTTATGCACCGGGATTACTCCGATCCGGGCGGCTACGTCGCCATCGCCGTTTTCGACGACCGGGTCGAGATTCGCAGCTATGGCCGCTTGCCAACCGGTCTCACGCCCGCGATGCTGTCCCGCGCCCACCTGTCCAAGCTCCGGAACCTCCTCATCGCGGCGACCTTGCATCGCACGGGCGCCGTCGAGATTTGGGGGCGGGGAACGAATCGGGTGATTGAGGCCTGCCGGGCCTCGGAGAAGCAGGGGTTTCTGGTAGTCACCTTCCGGGCGGAGATCGTCCCCGGCGGAGTCACCCCGCAAGTCACCCCGCAAGTCACCCCGCAAGTCACCCCGCAAGTCGTTGCAGCACTGACAGCGGCCCGCTCGGAGTCAAAAACGCGGGAAGAGTTGCAGGAAGCCAGCGGCATCAAGGACAGGGAACATTTTCGCAAGGCATACCTTGAGCCGATGTTGGTTGGCGGCTGGTTGGAACGCACCATCCCCGACAAACCGCGAAGCCGGCTGCAGCGGTACCGGACGACCGAGGCGGGGTTGGCGGTCTTGAAGCTAGAAAGCGGGAGGCAGAACCCATGACCGTCGCTGCCCGATTTACGGTCGAGCACAGCGTGCAGGCCCTAGCGACATACGAACTTCCGCCTTCCCTCACGCCGGAACGCCTGCGGGTGCCCCATGCGTCGATTCCCCGCAATCCACTGATCGCCGAGCCCCTCTACCTTGTCCGCTATATCGAGAAGGCAGGCAGCGGCACGCTGGATATGATTGAACG
>JACPSX010000141.1:3008-5364 GCA_016193065.1 Candidatus Tectimicrobiota bacterium | reverse complement strand
GACCAGTAGCTGGCGGCGATCATCACGCCCCCGGCAAAACCGAGCATCAGGTCCAGGATCTTCCGGCTCACGTTCCGGGTGAAGAACACCCCGGCCGCTCCCAGAGCGGTCACAAACCAGGTGAAGCAGGTGGCCAGCAGAGCTTGCGTCACGGGAGAAAAAGACTGGAAGGCGGTATAGATGGTTTCCATTTCTTATTCCTTTTTCACCGAAGATGACCCGTCGCCGAGTATTCGACTCTTTGCATGAAAGATTCCATGTGCGCCTCACCTGCGCGACGGCTCATTGTATAAGAAAAGGGGTCCCTTTCCCATCGCATCGTTACTCGTGCCCAGCAAGCTTGCCTTCCTTTCCGGAGTCGTTGTATACTTGTACGCGCTTCACCAGAACAAATCTGCTCAAGCCCCTGGAGGGAACCCGGATCAAGGAATCTCTGGATTCGGCTCTCAACAAGGCCACGGCCGCCCTGTTATGGCCAGAGAAGCGAAAAATCGAAGGACAATTGACGGTGATGCTTGATCGCAAGAAAGATGACTTGATTCGCTCGGAAGAGGTAGAGAATCAGGTAGTCCTCCACCACAAATTCGCGCAGGCCGTCGCCCTTTTTCAACAGGGCTTCTATCTGTTTGATCATGGCCTGTGCTTCGACGGAACAAATAGAATGGGCAAGCAAAGGGCGTCCTGACTGCGGAAACTGGCAGACAGTGGACACGATGTCATCGAAAAAGCGGGCTAAGAGACGTGTGAAGGCATTCTTCCCTTCTGGCTCGAGGAAGAGCCTAACCTGCTCCAGATTATTTGCAACATTTTCGGAAAAGACGGCTTGCCGCGACTTAGCGGGCATACCGTGCTTTCAGCTTTCGGAGAGAGACCGTTTTCCCGGCCTTCAGATCCTCGAGGCCGTGAATGACCTCCTCAAGGAGCATCAGGTGGATGTGCTCCCGTTCGAGACGATGATAATGATCCAGCCGCTCCGGGTCGATGAGAGCCGCACAGCTCTCGCCGTTCTTGGTGATGATCTTCTCCCGGTGGTCCCGCCGAACTTCCTCGCACAGCTCGGTGAGTTGAGCACGGGCTCGAGTGAGAGGAATGATATCCTTCGAAGAAAGGGGCATATGCACCTCCATACAATGTTCAAAGTAATCATAGATAGTGTACAGAATTCTGTCAAATATTTCTTTTTCCCGGTGACCTCTGGTGTCACAGCAGTCTGTTAACGTCGCAAGCACGGGTTTCCAATAGAAAGAAGGCCGGTCCCTAATTTCTCTTGTATCTTACGCTCCTCTTCTCCTGGCGGGAGAAGGCTCCTTTCTTTCCCCTCTTTCTGGAGGGAGAGGGCAAAAGCCTATGTACCCTCTCCCTTGAGGGAGAGGGCAAGGGTGAGGGTGGGATGAGTTGCCGCACGTTTCGGTTGATCTTTTTCGATGCTTCGAATAAACTCTTGCTGATCCTTCGCGCAAGAGACTCCCGGCACCCTTGGGGTTCCATTCCTCAGACGACCAGTATGAGGTCTGGCCCATGCTGAAAGGCTTTCGGCTGGCGCAGTACCGCTTTCATCTCCTTCCCAGGGAACCGATCTTCCTGCCTGCTTACAATAAGGGAAACACGCTGCGCGGCGCCTTCGGGTCGGTATTCAAGCGTCTTAGCTGCGTCGATCCTCGGGCCTGCGGGATGGCCTGCCGACTCAAGGACCGCTGCCCTTACGGCCAGATTTTTGAACCGGCTCCCCCGGAAGGTGCCGAACGCCTCTCGAAAAATGCGGACATCCCCCGGCCTTTTATCATCCGACCTCCTCTGGAAACTGCGACACGATATGATCCGGAGCACCCCTTTTCTTTCGACCTCATCCTCATCGGAAAGGCCATCGAGTACCTCCCGTACTTCATCGTGACCTTCCGTGAACTGGGGAACATTGGGATCGGGGCGAAGCAGGGAAGATTCGACCTCCAGGAAATCTCCGGCCTGGATCTTTCGGAACAGACCGCCGGGATTATCTACCGGGAGAGCGATGCGCTTGTCCGGAACCTGCCGTCCTCGTTTTGTTATAAGGAGGTTATCTCCTCGATTCCCTCGTCAACTCCCGCCCGAATCACCCTCCGTTTCTTGACCCCTACTGTGCTCAAGGCCGATGGCCAAATCATCCAGCGGCCGGAGTTCCATCAGATCATCAAACGCCTGCGCGACCGGGTGAACTCCCTCGCCTACTTCTATTGCGATGAAACCCTGGAGATGGATCACAAAGCATTTGGTCAAAAGGCCGAGCAGGTGATTTCCACTCAGGCCGATTTTCACTGGGAGGAGAGGAGCCGCTACTCCCGCAAGCAGAATCTGGAGCATGAGCTTTCCGGGTTTGTCG
>JACPSX010000141.1:0-2985 GCA_016193065.1 Candidatus Tectimicrobiota bacterium | reverse complement strand
GGAGGGAACCTACGAAGGGACCCTGGATGAGTTTCTACCTCTATTGACCCTGGGGCAACACGTGCACGTGGGGAAGTACGCCGTGTGGGGAAATGGATGGTATGAGATCCTCAATTTCTTCCCCTCCCCCCGTTGCGGGGAAGGGATGGGTGGGGGGGCAGGATGAAGCGAGCGTCTTGTGAAAGATGCAATGCGCAGGGAGGGAATGGAGAACTCATGAAACGGCCGAATCGAGGCCCCCGGTGGCTTCTGCGACTCAGTCAGGTGAAAGAGGAATTGAAATGGGCGGAGTTCCCGCGCACTTCCGAGGAAGGGCTGAGACAGTGTGCGGCCCTTTCAGCCGTTGGGGTCCGCTTGCTCCGGGAGGAAATAAGAAGGAAGACCGGGGCGGGAGGGGATGAGAAGCGAGTGGAGGTGGAAACACGCCGCTTGCTGGCCGGCCTGTCTCGCGCTGAAGCCCGATGGATATCCGCGTGGAGGAAGGAATGTGCCCGCTCTTTCCGGCGCTAGTCTCCTTGCGCTCCTGAAGCTTTCGGTGGACTGTTTCCGACGCGAGCGGGTGCCCTATGTGCTGATTGGTGCCTGGGCCCTGGCCGTCTGGGGAAGACCGCGAGCGACTTGGTGTCACGGAAGAACTGAACTACATCCTGACCCTGTAAGGAGAGGCATGGACGAATCACTACCACGAGCGTTCGTCGGGGTCGTGCAGGGAGAAGTATACGGACGGGGGTGCTTCCGAAGTAGAAAGCAGGTTGCGGACGAGCGTGGTCTTTCCCGTCTGGCGTGCCCCGGTCAGCACCACGACCGGCCAGCGGGCCAGACGCGCCTGAAGCAGCGGGAGAAGTCGGCGGGGATGCAGCCTCATGCTGCTCGAAATCTGGCATTGCCTTTGCGGAATTTCAAGGAAAATCTGCAATGCCACTGCGCTATCCACGGAACCAACAGGCCGCTGGCAAGCCTTTCCCGCATCCGTCAACAGGAAACAGGAACCCCCTCTCCCTTGAGGGAGAGGGGAAGGGTGAGGGTGAACCACCCGTCAGCGCTGGTGCTTGATCGTTCATGGTGAGCTTGTCGAACCACGAAAAGGACTTTTTTAGCATCCTGTTAGAAAATAAACGCCCGCTGAATTCGGAGGCATCATGACGGAGCCCCTGGCACGTTCCCTCGATGACCTGATTGAAGAGATCACCACCTGGCCGGTCGGGATGCCGGTCCGCGCCATGGAGCAGGTGCTGGCTATGGGGGAGCCCGCGGTCCCCGCCCTGATCGAGGCGCTGGCGCGCTTCCAGGACGATCAGGAGCGCGATCTCCTCTGGCCTGCTGTCCTCCTGGGAGAACTCAGGCATCCGTCCGCCGTAGCCCCGCTGATTGCCCAGATGCGCCGGACCGATCTCGACTCCCTGGCCTTGGCGGCGACCGAAGCTTTGGCCAAGATCGGCGCCCCGGCGGTCCCCGCTCTGATCGAGGTCGCCACTGCGCCCGATCCGCTTCTCCGCCTCTACGCCTACGGTGGCCTGGGCTGGATCCGGGACGACCGGGCCTACGCCGCTCTGCTCGATGCCCTTGGCCGCGACCGCGATCTGGGAGAGGTCTTGGCCCTGGCCCTGAGCGATCAGGGACGGCCCGAAGCGATCCCATGCCTCTACGAGGCGTATCGAGCCTGCGAGCCCTGGCAGCGGATCGAGTTCGAGGACGTCCTCCGGGAGCTTCACTGGGGCCGGTCTGAGACTCCGATCTGGACCCGGGACTGGCGGCTGCGCTACCGTATTCTGCCCAGCTTGGGCGATTTCGCGCTGGGGTGGGTTGGAATTTGCGCCGCGATTCGGGGGACCGAGGAACCGATGCCCGAGCGGGCTACCTTCCCGCCCCGGTCCCTGGAAGAGATCGTCAAGGAGCAGCCCGAGCCCGATGAATCTTCCGAGACCTGCGAGGAGTGCGGCGCGCCCATCGAGAGTCCCAGCGGTCTTCCGGTCTGCCCGGAGACCGCGCTCGGCATCACCATGTATCAGCTCAGCTTCCTGAAAGGCGCCCGGGAAGACGGCCTGGAGGATCTCTTTGACCTGTTCGAGGAGCTGGATGACCGGGAGTGGGAGCAATGGGAGAAGGGCGAACCGCTGACTCCGACCGCCCGGGCGCGTTGGCAGGAGGAACTGGACGAGCTTCACATGTGCCGCCGGACCTGCGAGTGGCTCATCGAGCAGGGTGTCGAGGCAGTGGGACCGGCCAGAGCCCGCCTGCTGGCAGAGGCGGCGCGGCTGGCCGACCGCTTCGGCGACCCGGATGGGCTTCTCACGCCGGCCCGCCGGCCCGCCGCACGCGGCCCGAAGGTGGGGCGCAACGACCCCTGCCCCTGCGGCTCCGGCCGGAAGTACAAGCGCTGCTGCCTGAAGCGAGATGCGGAGCGGCCATGAAAATCGTCCGATCCAGACAACCCCTCTTCGACGCGATCGAATCTGATGGAAGGAGAACGAGACACCGATGATCGGCACCAGCGAAATCCGAACGTACCGGTCCCTTCGCGAGGCCGGGAAGAAATTATATGTGAGAATCCTCGAGGTAATTCCCAAGAGCGTTCTGATTGCGACTGCCCGGGAGCTGCGTCTTTGGAAGAAGGGGGTGCTCGTCGGGGAGGAGGGCGACACGGACGTTCTCATGGAGCGGATCATCTACGACAAGAGATGGGCGGGGAAGAATACACTCGATCACTTTGAGGGACAGATCGGTGACTCCGCACTGACAGACGATGAACGCCGCCGCCTCCGTGTCATGAGGACTGGGCGCTTCTCTCTCTTCCGGGTTGAGTGCGTCCATCGCGGCAGTCATGCCGTGCTTTCCGATTGTTTGGCGGAAATTCAGGCCGGCGCCCCAGGGCCGCCCTTGGAGCTGGTCGACTTTGGCCTGTCCGAGACCGGTATTGCCGGAGCACTCCTCGCGACTCGGCTTCTCGACGCGGGCGGCTTTTTCATGACCTCCGGCGTCAGCTTT
>JACPSX010000002.1 GCA_016193065.1 Candidatus Tectimicrobiota bacterium | reverse complement strand
GGGGAGATCCCGCAGGATGTTCGTCATCTGGAGTCCCTGGCCGAAGCGGATTCCCATTTGGGGCATGGCTTCCGGGTCCCAGTGAGAACAGGAGGGACGGTGGGCCATGACCATCTCGGTCCAAAACTTCCCCACGCAGCCGGCCACGGAATAGGTGTAGCTCTCGAGGTCCCGGCGCGTTTTCAAAGCCACAACGGGCCTCGGGTTCTCTCCGTGGAAGACGGTAAGATCGGTCATCATCCCTTGAGTGAGGGTCATTAAGAGGCGGCTCACCTTTTCCCGGTCGCCGTTCTCCAGACCATCGTAGCGTTGCAAGCAGTCGCTGAGCCGGCGCAGGAGAATGATCTCGCTGGATCCGGCATCTCCTGCCCGGCAAGCGTCCGCAATGTACTTGAACAGAGGGCTGTCCTTCTCCCGCAGCCGTCTGCGAAAATAGTCCAGGGCCAGCAGGCGATCCGGGAGGTTCACAGAGGGCAGGTCTGCGAGAGTGTCAGCGGCCCGGGCCAGCAGGTAAGCGAGCCCCATGGGTTCTTTTAGATCTGGCGGGAGAACCCACAGGGTCAGGAAAAATGACCGGCTCACCCCTTTGAGAAGAGGTCCCAGCAGAGGATCAGACACGGACAGCGAGGCTAGAGGATTGCGGCCGCGCCCGCCGCGGGGCCACGCGCCGGATCAGTCAAGGTCGAAGGGCCTGGGGGTGCGGGTAATGGGCTCATCCTTGGCCTTCTTGAAGGCTTCCTGGAACTTGCGCTCCAAGACTTTCCCCTTTCCCTTTTCCGCTTCGACGGATTGCAGGAAGCGGGCTTCGCGCTCGCTCGCTTTCCCCTTGAGGGCTTGCACCGCCTCGGTTAGGTCGGTAACGGCGCTGGCTTTGGGAGGCGGCTCATGGCTGAGGACAGCCTTCAGTGAGGGATCGATGGTCAGCTTCGCCTGGCAGCAAGGGCAGATCACCTCGATCGTTGTGGCTTGATGTTTTCCCATGACCCAAATCCTCCTGCCCCTGTTTACCACGGGTGCTGGAGAATTACAAGGGACTCTGCCGCTTGCCCATCCCCTTTTTCTAGCGAGGAATTGCTGCCCTCCCTCATCAGTTCCTCGGGGGAGCTCCCTTGGGCTCACGAAGCGCTTGCGACGTGAGTTGTGTCGGCCGGATTGAGAGTTCTCTTCCTCGCAACCGCTTAGATCGCCTACGGGAGCTACCCCCTCGGACTGAAGACTACCGCGTAGGGGCACCCCTGCGCCTGCCTGCGCCGCGGCAGGCAGGTGGGTGCCCTCTGTCGCGCCAGCTTCAAGAAGCCGAGGAGGAATTGACAGATGGGAGGGGTTTTGGTAGATTTTTGAAACTCTTATTTCCCGGGAAATCATCGCGACAAGGGGGAGCAACCATGGATCGAGATCGCAGGATCGCAGGGGCCTTTTGCACCTTGGTTGCCTTTGTGCTTTTTGCTGGAAGCACTTGGGCCCAGGACTTAAAGAAGGTGACGGTTTCGACCACTAGCGCTGGGGCAGCGGCGGGGCTCATCAGCAAGATCATCGACGGTCGCGGGCTCGACAAGAAGCACGGGCTTGCCATCGACTTCAAGTACTTCGATCCGGCCAAGGGAGAGGAGGCCGTCTTCTTTAAAACGGTCGATGCGGGGATTTTTGCCCCCGTTTCGGCAGCCCGGGCCAATCTGAAAGGGCAAAAGGTCCAAATTTTCCACCCGATCATGCTGAGCCACTTTTCAATTCTCGTCCCCCCCGAATCGCCGCTGCGAACCGTGGATGACCTGAAGGGGAAGAAGCTGGGCTTGCTGGCCCGGGTCTCGGCCATGTACACCTCCTTTGCCACGATTGTGAAGATGCGGGGAGGCGACGTGGAGAAAGATTATAAGCTGACCTTTGGCACACCTCAGGCCTTGAACGCGTTTCTCCTTCGCAAGGACGTGGATGCCATCGGCCAGTTTGATGCGAACACCTCCAAGCTGATCGCCGCCAACCAGGCCCGGGAAACCGCCACCTTTAACGACCTCTGGCGCAGCGAAACGGGGCAGCCCTTGCTGATTATCGGTATCGCCGCACACAAGGGATGGATTGATAAAAACCTGGAAGCCGCTAGGGGATTGGGGCGGGCATTTACCGAGGGGGTGCGCATGCTCAAGACAAACCCTGCTAAAATCATAGAGGAGCAAAACGATTTCCTGGGAGTCAAAACGCCTGAGGAAATGAAACTGGTCACTTCCCGTATGCCGGGGATCTTTATAGAGGGCTGGGCTCCAAAGCTTCTGGAGAACACGAAGTTGTTAATCCAGAAGAATGTGGAGATGAAGATCCTGGAACAAATGCCCAAGGATGAATTTTTGCGCAGTGTGGATTAGGCTGAGCGCCTGTATACGGCGGGCCCCCGGCACTCCGCTTCGGCGCGGGCGGGGGCCCGTGGGATTTCGGCGCCCGGAGGCCGCAAGAAACTGATGAACAGATCGTCAGCAAACCTGATCCGGGGCCTCTCTCTCCTGGCGATTCTTGTGGTCTGGTGGATTATTTCCCTGTTTTTCCCCCCGAGCTTTATCCCGGGGCCGGAAATTGTCCTGAAGAAAGTGGCTGCTCTGCTCTTTACCGGCGAGTTTCTGTTTCACATGTACAAAACCCTCCTGCGGGTCATCCTGGGGTTTTTGTGGGCTTTCGTGATTGGAAGCCTGATTGGCATGGTTATGGGATTTAGCCGGCTGGCGGAACACTTCTTTGAGGTCGAAGTTCTTGTGGGACTGACCATCCCCGGCCTGGCCTGGGCCATCATCTCCCTCATGTGGTTTGGGATTCGCGATTTCTCGGCCATCTTCTCCATCTTCATCATCATCCTGCCCATGATTGCCGTGAACATGTGGGAGGGGACCAAGGCCCTGGACAGAGAGCTCATCGAGATGGGACATGCTTTCAAGGCCAGCCGGAAGATGGTCATTCGCCACGTGGTCATTCCCCAATTGGTCCCCTACCTTTTTGCAGCGACCCGCTTCGGCTTTGCCCTGGCCTGGAAAGTGGTCGTGGTGGCGGAAATGCTGGGCCTGAGCAACGGAGTGGGCTTCATGATCAATCATTCCTTTGGCCTCTTTGACATGGAAGGGGTGCTGGCCTGGACGCTGTCCTTCACTCTGGTGATGATTCTTCTGGAGTTCGGCATCGTAAAGCTCATTGAAAAGCGGGCTACCAAATGGCGGCCCGCAGTAACCCTCATGTGATCCCTCGGGGAAAAGCAGGCGATGTCCTTTTTGGTGATTGAGGATCTTCACAAGACCTTCCGGCTGCAGAACGGCACGCCGCTTCCCGTCCTGGGGGGAGTCAGCTTCTCCGTGGAAGAGAGGGAGTTTTGCTGCCTCCTGGGGCCGTCGGGGTGCGGAAAATCCACGGTCTTGAACATCCTGGCGGGATTGATGACGACCGATGGGGGCAAGGTCACCGTGGGGGGGAAGAGCCTGGAGGTCTCGCCTGTGAGGACAGGCTATGTTTTTCAAAAGAGCCGGCTTCTCAACTGGCGTACCGTGCGGGAAAACCTCCACTTCGCCATGGAGGCCAGGCAAATCCCGCGCTCGCAGTGGGCCGACCGGGTGAACCGTTACGTGAGGCTGGTGGGGCTTGAGCAGTTCGTGGAAGAATACCCTCTGTCCCTGTCAGGAGGGATGCAGCAGCGGGTTGCCATTGCCCGGGCTCTGGTCATCGATCCGGATATTCTCCTGATGGATGAGCCTTTCAGCCATCTGGACGAACTCACAGCCCGCACGATGCGCCAGGAGCTTCTGCGCATCTGGCGTGAAGACCGCAGGACGGTTCTCTTTGTGACTCATAATGCTTTGGAGGCCGTGTACTTGGCGGATCGCGTGCACCTGTTCGGCACCAGGCCGGCCACGATTATGAAGACAGTCCCGGTAGATATCCCTCGGGTGCGGCAGATTGATGATCCCAGGCTGATTGCGCTCCAGAAGGAGATCCTGGGGGCTCTCGGCTTGCCGGGGAACTAACTCGGTTGGAGTTTTTCGCGTCTCTCCTGCTCTTCCTTGCAGGCAATACAGAGCGTGGCTTCCGGACGGACCTTGAGTCGCTCGACCCCGATCTCCTCTCCGCAGGCATCGCAGGTTCCGAACTCACCGCTCTCGATGCGCTCGAGGGCCTCGTCGATCTTCTTGAGAAGCTTGCGCTCGCGGTCCTTGAGACGGAGGACGAAATTGCGATCGCTCTCGAGAGCCGAGCGGTCGACCGTATCGGGGAGGTCCTCTTTGACGACTTGAATTCCCTCCTGGAGGGAACCGTTTTGCAGACCCTGCTTCTTTTTCAGCAGGAGGTCGCGGAAGAAGGTGATTGTTGTTTCGTCCATCGTTGTCACTTGCAGCGCAGAATGCAAGCTGCAAGCCCCTCTAAAATGAAACATAATGTACGGGCTGCAACCGGCGATGTCAAGAGGAATGGTTCCTCGCCCTGGGGATCCTTACGTGGCCCGTTTGCTTCCAACCGGGGTAAGGGGGTGCGGCGGCGGGGTTTTCCGCTTGACAATTCCGCCGCCGCTACGCACGATAAGGCCGCAATTCGATTCAGTTGAATTGCTTCCAAGGGAAAAAGGTCGTGAAAATGGCTCCGCTGGTTCATTCCGTTTTGATTCAGTTGCAGAAAGCAAAAGAAAGGTTCAGAGGAGGAGAATCTTCTCACCATCTCCGGGTCATGACCTTTGATCTTACCGGAAAGATTCTCTTGGGAGCCATTGCCCTGGCCCTGTGGCTGTTGGTGATCCGTGCATTTACCAGCGGCGCTCCGGTCGTCCTGGTCAGCGGCGGGTCTCCAAACCGTCCCCAGGTCCTGCAAACGGACCCCAATTATCTGGAGAGACGGCTGCGCTTGGCCATCGGCTACGGCCAGGCCGGGTTTTTGGACGAGGCGGTCCGGGAGCTCCAAGAGATCATCGCCGTTGACCCCAAGAACAGCCGGGCTCACTACAATCTGGGGGTCGTTTATGCCATGAGGGGGATGTACGACGAGGCCATCGAGGCCAATAAGCAGGCTCTGCGACTCGATCCCTCGAACGCTGAAGCTCATAACAACCTGGGCGCCGCTTACGGGGCTAAGGCCCAGTTCAAGGGAGCGATTAGCGAGTACCGGCAGGCCCTGCGCCTCAACCCGCGCTACGCCGAGGCCCAGCTCAACCTGGGCTCGGCTCTCATGAGGCAGCAGCAATGGAAGGAGGCTATCCAGGCTCTCGAGAAGGCCTTGGAGATCAATCCGAACTTGGTGGCTGCCCACAGCGGCCTGGCTCAGATTTATTCCCGGCTGGGACAGGGAGACAAGGCGCGCCGGGAAAACGAAATCGTGCAGAGGCTCCTGGGGCCTCAGCAGTCGCCTCGTCCCCGGCGTTAAACTTTATCTTATCCCAACCTCGCGGTCCCCGGGCCATCTGAAAGCGTAACGTTCGTTCTGTCCGTTCTCAATTTGAAAACTCGTTGCTTTTCATTCGATTCGATCCTATAAAGAGGTAAAGCCGGGATGTAAGGGGGCTTTCCCCTATGGTTTGTCCTTTTCGCTGGCGCGCTCATTTTGGGGTTTGCCATGGGCCGGCGGTTCGATCTGCGGGCGCCGACGGCGGGTCCTCCGGTCTGCTCTGATCGGGACTCCACGGGCCCGTTTTATGCAGGGCTGATTTTTCGCCTGCGGGTGATTTTCGCGTTTGTGTGTCTGGCTCTCTTCTGCACCCCCGCGGCCAGTTTTTCAGCCGATGCTCCTCCCCTCGTCATCGTTGACATTGATGATGCCAGCCTGGGAAAGTTTGGACGGTGGCCGTGGCCGCGCGATCTCCAGGCTCGGCTCCTCCGCGGTACTCAAAAGTTCTCGCCCAGGGCGGTCGTCCTCGATCTCCTGTTCAGCGAAGAGGATGCGCAATTTCCCGAGAAGGACCGGGATCTGGCGGAGGTGATCGGATCGGGAGGGAACGTGTTCCTGGCCTTTGCGTTTCAGTTCGGCATACCGGGAGCGGCTCCGGAGCCCGAACGCACGGCGCTTCTCCGGAACCACGCTCTGGCCAGGGGAAGGGAATGGGATGACGTCCTGCGAGAGGCCAGCAGTGTGCTGTTCCCGCTTCCACAGTTTGCTCGCAAGGCGGCGGGGCTCGGGTTCGTCAACGTGTTTCCTGAATCCCGCGAGGGCGGTCCAGGGCTGGTAAGAAAAGCCACCCTGGCGGTGTCATATGAAGGGAAAGTGTACCCTTCCCTGCCGCTGGCCGTGGCGATGTGGCTCCGGAACCGGACACCGTCCAATGTGGTCCTGAGGCTGGGGGACCGGATCGAGATGGGGGAAGTGAACATTCGGATCGATTCCGCGGGGGACATTCCCCTTGCTTTTTCGGCTCCGGGCACCCGTTTTTCGCACGTCTCGGCGGCGCGAGTGCTCGACGGAGAGGATTTTCTTTCCCTCTTTCGGGGGGCGATCGTCATTATCGGGGTCAACGCCACCGGGCTCTCGGACTACCATCCCACGCCCGTATCGTTTTACTACCCGGGGATGGAGCTGCTGGCTACGGCGATTGATGCGCTTCTGTCGAGGTGGCCTTCGCCGGCAAGATGAAGGTATCCATGCAGAAAGAATTTGATAACCCGGGAGGCGACTCAAGCCCGATGCCGGAACGGAGTGCAGGAGTGCCTGTGGAGTTGAGGGGAGGCTTCCGGTTGGTTGCGAAGCGGGGGAGGGCAATTCTGTCCCTCGTTCTGTGTCTCGTATGTCTTCTGGGCTGGATGGTGGAACCGGCTCCGGCAGCCGGGCCGAAGAAGACCGCGCCCTCGACGCGGCAATCCAGAGACAGGTGGATTACCGTTCTGAAAACCGGCAAGCCGGAGCAAAGAGCTGAAGCGGCCAGGGAACTCGGATACTTAAGGGAACGGAGGGCGGTGGCGCCACTCCTGAAAGCGCTTGAGGATCCGGACGACGAGGTGCGGCTTTTCGCGGCACGGTCCCTTGCTTTTTTTAAATTTTCCGACAACGAGGAGGGGGTCGGTGCTCTTGTTGACCACTTGAGGGACGAAAGCGAGTGGGTGCGGAGGTTTGCCGCTCATGCGCTCATGGCGACCCGGGATGAGCGCGTGATCGATGCCCTGCTTAATGTAATGCAAGAGAACAAAGCGGACCTTCCGGATTTTGCAGCGGCGGGAATCGTGCACCCAAGGAACCAGAACATCCTGCAATTTCTCACTCAGGCCAAGGACGGGCAGAACCAGCAGCAGCAGGTATTCGCCCGCAATGCGATTGATTTCATTCGCCGGGTTGCACAGGTAAGAAGCCCGAACTCTTTTCTGATCCAGGAACTGACCAGCAAAAATGCTCTCCATCGGACATTTTCCGCGCTGGCGTTTAACGCCGTGTACGATGAGCGTGCCGAGCGGGCTCTTGTGAGGCGTCTCAAGGATCAGGCGCCCGCCGTCCGGAGGTACGCGGCAAGTGCCCTCGGATTTATTGGGGGAAAGAACTCGGCTGGCCCTGTGGCCGAATTGTTGTCCGATTCCAACGGAGAAGTGCGCCAGTCCGCTGCTTTCTCTCTCGGGTTCATCGGCGAGAAGAAGATAAGCGGCAAGCTCGTGGCTGGCCTTTCCGGAGGCGATTCGAACCTTAAGGCTTTTTCGGCGGGTCGTCCGGAAGCCCTGGGGCCCCTCATGTTCCTCGAGCAAACAGAAAAGGAAGGCGAGGTGGGAAGGCGAGCCCGATGGGCCATCGAAAGGTTAAAGAAGAGGGCAGCGGGAGGATAGCTTAATGAGGCATGGTCCGGTGGAAGGCCATTTTTCCCGCGGATCTCCACGGAGAAGGGTGTGTCTATGAGGTTTCCTCGTTTAAAAATGTCGGGGTTCTGGCTGAGCGTTCTCATCTCCATATTTGTGGCAATCCTCCTTTTTATCGGTTCTGACCTGGCCTTGTTCGAGTCTCTGGAATTAAAGACTCTCGATCTGCGCTTCAAGATACGGGGGCAAAAGAAGGTCGGGTCCGAGATTGTGATCGTGGCCCTCGATGACAAGAGTATTGAACGGATTGGCCGGTGGCCCTGGCCTCGTTCCCGGATCGCGGATCTAATCAACAAAATTTCGGCGGGGAAACCGCGTGCCGTCGGCTTCGATATTATCTTCAGCGAGCCGGAGGTCAGCGCGGATCTCAAACAGTTCCGAATGCTCCGGGAAAATTACAGCTCCCTTGGGCTTGAGCGGCAGAACGACCAGGGGCGAAGGTTTTCCAAGCTCCTGGAAGCACTCGAGAAGAAAGAAGACAACGACTACCTCCTCGGCGAGGCCGTCAGAGGTTCGGGCTCTGTTGTATTGGCGATGTTTTTTGACGGGGTCGATGCGCCTGCGAACGGCGTGTCCCGGACCGGGAAGCCCGCTCCGCTTTACTTGAGAAAATCGGAGTTCAAGCTCGTAAAGAACAAACAGGTAACACGTCTCATCCCCCCAATTTCAGCCACCAATATCACCGCTCCCCTCGAGGTGCTGGGTAGGAGTGCGCAAGCTG
Source organism: Candidatus Tectimicrobiota bacterium (assembly GCA_016193065.1). Taxonomy (GTDB): domain Bacteria; phylum JACPSX01; class JACPSX01; order JACPSX01; family JACPSX01; genus JACPSX01. Next base: position 2,727 of record JACPSX010000002.1, on the reverse strand, counting down.
TCGGTCACGCGAACATGAAGCCGGATATCGACGGAGTCGCGCGCTGGGAAATTCTGCTGGTTCAGTACCCGGGAAGCTATTACCCTTCTTTTGCCCTTCAGGTGGCGCGAACTTACCTGGGGCTGTCTCCAGAGGAGATGATCGCAAACTTCGGAGAAGGGATAGACCTGACCAATGTGTTTGTTCCGACCGATGAGCGCATGCGCATGCTGATCAATTACAACGGGTACGCGAACACGTTTCCCCGTTACTCCTTTGTGGATGTCCTGGAGGGACGGGTGCCTCCGCAGACCTTTCAGGGAAAAGCCGTCCTTGTTGGGGCTACTGCTACGGGGCTGCACGATCAGAAGGTGACTCCCTTGTCCAAGGCGCTCCCGGGAGTGGAAAAACACGCCAATGTGGTCGAGAACATCATCCACGGAAGCTTTCTCGAAAGAGCCAATTGGATGACGTTTCTTGATCTGTTTTTCGTCCTTCTGTTTGGACTTGGGTCCGGAGTGGTGCTTTCCCGATTGCCCAAGTTCTGGGGACCCGTGTTTTCTCTGGCCCTTCTGGGAGGGTATTTTTATTTTGCGTACGCCATGTTTGCCGGCTACCGGATATGGTTGAACCTCATTTATCCTTCCCTTTCGATCGTTCTCTGCTTCGTGGGCGTCATATCCTACCGGTTCATGACGGAAGAGCGGGAGAAGAGGAAGGTCAAAGGGGCATTCCAGCAGTACCTGAATCCCTCTGTGGTAAACGAGGTTCTAAAGAACCCCCAGATGCTCAAGCTGGGAGGAGATAAAAAGGAGCTAACCGTCCTCTTCTCCGACATCCGCGGGTTCACGAGCGTCTCGGAGAAATTGGAGCCGGAAGCACTCGTGCACCTGCTGAACGAGTACCTCACGGCCATGACGGACCTGATCCTGGCCAAAGACGGCCTCCTGGACAAGTACATGGGAGATGCGATCATGGCGGTGTTTGGTGCTCCGATCCCGCAGCCCGATCACGCGCACAGAGCGTGCACAGTGGCCCTTGAGATGCTTGCGGAGCTCAAACGTCTGCAGACGCGGTGGAATGAGCAAAACATTCCTGTCCTCGACATTGGCGTTGGCGTCAATACGGGTTCCATGGTAGTGGGGAACATGGGGTCGAGCAAGAGGTTCGATTATACCGTCATGGGTGACAGCGTGAACCTCGGATCCCGGCTCGAAGGTGCCAACAAGCAGTACCACACGAACGTGATTATCAGCGAGTTCACCCAAAATGCGGTCAAAGGGGCCTTTCGCGTCAGGGAGCTGGATTCCGTGAGGGTCATGGGGAAGAAACTTCCCGTACGGATCTACGAGTTGCGGGGAAAGTCTGACGCCTACAGCCCCGAGGAGGGAGAGTTCCTGCGGATCTATACGGAGGGGATGGGGTGCTACAAGGATCGGCAGTGGGAGCGGGCCATCGATTCGTTCACGAAAGCGCTTGGGATCTATCCCGCTGATGGAGTCTGCAAGTTGTACGTCGAGCGGTGCCAGGACTTGATCGTGGAACCACCTCCCGTGGACTGGGATGGGGTCTTTGAAATGAAGACGAAATAGCCTCCTTGCTGTCACGCCCTGGTACATGCAAAAGTGCTGATTCTCTTCGGGTTTCTCGGGAGATTAAGCTCCTGATGTCCGGCATTCTTCCGGAGGTCCATAGACTCCGGCCTCTCGGTCTCCTGGTCGGCTCAAAATGTGACGGTTGTCACTGTAGGAGGATAAATTTATTGCTTTTCCCCTGGCTCGTTCCTATAATTAGGTCTATTCCCTCTCTGGGAGTCCGGGAGGTAAGCCCGGCCTGATTTTCAAGACAAAGCTAAGGACACTAACAACCCCGGTCTTCGGCTTTTTTAGGAGGTGCAAGATGCGGCGCTTCTACTTGAAAGGTTTCTCCTTCTCAAGCCGTGCTCTGGCGCAGTGTGTGGTCCTGCTGTTTCTTTTTACCGTTGGGTCCGTTCTGATTGCCCCGCCTGTGTTTGCCCAGACTGAGTCCATAGCGCGGATCGACCAGTTTCAGGGGGTGGTGTGGGTGAAGAGCCAGGAGAACTGGACGGTGGTGGAGCGGGTGCCTGTGGATCTGGTCAGCGGGGACAAGGTGGTGACCCAGGAGGGGCGGGCCCGGGTGGTGTGGTCCGATGGGGGGGTGGTGGATGTATCTCCGGACTCCAACGTGCGGATTACGGAGAAGAAAGAGAGCCGGGGGTTTTTTGTGCGCCGCTTGGTGGTGGTCCGTAAGGTCCGGGTGTTGCTGGGACAGATTGCCTTTAATTTAACCAGCAAAGAAGGGGAAAAGGAGCATTCGTTGGAGACGCCCACGGTGGTGGCGGCCCTAAGGGGGACGGCAGGCAACCTGGGGGTTGGATTGCAGGGGCAGACCGGGGGGGGGCTGACTCAAGGGAACTGGGTGCCATCAGCGCCGATTTCTCCCACGCTCCCGGTGGTACTGCCGGCGCAGGCTAGGCAGGCCCCGGTGCAGCAGGCGGCGGCGCAGGCGGTGGCGGCGGCGCAGCAGGCGGTGCAGGCGACGCAGCAGGCGGCGCAGGCGACGCAGCAGGCGGCGGCCCAGGCGCCCACGCAGCAGGTGGCGGCGGCGCAGCAGACGGCGCAGGCGGCGGGGGTGCAGGCCCAGGCGTCCTTGCAGGCGGCGCGGGAGGCGCAAAGTGAAGCGGTAACGATGCGGGATACTGCGGGGGCAGCGGCGGCTCAGCAGGCG
>JACPSX010000140.1 GCA_016193065.1 Candidatus Tectimicrobiota bacterium | reverse complement strand
CTCCTGGCCGCGCTGGACAGGAAAGCTTCCGGAGAATGAGGGCCGTCGTCCAAAGAGTCCGTGAGGCGTCCGTCTCGGTGGGGCGTGAGGTCCTGGCCGCCATTGATGAGGGGCTCCTGGTCCTCCTGGGGGTGGGCCAAGAAGACGGAGAAGAGGATGTCCGCTACCTGGCCGACAAGCTCGTTCACCTGAGGATCTTTGAGGACTCGGAGGGCAAGATGAACCGGTCGGTCCTGGAAACGGGAGGGGCCGTGCTGGTCGTTTCCCAGTTCACCCTCTTTGGAGATTGTCGCAAGGGGCGGCGCCCTTCCTTCGTGGGGGCCGCTGAGCCGGGCCGCGCCGAGGAGCTCTACCGGCAACTGGCCGGCGAGATCAGACGCAAAGGAGTGCCGGTGAAGACCGGCCAGTTCAAAGCCATGATGGATGTGGCGTTGGTCAACGACGGGCCCGTAACCCTCCTGATCGACTCCAAGAAAATCTTCTGAGGCGGCCATGGGGAAAAAAAGTCAAAAGGGAAAAAAGAAGAAAGGCGCGGACAAGTCCTCCGGGAGAGATAATGCATCTCTCCTCAGAAAAATCTCCCGGGAGTTGGGCCAGATGCGGAAACCCGAGTACCAGCGCCGCAACGTGGATGGGTTCCGCCGGGAAGTCCTGCGGATTTACCAGGAAGTACGGCTGCCGGCCAACCTCCTGGCGGCGGCCAAAAAGGGCATCGAGAAGGGAATCGACGGCTCCAACTTTCATCTGGAAGAGTTCCCCCCCGCCAAGGCCCGCAAGGTTCTCGATCGTTTGGAAGAGGCCCTCAGACAAGCCAACGGACCCGCCGATCTTCTGGAAGAACTCGATCGGATGGAGAGCCTGTCGATCACCGACGGCTTGACGGGGATCTTCAACTACCGCTATTTTCAAATCCGGTTGCGGGGAGAGATCCTGCGCACCCGGCGTTCTCTGGAACCCTTCTCGCTCCTCCTGCTGGACATCGACTACTTCAAAAGAATCAACGACACCTACGGGCACCTGATCGGAGACCAATTCCTACGGGAACTTTCCCAACTGATCCAGGCCAACTCGAGGGAAATCGACCAGGTATTCCGCTACGGCGGAGAGGAGTTTGCCATCATTCTCCCCCGCACGCGCACTCGGGAAGCCTTTGTGCTGGCCGAGCGTCTGCGCCGCAAGGTGGCCAGCCAGGTTTTCACGGCCGAAGGAATCGGGGTCAGCTTGACGATCAGCGTCGGGATCAACACCTATCAGGGGGAACCGGAAGTAAACCAGAACGATCTCGTGCACCGTGCCGACCAGGCCCTCTACCAAGCCAAGACCCGCGGCCGCAACATGATCTATTCGGAACCCGAGATTGATACGTCTCAAGCCCGCCAGACCGCCGTAACTCTCGACGAACGCAAGGACCTGTTGGGCAAGGAATAGGGGAGAGGAAGAGTGAAGGAAACACCACCCGGCGACGGGTGGCCGCTGTTCATTGATGCTCAGGGCAACTGGTACGAGGGTCCGGAGGAGATCAGCCACCCGCGGATTCGGCGCTACCTGTACGATCACCTGACCTTCGATCCCGATCGGGGCTTTGTCGTCCGCAGCAACCGGGAATCGCGGACCGTGGAAGTGGAGGACGTTCCTTTTATGGTCCTGCGCACGACTCCACGCCGAGACCCGCAAGGGCTTCACTTATTTTATTCCCTGATTCTCAGCGACGAAAGCGAGGAGATTCTTGACCTGCGCGCTCTCCACTGGGGGGGCGGGAACACTCTCTACTGTCACATCAAGCGGCGGGCCTTCCGAGCCCGCTTCAGCCGCCCCGCCTACCTGCAACTGCTCTGGAACCTGGAGGAAGACTACGAATCCGGACGTTTCTACTTACCCGCGGGGAACGACAAGCATTACTTATGATGAGGTCTTCTGAGAACTTCCGTCATGGTCTCATGGATGAGGCTGTTTGAAGCAAGCACCTCCGCGCCGTAAAGATCAAAGGGCTCGCCGCCAAATTGAGTCACCCGTCCTCCCGCCTCCTCCACGAGCAGGGTGCCGGCCGCCGTGTCCCATGGGGAGAGATCTCTCTCCCAGAACCCCTCATAGCGGCCGCAAGCGACATAGCACAGATCCAAGGCCGCAGAACCAACCCGGCGCACGCCTTGCGCCACCATGGTGAAGTTGCGAAAATGCTCGAACACTTGCCCGCTGTCCTGTCGGATCGTGTAGTTAAAGCCCGTCACCAGAAGGCTCTCGCCGAGATTCTTCTGGGGAGAGACCCGGATAAGCCGGTCGTTGCAAGTGGCTCCCTCCCCTCGCGCTGCGCAGAAAAGCTCCTCAAGGATGGGGTCATAGATGACTCCGGCCACCATCTCCTGGCCGCGGCGCACCCCGATGGAAACGGAAAAATACGGCAGCTTGTGGGCGAAGTTCGTGGTGCCATCTAGAGGGTCCACGTACCAGCAAAACTCTCCCGGGACCTGCTTGGGGGCGCTCTCTTCGGCCACAATGCTATGGTCCGGAAAGCGGCGGCGGATCTCGGAGAGAATCAACGCCTCGGATGCCCGATCCGCCTCCGTCACCAGGTTGATTTCCCCCTTGTACTCCACCTCCACCCCCCGGACCCAGTACTCCTTGAGGAGTTTCCCCGCTTTTAGAGCCATCTCCCGCGCCGCTTGCAGCAATTCATTCACCGTTTCAGTCCCCTTTCTCTGTCCCCTCT
>JACPSX010000139.1 GCA_016193065.1 Candidatus Tectimicrobiota bacterium | reverse complement strand
CGGGCGACCTTGCTCGAGCTCTGGCCGCTCGCGCTTGCCGAGCGGGTCGAGGGCACGGCGGTTCCCCCCATCGGGGCTGGACCGGATCTGGCGCGGCGGCAAGGCCGCGATCAAGGAGATGGCGGAGACCGCGCCCTCGTCGGAGGAGGCCCGGCGGTGGCGCGCACGCGCCGAGGAGCACATCCGCTGGGGCGGGTACCCGCGGCTGGATGCTCTCCCCGAAGAGGACCGGCGGGTCTGGCTTCGCGACTTTCGGAGGACGTACCTGGAGCGGGATCTCTCTGACCTCGGCCAGGTCGCCGATCTCGACCGGTTTGCTCTGGCGCAGAACCTTCTGGCGGCTCGCACCGCGCAAATTCTCTCGTACTCCGAGGTGGCGCGCGAGCTTGGCGTGGCCGTGAACACGGCGAAGCGCTACCTCAGGTTTCTGGAAATCTCGTATCAGGTTTTCCTCTTGCGGCCGCTGCTGCCGACCGTGACGGCGCGCCTGGTGAAAAGCCCGAAGCTCTACTGGACCGACCCGGGGCTGGCCCGGCTCCTGGCCGATCGCGGGGAAGGAAACGGGGCGCTCTTCGAGACCTCGGTGCTGGCGGAGCTGCTGCGATGGCGCTCCTGGCAGGAGGAGCCGCCTCCGCTTCACTTCTACCGAACCCGCGCCGGGCGGGAGGTGGATTTCGTGCTCCATGCCGCTCATCGTGTGCTGGCTCTGGAGGCCAAGGCCTCGGAGCGCGCGCACCGGACGGACGCGCGGCCGCTCGTGGAGTTTCTCGACGCCAAGCTCCCGGGGGTGACGGCCAAAGCGGAGCGGGTCGGGCTTGTCGTCACGCGCGGGCGCGAGATCGAAGCGCTGGCGCCTCGCGTGTGGGCGATCCCGGATTGGCGCCTCTTTGGTCCCGCCGCATAGGCCGCGGGTCTGCATGTGTTCACCCTCACCCTTCCCCTCTCCCTCAAGGGAGAGGGGAGAATTTGAAAATTCCTCCCCCTCAAGAGGGAAGGGAAGCTACTGAGAATCCCTCCTCGAAGGGAGAAATTTGAGAATCACTGCCGCGCTGGCGGCTCGGTCGTCGGCTCGATGTCGTGATCGGCGAACCAGTCTTGCATGACCTCCAGCATTCGCTGATTGCGAAGGGTGAACCAGCGCTCACGCTCGGCTGGACGGTCCGAGAGCACGCGCTTGAACCGGCCGAAAGCGCCGCGACCTTGAATCGCAACCTGGAGTAACTCTCCCAACTGCGGGTCGGACACTGAGTCGGTGAACTCGGCCATCCATCTGTACTCGACATAAGAAGGCAGCGGCTCGATGGCCACGAGGTATTTTCCGGCAAGACCGGCGTCCATCTCTTCTTCGGAAAGCCCCTCCCTCTCGTCCTCGAAGGAAGACACACCGACGATCTCCACCTGGCCCGTCCGGAGATCCAGGTAGGCGGTCGACTCGTCCATGTGCATGGTGAGCGCCATCTCCAGGTCGTCCCAGTTAATCGGCACGCGCCGCTTCATCATTCCCCCTCACCTTCATCCTCTCCCCTGGAAGGGGCGAGGGGAATTAAGGATCCTTTCCTGCCAGGGGAGAGGAAAGAAGTTTGTCTCGCACTATGTGAAATCTTGCAGCGGCACTGCAAAATTACCTTGCATTTTTGCAATCCAAATGCAAATTTTCGCGCCACGATTCTCCATCCAATGCCTTGTGTTTCTCCCTTGTCGATTCCCGACTGGCGCCTCTTTGGTCCCGCCGCATAGACCGCGGGCCTGCGTCCAGGCGGCCGCGCGGGTCAGGATGTCACGGCGATCCATCTGTGCTCTCCTGGAGCTATTGATATCCGCATTTCATTTCCTCCCGGTGCCCTCCGGGGCTGCATTAGCCCGGGCGGCCACACAGGGCCGCCCCTACTCTTCATCGGGAATGGTCGTGCTGCCCTTACTTAGCCCCCCCACCTCTCCCGCCCCGCAGGCTGCTCCGGCATTTCCCAAATCCTCATTCGACAGATTGACTCGCCATTGCCGCATGGAGGAGTAGGATCGGTTGCTCTCTCGCAAAAGCCCCCGATGCTAAGCGCCTTCCACTCAGCTATTTCTTTGTCGTGCCTTTCCCTTTTTCCCCCGTTTCGAGGCACCAAGGACAGTCACGCCCACCAATTCTTTCCCTCTATAACGGAGGAGAATCCCCTCATCTTCCAGGTACTCGGTGTCCGTCGCCTTTTGGGGCCGCTTTAGGCTGATGTAGAGGACATCCGCCTCCTGATCGTAGTCGATCCAGGCCCTGCCTGTGGGCAAGCGAATCAGGTGAGGCAACGCCCCTGAAATCTCTTCTACCGTTTTCGCCGCTGCTGTCCTTTTCGCCATACAATAGATCTCCTTCCAATCCGAGACGTGAAATAGGCCGTAATGATAAACCCATCCTCTCGGCTCAGTTCCTTGTATACCACTGCCAGTTGCTTTCTGCGTCCCGCCTCCTTGACAGCGATTAACGCTCCACCATACCCTTTCAAGATCACCTCAGGGTTTTCCACTGTGTCGAGCACGTCATCGTAGTGTCCAGCAAGATCGTCGTGGTTCTCTACGATGTGGAACCACCGCTCTTCCGTGAGCCGTATCGGAACTCCTCCTTGAGAGAGAGCTCGATCCATCAGTCACATCTCCGGGGCATTTGACATGAATCCACGCTCCGTTCCTCTCGACTTCGCTCAGGGTACACTCCGCCACGGCGCTTGGCGAGCTTCGTCTTCCAGCCGCGGGCCTGCGTCCAGGCTGCGGCGCGGGTCAGGATGTCGTGGCGAACCATCTGTACTCTCCTAAAAGGCTGCTGAAAATTCCGTGTTCACCTAGTTCGGCATGGCTCACCCCAGGCTTCGACTATGCTCAGGGCGAACGGAGAAAGTCTTGAAGAGGTCCGATTGTCCATGTGCATGGTGAGCGCCATCTCCAGGTCGTCCTAGTTAATCGGCACGCGACGATTCATCTTTCCCCCTCACCTTTCTCCTCTCCCTCTGGAAGGGGCGAGGAAAGAGGGGGGTTTTCCGGCCCGAACCATGCCCTGAGAATCTCTATCCCTTCGTCCCATACTCCCCAGCCTCGATAGCGGCGGCAACGCTCTCCCGGATCTGATCGGCCATGGAGTTCAGCAGACCGCGGGAATAGTCGGGCAGGCGGGGGCTGGCCAGGATAGCCTCCGCATCCTCTAATCCGAGCGGCAGATCATTCAGTCGCAAAAGCTTGCCAATGACCCGTTCATCGACCGCCACAAGCAGGGACATCAAGCGGTAACCGGCGTCGTATTTCACTTCGTGTTCGGGATACAATGTCTTTGCTACCCATTCGGCAAGGCCCTCAGCCAGAAGCGTGTAGAGCAGCCGGAAGCCTCGAAACTGCTCCAGCGTCCCCTGGGCAACGTGCACCAACTCGTGGGCGATGACCGATTCAGGCACCGACGCCTCCCGCACCACGACCGTCCCCGGGTGACGATGGGTTGCCAGAGTCCCCTTGCCCAGCTCAGGTTCGATGGCGATACGGACGGAGGGCAGGTCGGCTCCATGCCGAGCCAGATACTCCCGCACTCTTTCCTCTGCCCTTTGCAACCGTTGCTCCAGCATTTCCCCCAAATCCTCAATCTACAGATTGACTCGCCATTCTCGCAAAACCAAGGGCCATGCACCTGGTCCCCCCGAGTATTTGATCTTCATGAAGACACCCACCAGATCATGACTCCCACTCGTCCTCTCCCTATTCGTAGCTTATCTCTAGCCCGAACTGCCTGTGCAGCCGGTAGAAGTAAAGGCTGTAATCCCCCGGCATGTCGAGGCGCTTCTTGCTGAAGCCGGGTTCTTTCGCCCGCAAGTACTC
>JACPSX010000001.1 GCA_016193065.1 Candidatus Tectimicrobiota bacterium | reverse complement strand
GGCCGGAATCCTTCCGTTAAGAACTCCTCTGTCAGGTTCCTCGCTGGATACCAGCGAGAGATCGTGCCGGACCTGACACTTTCTACCCAGTACTATGTCCAGGTAATGGAGGACCATCGGGAGTACCTAAGCACGCGGGCCCCGGGGATGCCTGAGCGGCCGGCCGCCCGACACGTCCTCACTGTCAGGCTGACCCAGCTCTTCCTTCACCAGACGCTCAGGCTTGGCCTCTTTGCCCTGGCGAGCCCCAACGAAGGGGACTACTATGTAAACCCTGAGGTTAGATACAACATCACGGATGCCTTGTCGGGCACCTTCGGGGTAAATCTCTTCGGCGGGCCGCGCCGCACCGAGTTTGGCCAGTTTAAGGGGAACGCGAACCTCTACGTGGTCACCCGCTACGCCTTCTAAGGCATGCCTGACCCAGTAGGCAGGGGATCGAAGAAAGGAGGTGAGGGAAGATGAAGCTTTACATGGAACAGTGGCTTCGACTGCTTGGAGGAATCGTTGTTCTAGCCAGTGTCCTCCTCGCGGTCTTTCACAATGCCGCGTGGCTCTGGCTGACCGGTCTGATGGGGATCAATTTGGTCCAGTCGGCCTTCACGAACTTCTGACCGTCCATGGTGATCCTGCGGGCCGCAGGCGTGAAGGACAAGGCTGAAAAATGAGCAGTTTGGCTCATTGAGGATTGACCAGTCGACACTTAAACTGGGCAAAAGTCAAGACCTCTAGCAATCTCCTCTTTCCTCTTTTTAGGGAGATCAGAGTGTCTTCCGGTGGAACTCTTTCCGAGGACCACAGGAGAAACCGATGGGAGGGCGGGACAGATGAGTCTCTATGACTTTTTTAAGTTTCTCCACATCCTGACGGTTGTGTTCATGGCGGCTCCTCTCTACAATCTCGTCGTGGTCAACGAGAGGGCCCGGTTCGGAAAGGCCCACCTCCAGGTGGACCAGTATTTTGAGAACCTCATCCGGGGAAATTCAATCCGATGCTACATTTTCCAGCTGACTGCGCTGGCAACGGGCCTTCTGCTCATCAGCCTGCAAGGGTCTTTGACCCCCCTGTTTACGAACTGGATCCTCCTGGTCAAGTTTCTCCTCCTGCTGGTCCTCACCCTCTCGTTGGTCCACTTCTCTCTCCAGCCCCAGATCGATGGGCTCCTGGCAAAGGCCGAAGGGGATGCTCTCCCCCAAGCAATCGCTGCCCAGATTGGCCCGCTGCGGCTCAGGCGGAAGCGGCTGGCAGCCACCTGCCTCTTCCTGGTGATCACCACCGTGCTGTTGGGACTTCAGGTTGTTTCACGTTTCGCAGCCTCGCTGACAGTTATTCTGATCGTGCTAGCCGCCCTGTTTGCCTGGAGAGTGTACCGCAGCCGAATTCCCTACGGGTGGGTGTAAGACTCACCAGAGAAAGCATACGGTCAGCAATCAGCGGCCAGCCCTGGATCGAGAGGAGGTAATTGACTTGCGGCAGAACCCCATCGACGGCACCGGCCGATTGGGAGAAATTGCCCGGCTGTTTCTCAAGCTGGGGACCATCGGTTTCGGCGGACCCGCCGCCCACATCGCCATGATGGAGGACGAGGTGGTGCGGCGCCGGGGCTGGCTCTCCCGGCAGCGATTTCTGGACCTGCTCGGGGCAACGAATCTCATCCCCGGCCCCAACTCAACGGAAATGGCCATCCACATCGGCCTGACCCGAGCCGGCTGGCGCGGTCTCATTGCGGCTGGATCCTGCTTCATCCTTCCCGCCGTGGTAATCGTGCTGGCCATAGCCTGGGCCTACACCCGCTACGGCACCGCCCCCCAAGCGGTCTGGATCCTCTACGGGGTGAAGCCTGTCATCATTGCCATTGTCCTTCAGGCCCTCTGGAGTCTTGGCACGAAAGCGGTGAAGGGGTCGCTCACGGGGGCCGTTGGAATCGCCGTGACCATCCTCTCGTTCCTCGGAATCAACGAGGTCTTCCTTCTGTTTGCCAGCGCCTTCCTGGTGATGGCCCTGTCGAATTTGCGCCGGGGCCGGGCACGACAAGCCGCTGCGGGGGTGATGGCCGGGCCGGTGCTGCTGGCGGCCACGGGTGCTCAAGCGGCGACAGGAGCTGCAGCCGGCGCCTCCATAAGTCTGCTCAAGCTGACCGGTTTTTTCCTCAAAATCGGATCAATTCTGTTCGGCAGCGGCTACGTGCTCTTGGCCTTTCTGAGGGCTGACCTGGTGGAGCGCTGGCACTGGCTCACCGACCAGCAGCTCATCGATGCGATAGCCGTTGGACAGTTCACTCCCGGTCCCGTCTTTACCACAGCCACATTTATCGGCTACCTGATCGCCGGCTGGCCGGGCGCGATTCTGGCGACTGTCGGCATCTTTTTCCCGTCCTTTGTTCTGGTCGCCGCCTCCAGCCCCCTGATCCCGCGTTTGCGAAATTCCCCTTGGGCCGGCGGGTTTCTCGACGGGGCCAACGTCGCCTCGCTGGCGCTGATGGCCACCGTCACCTGGCAGTTGGGGCGAGCGTCTGTAATCGACTGGTTCACTGCAGCGCTCCTCATCCTTGCTACGGTCGGTGTGTTTCGGTTCAAGGTGAACTCCGCCTGGCTGGTGCTGGGCGGGGGAGCTGTTAGTCTCCTCTACAGGCTTTTCAGTTAATTGCCGACAAAGTACCCGTGCTATGATGACCCCACCGGCCACAAGACTATGTCGCAATCCGCCGTTCGCCCTTCGACAAGCTCAGGACGAACGGCTAAGTGGTTGGATTTCCGTGTGTCGTCATCCGTTCGTGGTGAGCCTGTCGAACCATGAACGGACTTATGACACAGTCGCCACAAGGAGGATGGAGCATGGGTGATACGCAAAAAACCATTGGTGTACTCACCGGAGGAGGCGACTGTCCGGGCCTAAACGCCGTGCTGCGGGCCATCGTGAAAACCGCAGCGAACAAGTACAACTGGAAAGTGATCGGCATCGAAGACGGTTTCGAAGGGTTGATCGTAGAGCCTGTGCGCTGCCGCGAGATGACCCCCTGGAACATCCGGGGGATTTTGCAGCGCGGCGGCACGATCCTGGGTACCACGAACCGGGGAAATCCCTTCGCCTACGTGGCTCCGATCCAAAACGGCCCCAGGGACGTGTCAGGCCAGGTCATTCAAAATCTCCACAAGCTCGGGATCGATGCCCTGATCGTCATTGGCGGGGAGGGCTCTCTGAAGATCGCTCAGAAGTTCTTCGAGATGGGGGTCCCCGTGGTCGGAGTCCCCAAGACCATCGACAATGACCTGCGTCGCATCGAGCTCACCTTCGGATTCGATACGGCGGTCAACACGGCCATGGACGCTCTGGACAAGCTCCACTCCACGGCCGAGAGCCATCACCGAGTCATCGTGGTGGAAGTCATGGGACGCCATGCGGGTTGGATCGCCCTGTGCGCGGGCATGGCTGGAGGAGCCGATGTGATCCTGATTCCCGAGATTCCTTTCAAGTGGGAGACGATCATTCAAAAAGTACGCGAGCGCCAGAACAGCCCCGCCAAGTTCAGCATCCTGGTGGCAGGAGAAGGAGCGAAACCTCTCGGGGGGCAGGAAATGTACTACAGTCCCGGGGATCCAGGCGGGACGGCTCGTCTGGGAGGAATCGGCCAACTGGTTGCAGAAACACTGACGAAAGCGCTCGACGTGGAAGCTCGGGTCACCGTGCTGGGACACGTCCAAAGAGGAGGATCTCCGACAGCCTTCGACCGGATCCTCGCAACCCGGTTCGGCTTCTGGGCCGTGGAGCTCGTGGCCCGCGAAAAGTTCGGAGAAATGGTGACGATTTACCGGACCCGCATGTCCTCCGTCCCCATCCGGGATGCCGTGGAGTCACTCAAAACCGTTCCCACGGACGGAGAACTAGTGGACACCGCGGAGGCGGTGGGGATCTGTCTGGGGCGCTAGACAGCGGGTGCCGCCACCCCGCAAAATTCCTCGTAGTTCGCCAGCTCCGTGATTGTCCGTTCCGTGCCGCACAGAGGGCAATTCTCATCCCTCTTCACTTTGAGCTCCCGGAACTCCATGGCCAGTGCATCGTAAGCGATCAGTCTGCCGATCAGAGGCTCTCCGATTCCGACGATCAGCTTGATCACCTCGGTTGCCTGGATCAGACCAACTATGCCGGGCAGGACCCCCAGCACACCGGCCTCGCTTCAGCTGGGCACGAGGCCCGGAGGCGGCGGGACCGGAAACAGGCAGCGGTAGCAAGGGCCGCGATCCGGGTGAAAAACACTTACTTGCCCGTCAAACTGGAAGATGCTCCCGAACACGTTGGGCTTGCCCGCCAAGTAGGCGGCGTCGTTAACCATGTATTTGGTTACGAAGTTGTCGCTGCCATCCATGACCACGTCATATTCCCGGATAATCTCCAGGATGTTCTCGGCCGTAAGACGGGAGTTGTAGGGAATCACCCGCACGTCAGGGTTCAATGCAGCAATTGTTTCCCGGGCCGACTCGGCTTTGGGCTTACCCACATTGGCCGTCGTATGGATGATCTGCCGCTGCAAATTGCTCACATCCACCACGTCGGAGTCAATAATCCCCAGGGTTCCTACCCCGGCGGCGGCCAGGTAAATAGCCGAGGGCGAACCCAAACCACCCGCGCCTACCAGGAGCACTTTAGACTCCAGGAGCTTGCGCTGTCCCTTCTCCCCAATCTCGCGCAGGGCGAAGTGGCGGCTGTAACGGGAGAACTGCTCTTGAGACCACTGCTTATCCTGCACGAAGGGCAAACCGTTGTCCTTCCAGCCCAGGAACCCCCCCGCCATGGAATAGACGTTCGTGTACCCCAAGGCCTGGAGGGTTTGCCCGGCTAGAGCGGAGCGGTTGCCCCGGGCGCAATAGAGGACCACCTTCTTTTGTTTATCCGGAACATGGTTCTCTACGCTGAACTCGAGCATCCCCCGGCCAATGTAAATGGCCCCGTCAATGTAGCCGTTGCCGTATTCGTCCTTTTCGCGCACATCAACGAGGACCACATCTTCCCGATTCTCGAGCATCCGCTTTACATCCTGCGCGGAAACTTCACACACCTGCCGCTTGGCTTCCGCCAGCAGATCCCGAATCGACTTTGCCATGCTGATTCCTCCATCCCGATGGCTGGAGCTTGTCACTTCCAAGCCCAAGCAATGAATAAGGTAATGAAAATAGGCAAGCTCAATACTACACTATTTCGATCAAGATTGTCAACCGGAAATTTAACCGTGAATTCAGGCCTTGTGCATCTCCTCTTCGTCCAGTTCCGCAAGCATGTTCCGCTCCTCCTTGGCCAGGAGGTTTTCAAACTCCTCTTCGTAATACTTGCTCAAGTTCTCCTCAAATTGAGCCACCATCTTGTTGAGTTTCTTGCGGTTCAGGATCTTCTTTTGCACCAACATCTCAATGGCTGCCATGCCGATCCCGGCGAACCGGGTCAAGGACTCCACCGTTTCCTCCAGATCGCCGATCCGGTTCTCAGCGGCTTCCAGCCTGTCTTTTAACTCCTGAGGATCGATCTCTTCAAACTTCTCTTCCATGAAAACAACCCCCTCAATACCCCTTGGCAATGACGACACGCCCGTCGACCGTCTTACCGCAGACCAGACAAGGGCCCGGATCGGGTGGGCGATCAAACGGGATGCAGCGCACCGTGGCCTTGGTCTCCTCCTGGATCTTCTCCTCACAGGAGAACGAATTACAAAGGCGGCCGTAAACAAACCCGCCCGGCCCTTCCAGGAACCGCACGACGTCCAGGTAATCGTCCAGAGTCACGGAATTTTGCAGCATTAAAGAGCGCGCCTTCTCGAAAAGAGACCTCTGGATGGCATCAAGTACATCTCGGACACGATCCACGAGGCCCTCTGTACCCACAGGAATTTTCTCCCCTGTGTCCCTTCGCACCAGGACTACCTGATTCTTCGCCAGATCCCGTGGTCCCATCTCCACCCGCAGGGGAACTCCCTTTTGCTCCCAATCATAGAATTTCCAGCCGGGGGTGTAGCCTTCTCTCTTGTCCACCTTCACTTTAAAGTCGGGGCTCAGCGTGTTGCCGATCGCCTCCAGACGCTCGAGCACCAGAGCGCGCTGATCTTCCCCCTTGTAGATGGGGATCAAAACGCAATGGGTCGGGGCCAGCTTGGGCGGCAAGATGATCCCCTTGTCATCTCCATGCGTCATAATCAAGGCGCCGATCAAGCGGGTGCTGACCCCCCAGCTCGTAGCCCAAACGAATTCTCTCTCCCCGCGCTCGTTTTGAAAGGTCACGTCAAAGGCCCGGGCAAAGTTTTGCCCCAGGTTATGCGAAGTTCCAGACTGTAGGGCCTTACGGTCCTGCATCATGGCCTCGATGGAATACGTCCGTACGGCGCCCGCGAATTTCTCCCGTTCGGTCTTTATCCCGGAGATGACCGGCATGGCCATCCAGTCTTCCGCGAAACGACGGTAGACCTCCAGCATGCGCCGGGTCTCCTCCTCGGCCTCCTCGGCGGTGCCGTGGGCGGTATGCCCCTCTTGCCAGAGAAACTCCAGAGTCCGCAGGAAGAGGCGGGTGCGCATTTCCCAGCGCACGACATTGCACCACTGGTTCATGAGCAGCGGCAAATCCCGGTAGGACTCGATCCATTTGCGAAACATGGCCCAGATGATGGTTTCGGAGGTCGGGCGCACAACCAGAGGCTCCTCGAGCTCCTTGCCCCCGCCGTGAGTGACGACGGCGCACTCGGGGGCAAACCCCTCCACGTGCTCCGCTTCCTTCTTCAAGAAACTCTCGGGGATGAACAGGGGAAAGTAGGCGTTCTCGTGCCCCGTTTCCTTAAACATTCCATCCAGTGCCCGCTGGAAATTTTCCCACAGGGCAAAGCCGTTGGGCCGGATCACCATGCACCCTTTCACCGGAGCGTAGTCGGCCAGTTGCCCCGCAGCAATGACATCAGTGTACCAGCGGGAAAAATCTTCCGTTCTCGGAGTAATTTTTTCGAGCATGGGTCCCCTCTACGCAGGATCAACAAAATCAACAGAAATGAATTCCATCACGCCCTTTCCCACTCCACCATAAACAATGCCCCCGCCGTTTGCAAGCCTCGTTCTGAACATGCAAGTATATCCAGGGATTCCACGGCACTTTTCCGTGCCAGAGACAAATGACATTTTCCCTTTTTGCATTCTCAATCCTTTTTCAGATCAGTTGTCATGAGCCTTGGGCTCACCTGTGCATCATCCCCCCCACCCCTGCCTGCGCCGCGGGCGCGGCAGGCAGGCATACCCTCCCCCTCGAGGGGGGAGGGGCAGGGAGGGGGTGAACAGGGCATTTTCTGAGTAGGGCAGGCATAAAGAAGAGGCGCAAATTTGCCGGAAACACGATGAGGTTTCATGCTTCGACGAAATTGTAGAGGATGTCCACGTAGGATTTCTCGGCTTCCACGAGACCGGCAACGGTGCCGTTTCCCTGCATGACCAAATACTCGTCGGGGCTGTGAGCGCCGCCGCCGTGACCCAGCCCCCCCGCGCAATAGGGGAGCCGCAAGGGATCCTCGCAGTACAGATACATGGGCCAGCTTCCCCCTGAAAGGGGCCAGATCTGCGGAGTGATGCCACGATCCCGGTACATGCGGACGACAGATTGAACCAGCTTTGTCCTCAGGCTCGTGCGGGCCGGCGGATATCCGCCCAGAGGAAAGATCGCAATGTCTTCATAGCCGTGCCGGTCCAGATGCCTGCGCAGCTTGTCGTGAACTTCCTCCACGGTCATGCCGGGAACGAGGCGAATGTCGATCTGGCAGCTCCCCTTGTGGGGCAGGACGGTCTTGGAACCGGCCCCTGTGTGCCCTCCCCAGATCCCTTGAATGTTCAAGGTGGGAGAAAACATAAACCGCACCAGCAGATCCTGGCCCGAGAGATCGTCGGCCCAACTCCGTATGCGATGGGTTCGTTGCCACAGGGAAGGATCAAATTGAGAGGAAAGATCCCGGATCAGTTCCAGATCCTCAGAGGTTGGAGAGGCGGCGTTCTCATAAAATCCCTCCACGAGAACGCGGTTGCCATCGGGAGTTGTCAGAGTGGACAGGGCATGAATAAGACGCCACACGGGGCTGTCCGCGATCGCTTTCATGCTGCTGTGGACATCATGTTTTTCAGGCCCTCTCCCCCAGCGCTCTCCGGAGCATTCCAACCGGAACTCATAAATTCCCTTCACTCCCAGAGTCAAACGGATTCCGCCATCGTGTTGCTGGCAGGGGATGCAGCTCAACACCCCATCCGCTTCTTGCAGGCGCGAGAGATAGCGGTCGATGAAAGCCGGTAGATGGGGACTCCCCAACTCCTCTTCTCCCTCGGCGGTAAAGAAAATATTGACCGGCAGCTTTCCCTCCACCGCAATGATGGATTCCAGGGCATTGAGCCACATCCGGTAGCCCCCCTTACTGTTATGGGCTCCCCGGGCGACGATCACACGGCCAAAGGGAGGACGCTCCTGCAGGTGAGCCTCAAAGGGCGGAGAACTCCAGACCTCACCTTCCACGGGCTGCACATCGTACATGGAATAATTGATGATGGTCTTGGGAGATCCGCAGGAGTAGACAGCCCACACGAACGGGTAGCCCCCCACGTCCACCTCCGCCACCTCCCGGCAGCCCAGCGCCCGGTAGTATTCCTGAAGCAGCCGGGCGCATTCGCTCATCCCGGTGCCGTCAGCGCTGATGCTGGGCTGACGCAAATACTCCTGCACCCGGGCGATGTGTTCCGCCTCGTGATCCTCAATATATTGGTAGATGGCTCTGCGGTCCTTCATGCTACTCTCGATGTTGCTTCCGCACGCGGTCAGGTGTGGATCTCAACCACGTCCCCTTCCTGAAGCATGTGATCTCTTCCCACCTTCCGCGCAATCTTTTCCTGATTGCTCCAGACCCTGGCAAACTTCATCTGCTGAAGCAGATCCTTGTGAATGCTGGCGGCCAAACCCGCCACCTGACTCCCGCGAGGCAGAATAATGGGCTCCTGCAAGCTGGCGGGTTTTCCCGGCGGCTTGCTGTAGACCCGGATCACCTCCAGAGCCTCAAACACGGATTTTGAAAATTCTTCCAGACCCCACCCCCGGGCCACCGAGATGCCCTGGGCCCGAACTCCCAAACCCTGCAAGTAGGCCAGCCGATCCTGCGCCGCGGCTGTCTCCAGCTTGGTTCCGACCAGGAAGCCGCGCTTTTCCACAAACCCGACCTTCTCCTCCTGGTCTCTGCGCAGTTCCCGAATCCCGACACGCCACTTTTCCAGCTCCCCCAGGATAAACTCCAACTGGGAGCGCGGATCTTCCTCCAGATCCACGACGACGACGATGAGATCCGTGCCCCGCAGCAGGTTCGGAACCCAGGCATCGGCAGCCTCATCCCCCAGAGCCGGAGTGTCCACGAGCTGGATCTGGACGTTCTCGAAGACCATCATCCCCGGCTGGGCGCCGCGGGTCGTGAACGGATAATCGGCCACGACCGGGGTTGCATGGGTAAGGGCCGCGAGCAAGGAGGACTTCCCTGAATTGGGCAAACCCACCAGCACTGCCTGGGCGGCTCCCTCCCGGCGGATCGAAAAGGCCTCCCCTCTCTTCCCCGTCTGGGGCCTCCTCTGCGCCTCCTCCTTGAGCTTGGCCATTTTGCGGCGCAGGTCCCCGATCAGCTTGTCGGTCCCTTTGTGGTGGGGAATTATTCGGAGCATTTCCTCCAGGGCCGCCAGCTTGTCCTGCGGAGATCTTGCTTCCCGGAAAAGCCGCTCCGCTTCAAAGTACTGAGGGGGAAGATTGGCCGGCATAAACCGCAATCTCGTCGATGGCATGAATCCGGGGGCAGTCCACGTGATCGTAGAGCCGCAGGGGATCAAACAGGATCCCTCTCAGTTCCGCCGCCTGGGCCCCCAGAACGTCCACCGAATAAATGTCTCCCGTGAACAGAGCCTCTTCTGCAGAGACCCCCACTTGCTTGAGAGCCAGTTCGAAGATGCGGGGATCCGGTTTCTCCACTCCGACGACACCGGAATCCACAATGACGTCCAGATACGGAGCAAGGCCGGCTTCCTCCAGAAGCTGGGCAACCCGGCCGTCGGAGTTGGAAATCACCCCGAGGGTGTAGCCCGCCGTCTTCAGCCCACGTAAGAGGTCTGGGGTCTCAGGCCGGACCCAACGCCACAGCGCCGCCGCGGGAACTTCGCTCTCCAGCTCGGGAATTACTCGGTCCAGGAGCCCTTCGGGAACTCCGGCGCCCCGCAGCATGATCCCGAACAGGTCATCCCAGAGGCCGTCCCGGCGCTTTTCCACCAGGATCCGGTGGTCCACCTCGAACTTGGCCGCATACTCGCCTTTCATGAGGTCTTGACGGTCCAGGGTGACTCCGTGACCTCTAAGCACCCCGAGAATGTAATCGTAATCGATGAAGATCAGAGTGCCGCCCGCATCAAAAAAAACCGCCTTTGCCGCCACGTTCTCCCTCCCGCTTCTTCAAGGGGAAACCGTTCATGATCTTTTTTGTGGTCTCCGCGTTCTCCGCAGCGAAAAAACACGAAGCCATTTTACCAGGTTTCGCTTTTATAGCCGAGAGCTAAGGGCCAAGAGCTAAGAGCTGAATGCTATGCTCGCCGTTTCAGGCGATAGCGCTCGACGCTATGATAAAGCGCGGGGAGAAAGACGAGCGTGAGGAAGGTGGAGACCGAAAGGCCGCCGATGACGGTAATCGCCAGAGGCGCGTTTGCTTCCGCGCCTTCCCCGATTCCCAGGGCCATGGGGGAAAGCCCCAGAAGAGTCGTCAACGTCGTCATCAGGATCGGACGCAGCCGCGTCCTGCCCGCCTGGACCACCGCCTGATCCAGCTCGACCCCGCGCGCCCGCAAGAGGTTCGTGTAATCGACCAGCAGGATCGCGTTGCTGACCACGATCCCCACCATCATGATGATGCCGATAAAGGAGATCACGCTCAAGGTGATTCCGGTCAGGAACAGGGCCCAGATGACGCCGATGAATCCCAGGGGGACCGAGAACATAATGAGAAAGGGGTGGACCAGGGAACCGAATTGGGCGGAGAGCACCATATAGATGAGAACAATGGCCAGCAGCAAGGCGAAAGCCAGGGAGCGGAAGGCTTGCTGCTGGTCCTCTCGGGATCCTCTCAGCCTCATGGAGAACCCCTCGGGAACTTGCAGGCGGCCAAGATTGCTCTCAATTTCCCGAGCCACACTTCCAAAGTCGCGGCCGCTGCTGTCCGCGGTGACGAAGACGGCCCGCTGCTGGTACTTGCGCTCGATCCGGGTCGGGGAGGTGGCCGCAACCAGCTCAGCCACGTTGCCCAGGGAAATCGAACCACGGCTATCCATGGGAAGAGTGATCCGTTCAATGTCCCGGGGAGCTCCCCGGTCCGCCTCTTGGAGGCGCACGCGGATGTTATGCTCGCGGCCCGTGGCTGGATCAATATAGACGGAAGCGACTTTGCCTCCCAGCGCGGATTTCACCGTGTCGGCCACCCGGCTCACCGTAAGACCCATGTTGGAGACCCGGTCGTGCTGGATCCGCACGTTGTACTCGGGCTGGCCTTCTTCCCGGCTCACCTGGATATCGGTCACGCCCGGCACGGATCTCATGGACTCGGCCACTTCCCGGGCCAGGCGGCTGGAAAGCCCCAGGTCGTACCCGATGATCTCGACTCGCAGAGGCTCTTCCGACCCGAACGAGATGACCCGCGAGACCAGGCCGCCGCTGTTCACCGTGACAATGGCGCCGGGAATCCGGGAGAGCTTGGGACGCAAGGCCGCGGCAATTTGCTCCGAGGAGCGTCGGCGGCGGGATTTGTCGGAAAGGGTCAGCGACACGAACCCCGTGTGCGGGCCGGTGAACCGGCCGCCGAAAATCACCGAGCGGCCCCGCCCGGAGCCTGCCCGGGCAAACATGGCCTCGACTTCCGGAACCTCGGAGCGCACCACGGCCTCGATCTGCTCGATCACCTTGCGCGTCTCTTCCAGTCTCGTTCCCACGGGGAGCCGCAGGCTGATCCGCACGTTCCCCTCGTCGGACTTGGGGAAAAACTCGCTGCCGATGGCGGGTACCAGCAGAAGGCTGGCGACCAATACTCCCCCAGTCCCTGTAAAAACCAGGCGGCGGCGTTTCAAGGCCCAGGACAGGAGATTCTGGTAGCGCTGATCAACGCCATTAAAGAAATCCTGACTTTTCACAAAAAACCTGCGCGCCAGGGACTCCTCTCGGACAGGACGCTCGCGGCGGCCCAGGATCTTGGAAGTCAGGACGGGCACCAGGGTCAAGGAGTCGAACAGGGACGCGAGCAAGGAGAAGGCCACCGTGTAGGCCATCTGCAGGAACAAAACGGTCGCGATCCCTTCCACGAACGCCAGCGGGACAAAGACGATGATGCTCGTGATCGTGGCGGCGATGACCGGCTTGCTCACCTCCCGGGTCCCCTCGTAGGAAGCCACTTCCGGCGGCTCTCCCATGTCCAAGTGGCGGTTGATATTTTCCAGGACCACGATGGCGTCATCCAGGAGACGGCCGACGCCCAGAGCGAGCCCGCCCAGGGTCATGATGTTCAGGGTCAGGTGGTTCACGTGGAGCAGGATAAACGTGGAAAGGATCGAGATCGGGATCGAGGTGGCCACGATCAAGGTGCTGCTCACGTTGCGCAGGAAGATGAGCACGATGCTCGTAGCCAGAAGGGCGCCGATCATGGCCTCGTGCTGGAGGTTCTTGATGGATTTCCGGATGTAGCGCGACTGATCGTTAATGACCTCAAGGACCGTCCCCTTCGGGAGGTCCCTCTGGATGGCGGGCAGGGCCTTCAAGATCGTGTCCACGACCGAGACCGTGTTTCCCCCGATCTGCTTCTGTACGCCGATGACCAGACCGGCTCCGCTGTTCACCCGGGTCTCCGTATCCTCCTCTTCGAACCCGTCCGCTACTCGTCCGATATCCTTGACCCGAACGGGAACTCCGTTTCGGTTGGAGACCACCAGGTCTTCCAGGAAAGCGACCCGGGTGCTGCGCCCCAGGGTACGGACGTTGTAATCCCGGCTCCCCGCCTTGAGATTCCCCCCGGGAACATCCGTGTTGGCCTGGCGGATTCCATCGACGACCTGGAGGATGGAGATGCCGGAAGCTTCCATACGGGAGCGTTCGACCAGCACCTGAATTTCCCGGCGCTTGCCTCCAAAAACATTGGCTGCGGCGACCCCCGGGATGCTTTCCAGGCGCGGGGCGATCGTGTCCTCAGCCAGCTCGCGCAGCTTCCACTCGTCCATCGTCCCGGTGACCGCGAAGGTGATCACCGAGATCTGGGAAGGGTCGAACTTGAAGATCACGGGACGCTTGGCGTCGTCGGGGAAATCATCGATGATCTGGTTGAGGGCCTGCTGGATGTCATCGGTGGCCGTATCCAGATTCGTGCCCCAGTAAAATTCGGCAGTCACGATGGAGAGGCCCTCCAGAGACCGGGAAGATATGTTCTTGACGTTCTGAATGCGGCTCAGGCGCTTCTCCACGGGGCGCGTCAGGGTCACCTCCACGTCTTCCGGCGCCGCTCCCTCATATTCCGTGAGCACCGAGACGACCGGATAGGTGATGTCGGGGAAAAGATCGATGGCGAGCTTGGAGAAGGCGATGATCCCCAGCAGGATCAGGCCGATGGCGAACATGAACCGGCCGATGGGATTCTGCAGGGAGCCGCGGATGAGGTCCACGCTGTTCCTTTACTTACTGAATGACCTGAACGGAAGCCCCGTCACGCAGGCGCTGGTGGCCCACGGTGACAACGGCCTCCCCTTCCTTAAGCCCGGAGACCACTTCCGTGGCGGAATCCTGGCTAAGACCGGTCGTCACCGGCCTGCGCGACACCTTATCGCCGTTCACCACGTAGAGAAATGTAGCCTTGCGCTCCTCATCCCTCAGGAGAGCATCCGTGGGAACCCGCAGGACCGCCGATTTCCTGGCCAGGAGCACCTCGACCCGGGCAAACATCCCGGGCTTGAGGGCTCCGCCCGGGTTCTGGATGTGGGCTTCGGCCACCAGGGTCCGGCTGGCCGTCTCGAAAGCCGAGTTGAGACGCACCACCTGCCCTTGGAACACCTTGTCGGGGTAGGCGTCCGTGCGCACGAAGATCGCCGCTCCGACTTTGATCAGGGGGAGATCCTTTTCCAGAATGTTGACGAGAACCTTGACCGTATCCGAGTGGACCACCGTGACCAGCGGGGTGGAAGTCGAAACCAGGGCTCCGGGATCGACGAAGCGGCGGGAAATGTTGCCGGAAAACGGGGCCCGCACCACGGTATTTTCCAACTGGAGGCGCTGCTGGTTGAGAGTGGCCTCGGCTTGTTTGACCTGAGCCTCCATGGCTTCCCGGACTTCGGCGCGCGCTCCCTTGCGAACCAGCTCAAGCTGGTTGGTTGCGGCCACCGACTGGGCCTCCGCCAGCTCGTAGGCCAGTTGTGCATTATCCAGCTCCTGGCGGGCCACGTAGCCGTTTCTGACCAGGCTGCGGACTCTTTCCAGGTTGATGCGGGCATTTTCCAGGCGGGATTTCGTCTGGCGCCAGCTCTCTTCCGCCTGGGCCAGCTCCTCGGGCCGGGCTCCGGCCCGCACCTCCGCCATCTGGGCTCTGGCCTTGGCCAAGACCGCCTCGGCCTCTCTGACCTTCTGCGTGATCTCGGCCTGATCCACAACGGCAATCACCTGTCCCTGGGCAACCCGCATCCCGATCTGCACCGGAACGGACTGCAGGTATCCCGAGACGCGGGGATGGAGGTCCACCTGCATGAGCGCCAGGATGTCCCCCGTCGCCGTGAGCCGGTATTCTATGTCCCCCGGGGACACTTTTTGGATGCGGACCGGGAAGACCTGGGTCCGGCTCCGGCGGGGCTCCTCGGCCTTCGTTCCGGGGACAGGCAGCAGGCGGTATCCAGCAAATGCGCCCAGCGCGATGAGCAAAAAAATCCCTGCGATTTTTAACTTCCTGGACCTCATGGACAATTAGACCTCGGATTTCATCGAGTGCTATTACTTTGACAGATAACTAGTTTACAGAGTTCCCGAAGAAATACAATCCCCATTTGGCCAAGGCTGAACCGGGGTCCGCCCGGAGGGTGCCGGGCTCAGGGCAAGTGGACCGTCTCTCCAAGTTGAGCAGAGCGCTGGCAGGCCCAGGCAATCTCCACGGCCCGCAGCCCGTCCTGGCCGGAGATCGGAGGCTCTTTCCCTTTCTGCAAGCAGGAGGTAAAGGCCTCAAGGGCTGCGCACACCGTATTTACGGGAGGAGGAACCGGAAGCGGGGTGGTCTGGCGTCCTTCAACGCGACAGGCAAAGTTGTGAATGTGATCCCCCATCAACTGTCCTTTTTCACCCACCAGCTCAATGCGTCCCGTCCGCCCACCGGCAAAGCGGCAGGAATCGAGGTGGCAAAGGACGGAGCCCGACCGCAGAGTAAACAGGGCGGCAAAAGAATCTTCCAGGTGTCGGGAAAACACCCGGCTCGCAACGCACGAGACCTGGGCCACCTCGTCCTCCATCAGATAGCGAACCAGATCGAAGAGATGGATGCCGGTGTGAAGTATGGTCCCGCCTCCAGCCGCCGCGGGATCATCCAGCCAGGCGAGAGGAGAGGGCTCCAGGCGCTGGCTTAGAACCAGCATGTGAACGGGTCCGATGGACGGCTTGTGGGCCAGGAGGGTCTGGACCACCTCGCTGAATCTCATGGTCTGTGCCACCATGAGGGGAATGCGGGCCTCGGCAGCCGCCTGCACAATGGCCCGAGCTTCCTGTGGGCTGGTTCCCAGAGGCTTTTCCAAAAGCAAGGGCTTCCCAGCCCGGGCCGTCTCCTGAGAAATCGGCAGGTACAGCGCGGGCGGGGTGACCACGGCAACGGCATCGACAACGGGGGACCAGATCAGCTCCCGCCAATCTTCAAAAAACGGCACCCCGTGCGCTGCGGCGAATTCTTCCCCGGCGGCGCGGTCCCGCCGGCACACAGCTCCTAACACCGCTCCGGCCACATCATGCAGCAGGTGGCGCGCATAGCGGCTGCCGTGCCGCCCCAAGCCGATGAGCCCGAAACGGAGGTCTCCTTTTCCCAACCCCGCTCCCCTCAGGGCCTCTTGTCCACAATGAGGCCCATGGTCTTCAAAAGCTCCCAGGCCCTGGACTCCTTGAGCTTTTCTTCCAACTCCTTCAAGCGAGGCGAGGGTTCACGATCTCCGTAAACGATGACCCGGCGGCCCGATTGGTCCACGATGACCCGGGAGACCCCTGCCTCTTCCTCCCGGCTCATCTCCAGGTACCGGTCAAGTATGTAGCGCAGAAGATCATCGCCGACTCCGGCTTCCTTGAGGCGCACGATCCCCTCGACAGGCAGGAACTTCTGCAGTGAACCCCCTTGCCGTGTCGGGGAGAGCAGCGCTCGCAAAACGGGATCGCCGACCCCGCCGGCCCTCAGGGTCAAGGCGTCTTGAGCGCTTAGCAGACCCATGACATCGGAGCGCTTCTCCACCATGAGGGCGATCACCTCTTCGGAGATCCCCGCTCGTTTCAGGGACACGATCTCCTGAGCCGTGAAGGAGGCAACGGGAGTCGCCAGCCATCCCTGCCCTGCCAGAGCAAGAAACAGAGCCGCACAAACCAGCCACCCGTTTTGTCTTCTCATTGTCAATCCCTCGCTGACCTCTCGGCACATCACGGCGGAGGCCCATGGCGATCCAGGCGGGAATCAGGTGCGCTCCGACCGGCGATACGCCAGCCCCTGGACCTCGGCCACGGCGGAACCATCAGCGTCATTGACTTGGATGTGGTAGACCCCCACATTTTTGCTCCTGCTCAACTCCCGGGCCTCCGCCACGAGCCGATCTCCCCGGGGAGGGGCCAGAAAGCTGATCGTCACGTTGAAGGCCACCGAGCGCTCCCCGTGGGAGTTGCAGGCGGCGGCAAATGCCTGATCGGCCAACGCAAAGATCGCTGCCCCGTGAGTCATCCCCAGGAAATTCCGGGTGTGCTCCCCGAGGGGCATCTCCAGTCGGGCCAGCCCTTTCTCCAACAGGAGGAGACGGATTCCCAGAGCGCGGGCAAAAGGATCCTGCTGCAACTTCTCCCGCAAAAGATCCAGACTTTCGGCTCCCATTGTCGTCCTCCGCTCACCTTTGGCCCTAACTTACACAGTTCCCGGGGTGAATTCAATTTGGAAAAACCGCTCCGAAAGCCCGCCTTTCTTGCGATCTCTCCTCAAATCGTTGTATATTGGGCATATCTCACAAGGACAAACAGCACTTCCGGAGCCCATCTTCCCTTTCCCGTCCTTGTTCCTTTTGGCTTCGCTGGAGGCAGACTTCATGCCCCGCAATGACCAGGTGATCCGCCAGTGGCTTCTACTCCAGAGGCTGGAATCTCCCCGCGGCTCGACGCTACAGGAGTTGGCGCACAGCCTCCCGGATGACTTTCCCAAACACCTTCGCACCCTGCGCCGGGACCTCGAGGCCTTGGAAGCCGCGGGCTTCCCCCTCGTCAACGACCGACGCGCCCTTCCTCTGGCCTTTTCCCCCACGGAACTCATGGCCCTGGTCTTTAGCCGCAACCTCCTGAAACCCCTGGAGGGGACCGAGATCAAAGCTTCCCTGGATTCGGCCCTGAACAAGGCCACTGCGGCCCTGCCGCCCTCGGGGTTAACCTACGTCCGGCAAATGCAAGACCTGTTTGCCGTGGGGATCGGCCCCCACAAGACCTACCGGGAGCATCGGGAGACCATCGACCGCCTCGCCCATGCCATTGACCGGACCCGGACGGTTCAGATGCGCTACTACACCGCCTCAAGGAACAAAACCACCCGCCGGGAAGTGGACCCCTACCGTCTCTGGTACATGGCGGGAGCCCTCTACCTGATCGCCTACTGCCACACCCGCAGGGACGTGCGGACTTTTGCCGTGGATCGCATCCGCTCCCTTACTGTAACGAGCCACCCATACCAGATGCCCTTGGGGTTTGATCTGGAGGCGTACCTGCGGGATGCTCTGGTGATCATGCGGGGCCGGCGGATCGATGTGGAACTTGTCTTTGCAAAGTCCACCGCTCCCTGGGTCCAGGATCGGATCTGGCACGACAGCCAGCGGCTCACTCTCCTGAAAGACGGCCGCCTCAAGATGTCCCTTCAGGTGGCGGATACCCGGGAGCTCCTGGGCTGGATTTTGAGCTTCGGCAGCGGCGTCCGGGTCCTCAAGCCGGAAAGCCTGGGGAAGAGGGTGCAGGAAGAGGCTCGGAAAATCGCCCGCGGATACATGACAACAAGAACCCCTCTCCCTAATAGTTTCCCTCTGTGACCTGATCTGTCACAGGGGACGGGTAGGCTGGTCTGCAGTGGTTCTGGGAATCACGGGGCGAAGCTCTGGTTTCCGGGCCGTCGTCTGCCAGTGGCTTCCTCTCCCTTGTGGGAGAGAGCAAGGGTGAGGGTGAACACCCGGCAGCGCTGCTGCTGGATCGTTCGTGGTGAGCCCTTCGACTCTGCCGCTCATCCTGAGTCCTTCGACTCCCGTTCGCCCTGAGCCCCATGAGCTTCCTGAGACTCGAAGAGCGAAGGACAACGCATTAACCGTTCGTCCTGAGCTTGTCGAAGGGCGAACAGTGAAGAGGGAACGGACGATTCTTCAATACACTGTTAGACAACAACCGTCAGCCCCAACGCCCGAAAATCCTCATCGAAGGCAAGGCAGGGCACGTGATCCAGAAGCGTGGTGACCACCACAAAGGAAATCGCATCACAAAAGGAGAGGCGGATACATCCGAAAATAGCGGAGAGGGAGTAAAGTTACCGGCTCCCGCGGCTCCCTCCGTAGAGGTGCTCCTTGACGCGCGAAGAGATATCCGTCTTAGACCCCCGAGCCTTCGGCAGCTTCCCCATCACTTCCAGCAGCTTCCGGGCCGCCGCCCCGGGCTCGGGCTCGGGCAGCGCCGCCCGGAGCTCGGCCACCACTTCGTCGCGCACCGTGATTTGCACCGTGGTGCCCCGGTCCTTTTTGACCTGGCGGACCAGCTCGGGCAGTCGTTTGCGGGCCTCGCTGATCGTAATTTTCATGGTCGCTTCCTGATGAGGATTAGAAAAAGTGTACGTGTTGCACATCATAAGGCAACTAATGAAAAGCGGTCCGTCAAGGCCAGATGTTTCGGAAATCGAAGGACAGTTGCCGGTGATGCTTGATCGAAAGGAAGATGACCTGGTTCCCTCGCAGCAGGTAGAGAATCAGATAATCATCGAGGACAAATTCCCGCAGATCATCGCCCTTTCTCAAGAGACGCTTCAGCTGCTTGATCAGAGCCTGCGCCTCAAGGGAGCGAACTGGATGGGCGAGAAAGGAGCGCCCGGACTGCGGAAACCGGCAGAGAGTGGGCACAATGTCATCGGAAATGCGGGCCAGGAGATGCTGAAAGGCATCTGCTCCTTCCGGTTCGAGGAAGAGGAGGATCGACTCCAGATTGTTTACGAAATTTTCGGTGAAGACGGGCTTCCGCGCCCTAGCGGCCATACCGGGTTTTCAGCTTGCGGAGAGTGACCGTTTTCCCGGTCTTCAGATCCTCGAGGCCGCGAATGGCCTCCTCAAGGAGTATCAGATGGACGTGCTCCCGTTCGAGCCGGTGGTAGTGGTCGAGGCGTTCCGGGTCAATGAGGGCTGCGCAGCTCTCGCCGTTCTTGGTGAGGATCTTCTCCCCGTGCTCCCGGCGAACTTCCTCGCACAGCTCGGAAAGCTTCGCACGGGCCCGCGTGAGCGGAATGATGTCCTTGGAAGAAAGGGGCATTGAATCCTCCAGAAGTTTTGTATGATTAGCTTAAATTGTGTACAGGATTCTGTCAAATGTTTCTTTGTCCAAAGTGACCCCGGATGTCACAGGGGGGTGTTAAGGTGGCATTCATCAGATCGGAGGAAACCATGCCTCATGTTGACCTGGCATTCCGCCTGGAAGAGGCAGGGCCGGGCTACGGGGTGCGCAAGCGGCTGCGCACCCAAGGCACCAAATGAGCGGCCAAATGCCGACGACGGAGAATTCCCTATGGTGTTCCCCGAATTTCCGAATCATCACTCCTCCCCCTTGAGAGACTGTGTCGCAATCCGCCGCTCGCCCTTTGACAAGCTCAGGACGAACGGCTAATTGATTGAATTGGGGGCTGCTTGTCCGTTCGTGGTGAGCCTGTCGAACCATGAACGGACTTGCGACACAGTCTCTGAGGGGGGAGGATCAAGGTGGGGGTGATAAGAATTCCCTCTCCCTGGAGGGAGAGGACAAGGGTGAGGGTGGGATGAATTGCTCCTCATTTCCTTTGATCTGGCTCGATCTTTCGAGTAAACTCTTCCTGATCCTACGCCAAGAGATTTCCCACACCTTCGGGTGTTCTTTCTTCCTCCCAATCGATGCGACCTCGTGAGATAACGGCTGCGAACAAGGAAGTGGCCACGAAACTGGGTGAGCTGGAGCGGAAGGTAGCCAGTCACGACGAGGCGGTCCGCTCACTGGTCACGGCCGTCAGACGGTTGATGGAATCGCCGTCCTCAGCGCCGCGGAGGCGGATCGGATTCCGCGTGGAGGAGGGAAGACCAGGCTACGGGGCGCGCCGGCGGCGGAGGCAATCACAGGGAATGGAAAAGCGCAACTTGATCCAGGGCCTTTCGGCGCGGCGCTGCCTACCAAACGGTGGCGACTATTCTGGAGTTGGTAATGGCTTGATCTCTCGTGATGAGGCTGGCTTTCCGCGCGAGGGTCTCAGCTACCAGGATCCGGTCATGCATCTCGGGAATCTCGGTTAGTGTCTGAAGCCGGAGGATGGTCACCAATCGAAGAGGGACGACCCGGAAGTAGGAGGCGGACCGAATGCTGTGGATGAGCTGTGGAACGTCAGCCCTTATCTTTCCGCGTTCGACGGCGAAAATAATCTCGGCGAGGACGATTACCGGGATGATGATTCTTGCCCGACTGGCAACCGCCTCTGCGAAGGCATGTCGAGCAAAGGGTCCCAGGCGCGGTGGGGATCCCAGGTACCAGACCAGGCTGTGGGTGTCGGCGATGTATGTAGTCAGCGTC
>JACPSX010000199.1:1847-4648 GCA_016193065.1 Candidatus Tectimicrobiota bacterium | reverse complement strand
CCTGGTCATCGTCTACGACCAGAACCAACCGCTTTCCCATGCTTCCCCTTCCACCTAGCGGGCAGGCCGGATGCCCCGGCCCACCGGATCCCGGAAGATTTTCCGCGGTTCCTCTGTGGATATATATACCTTATTTAATCTAGAAACAATGCTTATTTATCCTGTTCTGAGGACCAGTTTGAGAAACGCAGGTTGGGTTCCTTCAAAGGTTGACTTTCCGGAAGGATCGGTTTAACTAATGCCGTTTCTTTTATTTGTGCTATTTGTGCCAACTGGTTCGGCTCACGCAATCGCGGTCTTTGCCGCAGAGCAGGCGGCTCCGATTCGGCGCATCTAATTTGAAACGGCGCCAGCGGCCACCGGCTTTTGTCGGGTTCTCTTGTCTCGGGGGACTCGGAATAGGGTCTGGAGAATGTCCGAGCGGGTCATCGTGGAAGTGGGGAAGAGATTGCGCCAACTGCGGCTCCAGCGCGGAATGACCCAGAGGGAGCTGGCCGAGCGGGTAGAGGGGGGGATGGATCTTTCCTATATCGGCAAGATTGAGCGCGGCGAGCAAAATCCTTCTCTCAAGATGCTGCAGAAACTCGGCAAGGTCCTGGAAGTCCCCGTGGACACCTTTTTCGCTTCCAGGCTCGAGGGCTCAGAGGGCACCGGGCAGGATGCTCTTGCGGGGCACCGAGCAAGGGAAATCTGGGAGGCACTGCAAAGGGTCCCGGACCGCGATCTTCCCTTCCTTGCCGAGGTGATTTCCCTGGCCGCTCGCCGCTATTCCCCCTCTCCCCTTCCGAGGGGAGGTCAGCTCCGCAGCGTCCCTCGCGTTGCGGAGTCTGCGGGCCAATACGCCGCGGCTTCGTTGCCGGATTTGAGGCGGCGGATCCGCAGCGTTCTGAAAGGTAAAGGAGCCCTTTCCCGGGATCAAGTCGTGGAGGTCCGGAAACTGCTGCGGGAGATCTTGCACCTCCTCGATTCTGCAGAGGATTCACCGGCCCTATGAGTTTTTGAAGGGTGAGGCCAGCAGTTCTCCCGCGCTTCCGGCGGTCAGTATGAGCTTACGATAGTGCCGGCCCCGGGGTACCCGGCTCCGACTGGCGACGATGGCTCCTTCCAGCACCGTTTCCGGATCCAGGCTCGCCCCCGACCACAGAACCGTGCGGGTAACCCTGGCCCCGGCCCCGATGCGCACACTGGGGCCCAGCACGACCCAAGGCCCCACCGTTGCATTTTCTCCGATGGAGCAACCTGCGCCCAGAAGGACAGGCGGCTTCAGTAAAGCGGTGGGGGAGATCTCCGAGTTTTCATCCCGCACAACTGACCCGGGCTCCATGGGAGGGAGACCCGGCCTGGAGAACTCTCCCTTCAGAAGATCCCAGTGGGTGTCCAGATACCTTTGCGGGGTGCCGATGTCGTTCCAGTATCCGTCCACTGGGAAGCCGTAGAGCGGGAAACCCCGCTGGAGGAGGTGGGGGAAAAGCTGGCGGCTGAAGTCCCAAGGAACATGGGCAGGAATTTCGCTGAGGATCTCGGGCTCCCATAGATGAACTCCGCTGAACATGTATTCGGCGGCTGCCGGCTTTTCCGGGTGCCGTTTGTGGTCACAAAGGCGACAGATTCTGCCTTCTTCGTCGACTCCCACGAGGCCGAAGGATGGGGCTCGCGGGTCTTCTCTCAGTGCCAGGGTGAGAGCGGATCCAACCCGATTGTGGAAATCCCGGAGCTTTCCCAAGTCGATGCGGGTCAGGGTATCCCCGTTGATGACGAAGAAGGGTTCCTGCCCCCAGAAAGGCTCCAGTTGCTTGATCCCGCCGGCGGTTCCCAGAAGAGTGGGCTCATAGGAGTACGTGATCTGAAGGCCGCTTTGCGATCCATCACCCAGAACCTGACGCACATGCGGGGCCAGGTGGTGGAGATTGATTCCCACCTCGCTAACGGCGGCCGCTCTGAGGAAAGCCGCGGTATAGAGGAGCAGAGGAGAGTTTCCCACCGGCAGAGCGGGCTTGGGGAGGATTTCCGTCAAGGGGCGCAAGCGCTCCCCCTTTCCCGCTGCTAGAATCATGGCCTTCATGAGAGAGGTCCTCCGGGAACGCGGTACTCCGGGGGTCGAGGGCTGCCTGCTGGCAAGGGCTGAGCCTCAGCGGCCCTTGAGCATTACAAAGACCACCAGGACCGCCACGCTTGCCAGGGTGACCCCAAGAAAACTATAAAAGACCAGGAGATCCCAAAAACTATGCTTTTCGGCCATCAGGTTTCTCCGTCCCTCCAGGTTTCCAAGCTCTCAGGAGGGTGAGTGCTCAAGACCCATCGCCTGGCTCTCCAGGGGGAGTCCCCGAACCAGGTAGATCAAAGGCAAGGAAATCAGGGTGATCCCCATCTTGGCCAGGTACTGTCCCTGGATCAGTGGGACTATGGGCAGAGAACCCGCAAATGCCAGGGTGATAAAGAGGGCACTGTCGACCAAGGTGGACACTGCATTGCTGGCCACCACCCGCAACCACTTCGGGCCCCGGATCTTCTCCCTCCACCAGGCAAAGATGTGGACGTCCAAAAGAGAACTGAGGAGATATGCGGTCAAGCTGGCCAGGACAATTCTCAGGGTGGAGCCCAGAACCGCGGCGTAGGCTTGCGAGTGAGGGTAGAAGGAGGCAGCGGGAATCACCACGCTAAGCTGGGTATAGAGAGCCAGCAGCAGATTGGCGGCAAAGGCAATGAAAACGACCCTACGGGCTCCTCGTTTGCCCAGGAGTTCATTGATCAGGTCGATCAGCGTAAAAGTCAGCGCGTAGATGAACACGCCCGCCGGGACT
>JACPSX010000199.1:0-1836 GCA_016193065.1 Candidatus Tectimicrobiota bacterium | reverse complement strand
TGATCCCCAAGTCGATGGGCTTGGCGGCCGTCACGTTGGCGATCAGTTCGCAGGCCACGTAAAAGCCCGTCAACATCAACGCGGTATACGAGGAGGCTTCCCGCCTGGTCCCGGTCATGGCTTGACGCCAGCAACGGGGCGGTCTCGGGGGATGGCCTGAAGGGCGGAGATACCGGGAAAGATGATTCCCATCGAAAGGATCACCTTCATCCCCTCCTCCACGGTCATGTTGGACTCGATCACCTTCTCCGGGGGCATGACCAGTGTAAAACCTGTGGTGGGGTTTGGACTGCAGGGGACAAAAACCACCGGCAGCTCCCGGCCCTGTTCATCCCGAATGCTGTTGGTTATAAAGGCCAGGACATATGTTCCCGGGTAAGGGAGTTCCACAAGCACGACCTTCTTAAAGGCTGTTTTCGCAGGAGTGGCCAGGGCCTCCGTGATCTGCTTTGTGGCGCTGTAGATGGTTTTCACCAAAGGGATCCTCTTCATGAGCGCATCCATGCGATGGACGAATCGGCGGCCGATGATGTTGGCGGTCACCAGGCCGATCAGGTACAGGACCAGGAGGGCTGCCAGGATCCCCAGTCCGGGAATATTCTCAATGTTTGGCAGGAGGCTCTGGACCAGGGGCTTGAGGTAAGGTCCCAAAAGGCCGTCCAGGGTCTCGAAGAATGCCCGCAGGACGAGATAGGTGGCCCACAGGGGGACCACAATCACGAGTCCGGTAATGATCTTGGTCTTGATGCCGCCCAGCTTTACTTTCATTGGGAATTCAAACCCGTCGTTCCCCTAGATAAACAGGGGGGCGAAAACCAGCGTGACGGTGCTCAGGAGTTTAATCAACACGTGCAGGGAGGGACCGGCCGTGTCCTTGAACGGATCCCCGACGGTGTCCCCGACCACGGCGGCTTTGTGTGTTTCGGATCCCTTGCCCCCGTAGGCTCCTGACTCAATAAACTTCTTGGCATTGTCCCAGGCTCCCCCGCCGTTGTTCATCAGAGTGGCCAGCAAAATACCGCCGATCGTACCCACCATAAGCAGGGCTGCTGCAGCTTCTGCCTTCAGGATAATCCCGACCAGGATCGGCATCGCAACGGCCAAGATGCCGGGCAGCACCATCGCTTTCAGCGCCCCCCGTGTCACGATGTCCACGCAGCGGGCATAGTCGGGTTTGGATTCTCCCTTCATGATACCGGGGTTTTCCTGGAATTGCCGCCTTACTTCTTTGATGACCGTATGTGCCGCTTTGCCCACGGCGCGGATAGCCAGGGCGCTGAACAGGAAGATCAACATAGCTCCCAGCAACCCGCCAATAAAGACCTCCACCTTGGCGATGTCCACAACATGGAAGGCTTTGCCGGTGAGGTTTGTTACTTCGTCCATATAAGCGGAGAAGAGCAGAAAGGCCGCCAATGCAGCACTGCCGATGGCATATCCTTTGGTCAGGGCCTTCGTCGTGTTCCCCACGGAATCCAATCGGTCGGTTTTCTTGCGGACTTCTTCGGATTGCCCGGACATTTCCACGATCCCTCCCGCGTTGTCTGTAATAGGGCCGAAGGTGTCCATGGCCAGAATGTAAGCGGCCGTGGCCAGCATGCCCATGGTGGCAATGGCGGTTCCGTAAAGGCCTCCGATCAACTGACCGCTGGAGTTCGTCAACCCGCTCCACTGGCCTAAGGAGTAGGAGGTGATCAGAGCTACCGCCAGCACGAGGACGGGGAGAGCCGTACATTCCAAGGCCACGGCGAAGCCCGTGATGATGTTGGTGGCGGCTCCGGTCTGGGAAGCCTTGGCGATCTCCTTAACCGGGCGGTAGCGGTACTCGGTGTAGTA
>JACPSX010000202.1 GCA_016193065.1 Candidatus Tectimicrobiota bacterium | reverse complement strand
GGGTTTCCCGAGTCCGGTTCGGGGCCGCAGCAAGACAATTCTCTCTCCCACGGGCCTTCCTCCAGCATGGCGAGCTTAAGCGGTGGTCCGCATCCCCTCGCCAGACTGAACTTCACCACGCGGAATAGCTACCAACCGGGGCAGCGGTTCTATACCGGTGTCACCCGGACCCTGCTGACTGAACAGGTAGCGCTGCGGTACCCACAGGCCCTTCGCTCGAGAGGCATTACCCTCTCTTCATCGCTACCACGGCCTGATGGGCCAATCCCCATGCCTCTCACCAACTAGGCCTAGCGGCTCGTTGCTGAGTCTGTGCAGTTGGGACCACCCACTGCTGGTCATCGGGACCTTCTGCCACCGGATCCGGCCGGTACGCAGTCACCACGACAGCCGGCGAGACAGTTCCCCGGGGGATACCCCAGACAACATGAATCGGCTGACCCTGGGCATCCCGCTGGAGGACCAGCACGCAAGGACCTTTGGGATAGGAAGGATACTCTTCCACGTCCGGCGGAACGTCTTTTGAGGCTTACAGACAGAGGGGGATGCCCGCTCAAAGCGCTGACCCCCAGGATCGAAAAGCCGATAAGGTTCCCCTCGGTATCGACTTTCTCCATTACAGCATGATTTGCCGTCTCCCTGAAGTACCCTGCTTTGCGCTCGAAGAGGACCTCCAAGTAGTCGCCTTCTTTGTCGTACCAGATCTTTATTTCTTCTCCCATAGGACCTCTCCCTCTTTTCTCGTGTCCGTATAATACGCCGTGATCACGAAATAGTCACTTCGCAGGGCGCGCGTTCGAACCCGACCGGGAAAGCAATTTGCCGGAAACGTTCTGGAGCCCACGGGCTCTTTATGGGGGAAAAGGGAGGAAATGAGGCCGTGAGGCTTTTGGGGAACTGTATAAATTAGAAGCAATATCGGGGAGGTCAGCCCATGAACATTTTGAAATTCATTCTCACGGTGCTTGTTGTGGTTTTGTTTTCTCACCCCCTGCTTGCCCAGGAAGTCAAGCCCGCCGCTGAGGCGGAACCCCTGTCCCTGACCCAGGCCCTCTCGGTGGCTCTGCAAAACTCCCCGCTCCTGAAGGCCTCGGAGCAGGAGGTGGCCATGGCCCTGGCGAAAGTGGGGCAGGCGCGGGCGCAGCTTTTGCCGCGGATCGACGTGGGGACATCCTTTCACAGAACCACCAGCCCCTTGATGGCTTTCGGCGACCGGCTCAATCAGGAACGAGTCACGACGGGCGACTTCGACCCCCGCCGGCTCAATGATCCGGCCGCGATTTCCAACTTCAACACCTATCTGGAGATCACGCAGCCCGTCTACAACGGCGGCAAGGAGTGGACCGGCCTGAACCAGTCGCGGCTGGCTCACGAGGCCAAGCAAAGGGAAGACCGTCGCACGCTCGATCAATTGCGGTTCGACGTGACGCAGGCCTATTACGGCGTGATCCTGGGCCGGGAGCAGCTTCAGGTGGCCCGGGAGACGCTGAAAACCGCCGAAGCTCACGAGGCTCAAGCCCGCTCCCTTTTCCGGGCCGGGCTGGTCGTGGAGTCCGACGTGCTCAGCGCCGAGGTGCGCCTGGCCCAGGTGCGGGAATTCCTCATCGCGGCGGAAAACGGCCTGACTCTGAGCCGGTCCGCTCTCAACACGATCATGGGGGTTGACGAGGCCCGAGCCTTCCGCGTCACGGAGGCTCTCAAGTTTTTCGAGTTCAAGCAGGACCCGGAGGAACTGAAGAGACGGGCGCTGCGCTCCCGCGCCGATCTGGAAGCCCTGCGTGTCCAGGTGCGGGTCGCCGAACAGGGGGTTCGATTGGCCCGCTCCGACTACTTGCCCCGCCTGAACCTGGGCGGACGCTATGACCTCAACGAGGAGCACTTCCTGGGCACCCGTGGGGAGAGTTGGACGGGCATGGTGACGCTGAGCATCAACCTCTTTGACGGGCTGGGAACGAGCTCCCGCGTGGAGGAGGCCCGAGCGGGAGTCCTGCGGGTGAAGGCCCTCCAGGAGCGCCTGGAACAGGGGATTTCCTTGCAGGTGCGGCAGGCGCACCTGGATCTCCTGACGGCCCGGGGACGGATTCAAGCCAGTGAAAAAGCCGTGGATCAGGCCCGGGAGAGCCTGCGCATCACGCAGAACCGCTACAACTCGGGTCTCACCACGATCGTCGAACTTCTGGATGGTGAAGTACGGCTCACGGAG
The DNA here is from genome assembly GCA_016193065.1 of Candidatus Tectimicrobiota bacterium. GTDB lineage: Bacteria > JACPSX01 > JACPSX01 > JACPSX01 > JACPSX01 > JACPSX01. The sequence continues at coordinate 12,977 of JACPSX010000202.1, read as the reverse complement.
GCCCGGATGCGCACGCTGCAGGCCCTGTACGACTACGCGGTGGCCAAGGCCAAGATTGACCTGGCGGTCGGGGAGGAACTGTGATGTCACGCCTCTCAACTTTATCCGCAAGGGCGTTCTTGCCCCTTCACCCTGGCCCTCTCCCCCGTGGGGGAGAGGAAAGAGTTCGGATTCCCTCTCCCTCGAGAGAGGGGGTAGACACAGTCGGAGCGCCCCCTCACCTTAATCCTCTCCCCCACGGGGGAGAGGGGATTTTAGTGCGGGGAATTCCGACTCAGGAGACGAGGATGCGTCCCTCATACCGGAATCTTTCATACGTTTTCCTCCTGGCTGTGCTCATCCTCACCCTCTTCGGGTGCCGTAAGGAGGAGCCGCGGCCTCCGGAGCCCCAGGTCTCTACGGCCCTGCAAGCACGAGTGGAGACAGTTGCAAAAACCTCCGTCCCCGATGCGTTCTGGGCGGTGGGAACCGTGAAGGCCAGGACGACGGCCGAGGTCTCCTCCCGGATTCTCGGCACCGTGAAGGAACTCTGGGCCCGGGAAGGTGCCATTGTTTCCGCCGGAGAAGTGCTGGCGGTGATTGACGACAGAGACCTGGCGGCCCAAGTTCGCAGAGCCGAGGCAGCGCTTGATGAGGCCCGCCGGGGAATCGATGAGGTGGACCAGTCCCTGCGCGAGGCTGCAGCCGCCCTCAGCGGAACTGAAGCGAACCGCCAGTATGCCGCCGCTACACTCTCACGCTACAGCCAGCTCTTCCAGGAAAAATCGGTGAGCCCGCATGAATACGAAGGAGTGCAGGCCAAGGCCCGGGCCGCGGAAGCGCAGGTGGAACAGGCCAGGGCGCGAATTCTCTCCCTGGAAGCCCGCAAGAAGCAGGTGGAAGCACGCATCGCCCAGGCCCAGGCGGAGACCGGCGCGGCGCGCGTGGCTCTCGGCTACGCCACAGTCGTGGCCCCGTTTCGCGGGCAGATTCTGGAGAAGAAAGCCGAGGTGGGGGACATGGCCGCTCCCGGCCGTCCCTTGATCGTCATGGAAGAGACGGGACATCACCGGCTGGAAGCCGGCGTGGGAGAAACGGAAATCGCCACCGTCCGGCGGGGACAGGCGGTCGCGGTTCAAATTGATGCGCTGGGAGAGAAGAATCTCTCGGGCCGGGTGGCCGAGATCGTCCCGGCCGCAGACCCCGCCAGCCGCACCTTCACGGTGAAGATCGATCTCCCCCCGCTCCCCTCTTTGCGCTCGGGGCTGTACGGCACGGCCAGCTTTCCCCGGGAACGGAAGGAAGCCGTGCTGATCCCCGCCGGAGCACTGGTCACCCGGGGACAACTCCAGGGGGTCTTCGTGGTGGACGGCCAAAATACGGCCCGCCTGAGGCTGGTCAAGACAGGCGCGACGTACGACGGCCGGATCGAAATTCTCTCCGGGCTCGCCGCCGGTGAGCGAATCCTCACGAGCGAGGTCTCCAGGGCCGCAGACGGCGGCCGCGTGCAGGCCCTGCCATGAGCGGCAAACTCGGACTGGCGGGAAAAACCGCCCACGCGTTCATCGAATCCAAGCTCACTCCCCTGATCATCGTAGCTTCGCTTCTTCTGGGCGTCTTCGCCATTCTCGGCACCCCGCGGGAGGAGGAGCCCCAGATCGTCGTCCCCATGGCCGATGTTTTCGTACAGATGCCCGGGGCGAGCATCAAGGAAGTGGAGGAGCGCGTCACGATCCCCATGGAGAAAAAGCTCTGGGAGATTCCGGGCGTGGAATACGTCTACTCCACCACGGGCCCGGGCATGAGCATGGCCATCGTCCGCTTCTACGTGGGGCAAAAGGAAGAAGACGCCCTGGTGCGCCTCTACAACAAGATGTACTCGAACTTCGATCTGATCCCCCAGGGGGCTTCCCAGCCGCTCATCAAGCCGCGCTCCATCGACGACGTGCCGATCCTGTCCCTGACCCTGTGGGGGCCCGCGTACGACGGGAGCACCTTGCGCCGCGTGGCCGCCCAGCTTGACGACCAGATCAAGAACATTGCCGACGTCTCCGAGACCCGGATCATCGGCGGCGAGCGGCGGCAGGTGAAGGTCCTGCTGGACCCGGCCCGCCTGGCCGCCTACCACCTGGACCCGCTACGTGTGGTGGGCGCCCTCGGGGCCTCCAACCGCGAAGTGGCCACCGGGAGCTTCACGTCGGGAAACCGGGAGGTCTTGGTAGAGACCGGAATCTTCCTGAAAAGCGCGGAGGAGGTCGGAAACCTGGTGGTGGGCTCTTCCTCGGGACGGCCCGTGTACCTGCGGGACGTGGCCCAGGTGGTCGACGGGCCCGAGGAACCCAGGAACTACGTTTTGCTGGGTCTGGGACCCGCCGCCGCGAAAAAAGGCGTGCGCCTGACCGCATCGCAGGATAAAGCTTTTCCGGCCGTGACCCTCGCGGTGGCCAAGCGCAAGGGGACCAACGCTGTCGTCATCGCGAACCACGTGCTGGAGAAGGTGAACGACCTGCGCGGCCGCTTAATTCCTTCCGATCTCCAGGTGACCATCACCCGCAACTACGGGGAGACGGCCCAGGAGAAGTCCAACGAGCTTCTGGAGCACCTGCTGCTGGCCACGATCTCGGTGACGATTCTGATCGCGCTCGCCCTGGGGTGGCGATCTTCCCTCGTGGTGCTCATTGCGATCCCTGTGACGTTGGCCCTCACCCTTTTCATTTACTACATCTACGGATACACGCTGAACCGGGTCACCCTGTTCGCCCTCATCTTTTCCATCGGCATTCTCGTGGACGACGCCATCGTGGTGGTGGAGAACATCACCCGCCATTCCCACCTGCCGGAGAACAAGGGCCGGCCCGCCGCCGACGTGGCCGTGGAAGCCGTGGCGGAAGTGGGCAACCCCACGATCCTGGCCACCTGGACCGTCATTGCCGCCATCCTCCCCATGGCCTTCGTGGGCGGGCTCATGGGTCCCTACATGAGGCCGATCCCGGTGGGGGCTTCCATGGCCATGCTGTTCTCCCTGTTCATCGCCTTCGTCATCTCCCCCTGGGCCGCGCGCCGGGTCCTGCGCCCTCACGGGGAACACGGGCACGAAGGGAAAGAAGATTGGACCACACGACTCTACCGCCGTCTGATGACTCCGCTCCTGGAGCGCCCGGGGATACGCCTCCTGTTTCTGGCTGGGGTCGTCGTGCTGCTCCTGGCCGCGGTTGCCCTCGTCTTCACCAAGGTCGTTACCGTGAAGATGCTCCCCTTCGACAACAAGAGCGAATTCCAGGTGATCATCGACATGCCGGAAGGAACTCCCTTGGAGGAAACGGCGCAGGTCACCCGCGCCATCGGGAACTATCTGGGCCGCGTGCCGGAGGTCACCGACTACGAGATGTACGTGGGGACCTCTTCCCCTTACAACTTCAACGGCCTCGTGCGTCACTACTTCCTGCGCCAGAGCCCGCACACGGCGGACATTCAGGTGAACCTGCTGCCGAAAGGGGAGCGCTCTTTCCAGAGTCACGACATCGCCAAGCGGGTGCGCCCGGAAATCGACCGGATCGCCCGCCCCTACGGGGCCCGGGTGAAAATCTCCGAGATCCCGCCGGGCCCGCCGGTCCTGCAGACCCTGGTGGCCGAAGTGTACGGCCCCGACTACCAGAGGCAGATCGAGGTGGCCGGACAGATCAAGGAAGTTTTCGAGAAGACTCCCGGGGTCGTGGACGTGGACTGGTACGTGGAAGACCCACAGCCCAAGGTCCGCCTGATCGTGGACAAGGAGAAAGCCGCACTGAACGGCATCAGCACGGAGCAGATCCTGGGGGCCATGAAGATCGGCGTGGAAGGGGAAGCCGCGGGTCTGGCTCACATCCCCGAAGAAAAAGAAGACGTCCCCATCTGGGTGCGGCTGGCCCGCCCGCAGCGCTCCAGTGTGGCCGACCTCAGCTCCCTGCAGATCCTGTCCCCCCAGGGCCGCATGATCCCCTTGCGGGAACTAGTCCAGACTCAGGAGACCACCCAACCCCCCCAGGTCTACCGCAAGAACCTGAAGCGGGTCGTCTACGTGACCGGCGACGTGGCGGGAAAGGACGAGAGCCCGGTCTACGCGATTCTGAACTTGAACCGGGCCATCAAGAACCTGAAGATCCCCGAGGGCTACGAGATCAAGCGCTACAGCGCCCAGCAGCCCTTCCTGACCGAGAAAATCGCCATGAAGTGGGACGGCGAGTGGCAGATCACCTACGAAGTCTTCCGGGATCTCGGCATCGCCTTCGGCACGGTCCTGATCCTCATCTACGTCCTGGTGGTGGGGTGGTTCCGCTCCTTCAAGACCCCTCTGGTCATCATGGCGCCGATCCCCCTGACGCTGGTGGGCATCCTGCCGGCCCATGCTCTCCTGGGGGCCTTCTTCACCGCCACCTCCATGATCGGCTTCATCGCCGGGGCCGGGATCATCGTGCGCAACTCGATCATCCTGGTGGACTTCGTGAAGCTGCGCCGGGAGCAGGGAATGAGCCTGGAGGAGGCCGTCATTGACGCCGGGGCCGTGCGCTTCCGGCCCATGCTGCTGACGGCCGCAGCCGTCGTGGTGGGCGCCTTCGTCATCCTGTTTGACCCGATCTTCCAGGGCCTGGCCATCTCTCTCATGGCCGGCGAAGTGGCCTCCACGCTGCTTTCCCGCATGGCCGTCCCGGTCCTCTACTACATGAGCGAGCGGAAGAGCCCGGAAGAAAGGACGCACAAGCCCGCACCGCTGCGGCCCTGAAAACGGCATCCGATTTGGGCCGGGACCACAGGAAAAAGGGGCTAAAACTCTGGAAATATGGGCCTGTCTTATGATATAAAAAGATGGATTAGCGCACATCCCCGGAGGGGACCTATATTTCATCAAGGATGGAGGGGAACAAAACTTTCCCCTTTTTGTAGGAGGTGCGGTCATGAAGAGATGGAAATGGTGCCTGGCAGGGCTCGCGGTCGTGAGCTTGATCGGCTTTCAAGGGCTCGTGCCTGCCGCGTGGGGGGCCGAATCAATCAAGATCGGGCTTCCTTTGCCGTTGACGGGCATTCACGCCAAGTTTGGCGAGGCGATCCGCAACGCCTACCTGATGGCCCTTGAGGAGATTAACGCCCAGGGAGGAATCCGCAAGGGTCCCTATAAAGGCAGGACAATTGAGTTCCTTATCGAGGACACCCAGAGCAAACCGGACGTGGCCAAGGCGGCGGTGGAAAAGCTGATTACCAGGGACAAAGTCCCCATGATTGTGGGCGAATATAGCAGCTCCAACGTGTACGCGGTGGCCGGGACCATTAACAACTATCAAATTCCCTATCTCACCCAGACCGGGGCGGCCGACAACGTCACCCAGCAAGGATGGAAATGGGTGTTCCGGATCAACCCCCCGGCCAGTGAATACGCCGGGGCCTTGCAAGAGTTCCTTTTCCAGGTGGTCAAGCCCAAGAGCATGGCGATCATCTTCGAGAATACGTTGTTTGGAACCAGCACCTCGAAGGCCATGAAAGAGTGGGCCGATCAACAAAAGGTGGAGATCACGAATTTCGAGCCTTACGAGGCGGGTGGCATTGACTTCAAACCCTTGCTCCTGAAAGTAAAGGCCAAGAACCCCGATGTGGTCTACATGGTCTCTTACCTGCTCGACGCTCTGCAGCTTATGAAGCAATCCCGCGAGGTGGGACTGGCCCCGAAGCTCTTCGCGGGCGGGGCCGCGGGTTTCACTATGCCCGAGTTCGTCCAGGGAGCCGGAGCAGCAGCCGAGAACCTGGTCTCGGCAACTCTCTGGGCTCCGGACGTAAAGTACCCTGGGACCAAGGAGTTCTACGAGAAATATAACCAGAAGTACAAGGTCCACCCGGAATATCACTCGACCGAAGGGTATGCGGCAGCGTACGTCCTCCGGGACGTCCTGGAGCGCACGGTTTCCCTGAAAAATGAAGACCTGCGCAAGGTCCTCTCGGAAACCAACCTCATGACCCCCTTTGGCCCCATTAAGTTCGTGGCCTACGGGAAACACACGAATCAGAATCGCCTTCCGACTCTCCTTGTGCAGATCCTGAAGGGGAAGCTGGTTACTGTATGGCCTAAAGAGTATGCCGCAGCCCCCTATGTGTATCCGGGAACAAAGCCGTAGCCGGGGGCCAAACCTGTGATTGAGGCAGCCGGGGCAGGGCCCCGGCTGCCTTGGTTTATCCAGCTCTCAACCCAAGCCTGACCCTGCTATCTAAAGGATCCGAGAATGGATTGGACGATCTTTTTGCAGACGCTGGTTGCCGGGATCATGGTCGGAGGGCTCTACGGGCTCATCGGTATGGGAATGGCCATTAACTTCGGGGTCCTGCGGATCATCAATTTGGCCCAGGGTGAGCTCCTGATGATCGGCATGTATGTCTGCTTCTGGCTCTTCACCCTGTTGAAAATGGACCCCTTGCTTTCCCCTGTGATCACCATTCCCTTCCTCTTTATCCTGGGGGTCCTCATTCACCGTTTTCTCTTGACCCCTCTCAATCGCGCCAAGGCTCCCGCGGAGAACCAGATCTTGCTCACCGTGGGGGTGGGACTGGTGCTCACCAACGCCGCCCTTTTGTTGTTCACCTCCAATTACCGCACCGTCAGCACCACCTACTCTGCCAGGGTCATCTCCCTGGGTCTTTTCGACATCAGCTTCCCGTTGACCCTGGCCTCTGATGAAAACAGACCTGGGCAAGACGATCCGGGCCACGGCCCAGGACAGCGAGGCCGCCAAGCTGGTCGGGATCAACGTCGAGAGAACCTCCGTAGTGACCTTCGGCATCGGGGCTGCTCTGGAAGGGGCAGCCGGCTCCCTGCTGATCCTGGTTTACTACCTCTTCCCAGCCCTGGGGGGGATCTTCACGCTGAAGGCTTTCATCGTGGTGACCCTGGGAGGATTGGGAAGCACGCTGGGGGCTCTGCTTGGCGGAATCACCCTGGGAATCGCCGAGTCCCTGGGAGCCGTCTACGTTTCCACCGGGTACAAGGACGCCATCGGCTTCATCATCTTCGTCCTGTTCCTGATCTTCCGGCCCGCAGGCTTGGCGGGGAGGGCGCGCATGTGAAGGGGAAAATCGAACCTGCTCAGATCCCGCTGCTGGTCTTCCTGGCCGTTGTTCTCCTCTTTCCCGTTGCAGTGCGTGACCCCTATTTTCTCCATATGGCCATCTTCTTTTTCGTGTGGGTGATCCTGGGCAGCAGTTGGAATCTCTTGGGAGGGTACGGGGGCCAGGTATCCTTCGGTCACGCTGCTTTTTTTGGCGTCGGTGCCTATACCTCTTCCCTGCTCTTCGTCAAAGCAGGGATTTCTCCCTGGATCGGCATGGTCCTGGGAGGTGTGGCGGGGGCGCTCCTCTCCATTCCCATCGGCTGGATCTGCTTCCGCCTGCGCGGGCCCTTCTTCGCTCTTTCGGTTCTTGCCCTTTCCGAGGCCCTGCGCCTGGTGGCTTTGAACTGGAGATCCCTCACCGAGGGAGCCGTGGGAATTCTGCTTCCACCGGTATTCCTGAGCAAAGTCCCCTTTTATTACATCGGCCTCGGAATCGTCCTCATCACCCTTTGGGTGATTTCCGTGGCAACGAGTTCCAAATTAGGGTTCTACCTGGTGGCAGTGCGGGAAGACCAGGATGCGGCGGAAGCACTGGGGATCAACACTACGGGGACAAAGATCAAGGCCCTGATCATCAGTGCCTTCTTCACGGGCATGGCCGGGAGCTTTTACGCCAACTACATGGGCTACATCGATCCTCCCATTGTGTTCTCCATCGTCGATGTGTCTATTGCCATGATCCTGGTCGCCGTCCTGGGAGGAGTGGGCACTCTGGGAGGCCCCGTCGTCGGAGCATTCATCGTCGTCATCGCCTCCGAAATCATGAGAAGTGTCTTTGCCGCGGCCAATCTGCTGATTTACGGGATTCTCATCATCCTGGTCATCCTCTTCTTGCCCGAGGGGATCGTGGGGAGCCTCCAGAAGCGCCTGCGTCCCAGCCGCGGGGCCGCTACCGGGAGGGCATGAAGATGGCGCCCTTGCTGGAAGTGCGAAACTTGAGCAAGCAGTTCGGAGGGCTGTGGGCCGTCAAAGGGCTGAATTTCACGCTGGAGGAAGGGGAGATCCTGGGCCTCATCGGCCCCAACGGGGCCGGAAAAACAACGCTCTTTAACCTGATCACAGGCTTCTACCACCCCACTTCGGGAGAGATCATCTTTCGCGGGGAGAACATCGTGGGCCGCAAGCCCCACACCATTTGCCACCGGGGGATCGCCCGCACCTTCCAGGTCGTCAAACCCCTGGGAAAAATGACAGTCCTGGAAAACGTCATGGTGGGCGCTTTTGCCCACCTGGGCAGCAAGGAGAGCGCTCGCCAGGAATCCCTGGAACTCCTCTCGTTTACCGGCCTCCTGCCCCAGAAGGACATGCTCGCCAAGGATCTGACCTTGGCCGGTCGCAAACGCCTGGAGCTTACCCGGGCTCTGGCCACGAAACCCAGTCTCATTCTCCTGGACGAAGTGGTGTCCGGCTTGAACCCTACGGAAACCGAGGAGGTGATTTCCCTCATCCAGCGCTTGCGGGACCGGGGGATCTCCGCTGTGGCCGGCGTCGAGCACGTCATGCGCGTGATCATGTCCATTTCCCACCGCATCGTCGTCATAAATTTTGGCGAGAAAATTGCCGAAGGCTCCCCGGCCGAAATCTCCCGGAATCCCAAAGTCATCGAAGCCTATCTCGGAGAAGCCTATGCTTAAGATCGGGGGAATCGACGTCTATTACGGGGACGTTCAGGCCCTCTGGAACGTTTCCCTGCAAGTAAACAAAGGGGAGATCGTCACCCTGGTGGGGGCCAACGGGGCCGGAAAGACGACCACCGTGAAGACCATCTCAGGCCTCCTGAAAGCCGCCCGGGGAAGCATCGAGTTTGAGGGGGAGCGGATCGATGACAAACCCGCCCACGAGATGGCGAGCCGGGGCATCGCCCACGTCCCGGAAGGGCGGCGTCTTTTCCCCCTGATGACCGTCAAGGAAAACCTGGAGATGGGTGCCATGATTTCGGAAGCCAAGAAGCACCGGGGGGAGACGCTGGAGCAAGTCTACAAGATCCTCCCCCGCCTCAAGGAGCGCGAGGTGCAGATGGCGGAAACCTTGAGCGGCGGCGAACAGCAGATGCTGGCCATCGGCCGGGGGATCATGGCGCGCCCGCGGCTGCTGCTGCTGGACGAGCCTTCCCTGGGCCTGGCACCGATCCTGGTCCAGCAGATCTTCGACACGATTCGCCACATCCACGAGGAAGGGGTCACTCTGCTCCTGATCGAGCAGAACGTGCGCCGGGCCCTGTCGATTGCGGATCGGGCTTACGTTCTTGAGAACGGCCGCATCGTTCTCAACGGCACCGGTCAGGAACTTCTGGAATCGGACCACGTCAAGCGCGCCTACCTGGGACTGTGAAAGGGCACCCACCTGTCTGCGCCTGCCTGCCCCGCTGGGGCGGTAGGCAGGTGCGGACCTGTCTGCCGTGTCGGCACAGGCAGGCATAGAGGTGCCCCTACATCCAGGGTTGGCGCGGTAAACCTGTAGGTCGGCAGTTGGCAATGACGCGGGCGATTCGTTATAATCGTTCATACCCTTTGGGTGTGGGAGGGGAAGGGAGGGGGTGAAAAATTCTACGGAGGGGGATCATGGGAAACTTTGTCAGGGTTGCCCGGGTGAGCGAAGTGCCGGAGGGAACGGGGAAAGTCGTCAGCGCCAACGGGGAGGAGATCGCCCTCTTCCGCACCAATGGGACCTTCTATGCCATCCACAACACCTGTCTCCACCGGGGAGGGCCCTTGGGGGAAGGCTCTCTGGACGGGGCCACCGTTACGTGCCCCTGGCACGGCTGGGAGTACGACATCACGACCGGCGCCTGCATCACGAATCCCGACGCCGAACTCAGGTGCTTCCAGGTGAAAGTTGAGGGGGAAGACGTCCTGGTGTCCGCCTGAAAAATCTTTTCCTGATCTCCCCCCGGAAGGGATCGTGTCCGTGTCAAAGTGGAACTGGAGAAATCTTTGGGTAACCCCAAAGGTTGAGATGATTGAAGAAGCCCAGAGCCCGTCCCGGCACAATCTCGAACTGGTCGTCTCCGGGATGGTTTGCGGCCTGTGAGCCCTGCGGGTGCAGCGGGCTCTGGAAGAGCTCGGAATCCGTGAAATCGATGTTGACCTGAAGACAGGGTCTGTGCGGGGACGGTATGATCCGGGTCAGATCACGTTTGAAGATCTGGACAAAGCCATCCGCCGGCGGGTCATTCTGAAAAATCTGAGACATCTTCTGGGCCGACTTGCCCATGCCGTAAAAACAGTAGGCCGGTAGTCCATTTTCCAATCTAACCGGCCTTGAACCATCGATCCCTTTCCCGGAAATGAGGATACATGACCGTCCTGCTCGCAATCCTGTCGGCCGCTTGCTTCGGCATCGGCGGGGTCTTCATGCGCAGGGGGATTCTCGCCTCCAACACGTACACGGGAACCCTGGTCAATATCACGGTCAATTCCCTCGTTCTCCTGCCTTTCAGTATCCCGCACCTGATTTCGATCCGCTTTCCGCCGGCTGCACTGCTGATTTTTGGCTCGATCGGCCTCTTCGTTCCGATGGTTTCCCGGTTTTTCGCAGTGGCCGGGATCCGCCGGATCGGAGTCTCTCGTTCCCAGGCCGTGGTTGCCACCAGTCCCCTATTCTCCACCCTTCTAGCCATTGCGCTCCTGGGAGAGAGGCCAACATCGCTCGTCCTGCTGGGAGCTGTTTCCATTGTCGCGGGTCTCATTCTTCTCTCCCAAAGCCGCACGGGGGAACAACAGTGGCAAAAGAAGGACCTGATCTACCCGCTGGGTGCCGGCCTGCTCTTCGCAGGTCGAGACGTAGTGGCAAAAGTAGGGTTGACCCAGGGCGTTCCACCTGTCCTGGGAGGAGCTGTGGCCGCCACGACTTCCGCCGTTCTCCTGTGGACCATCACAGGAGTTTTTTACAGACACGGAACCCTCTCTTGCAACCGGAAGAGCTTTTGGGACCTGGCGGCTTCAGGGCTGTTTTGGGGACTGTCCTACATCTTCATGTTCTCGGCCTTGAAGACCGGGGAGGTGGCGGTGGTCACCCCCCTGGTTTATGCTTCCCCTCTGTTTTCCGCTCTCCTCTCCATGATCTTCCTCAAAGACATAGAGATCGTCACAGCGCGGGTCATCCTGGGAGCCGTGCTCGTGGTCCTGGGCGGCGTCGGGATCGCCCTGGGCCGCTGAGAATGGTTGCAAGGGGTGGCACTTCTGTGGTATCTAAATGTACCTTCAAAGGGAAATTGCACTCAAAACACGCGTCTCCCATAAGTTATTTTTCAACCTGTACAACAGGAGGAAATCTCCAAATGGCTGCCCCGAGTATCGAATCCGTCCTGCGGGAAAAAAGGAAGTTCGTCCCTCCCAAGGAGTTCCAGAAACAGGCTCACATCAAGAGCCTGCAGCAATACCGCAAGCTCTACAAGGAATCCGTGACCCAGCCGGAACGCTTCTGGAAGCGGATGGCCGCCGAGCTCGAGTGGTTCAAACCCTTCAAGAAAGTCCTGGTCTGGAAGTCCCCCTTCGCCCAGTGGTTCGTGGGGGGTAAGATCAACATTTCCCATAACTGCCTGGACCGGCACCTGAAGACCTGGCGCAAGAACAAGGCCGCCTTGATCTGGGAAGGGGAGCCCGGCGACAGCCGGACTTACACCTACCAGAGCCTGCACCGGGAAGTCTGCAAGTTTGCCAATGTTTTGAAGAGCCTGGGGGTGAAAAAAGGGGATCGGGTGGCCATTTACCTTCCTATGATCCCTGAGCTGCCCATCGCCATGCTGGCTTGCGCCCGGATCGGCGCCACGCACAACGTTGTCTTTGGAGGGTTCAGCGCCGAGGCCCTCAAAGACCGGATCAACGACGCGCAGGCAAAGATCGTGATCACGGCCGACGGTGGCTACCGGCGCGGGAGCATCGTACCGTTGAAGGAAAACGTGGATGAGGCCCTCAAGGAGACCCCCACCATTGAAAAGGTGATCGTAGTCCAGCGCACGGGAAAGCCCGTCCATCTGGCCGCAGGGCGTGACATGTGGTGGCACGAGGTTATGGAACACGCCTCCCCCATCTGTCCCGCCGAACCACTGGACTCGGAGCACCCCCTTTTCATTCTCTACACCAGCGGCACCACAGGAAAACCAAAGGGGGTCGTCCACACCACCGCCGGCTACCTTCTCCACTGCACGCTGACCAGCAAGTGGATCTTCGATCTCAAGGATGAGGACACCTACTGGTGCACAGCGGACATCGGCTGGGTGACGGGCCATAGCTACATCGTCTACGGAATCCTAGCCAACGGGGCCACCAGCCTGATGTACGAAGGAGCCCCCAATCACCCCAACCCGGACCGCTTCTGGGAAATCGTGGACAAATACCAGGTCAACGTTTTTTACACCGCCCCCACGGCCATCCGGGCCTTCATGAAGTGGGGCGAGCAGTGGCCCAAGAAGCATAGCCTGAAGAGCCTGCGCCTCCTGGGTACGGTCGGGGAGCCCATCAACCCGGAAGCCTGGATGTGGTATTACCGGGTCATCGGCCAGAAGCGCTGTCCCATCGTGGACACCTGGTGGCAAACCGAGACCGGCGGCATCCTGATCACGCCGCTGCCGGGGGCAATCCCCACGAAACCGGGATCGGCCACCTTCCCCTTCCCCGGCGTAGTCCCCGATGTGGTGCGCGAGGACGGTACATCCGTCCATGACCACCACGGGGGCTACCTGGTCATCAAGCAGCCCTGGCCGGGGATGCTGCGCACCATTTATGGAGATCCGGAGCGTTACAAGCAGCAGTACTGGACCCGCATCCCGGGGGTCTACTTCACCGGCGACGGAGCCCGCAAGGACAAGGACGGCTACTTCTGGCTCATGGGCAGGGTCGATGACGTCATCAACGTGGCGGGCCACCGCCT
>JACPSX010000201.1:13775-20538 GCA_016193065.1 Candidatus Tectimicrobiota bacterium | reverse complement strand
TCCCCGGGAAATGACCGTGGGCATCCGGGAGCGGGTCAATTCCAAGGGACAAATCGTGCGCCCCCTGAACGAGGAGGACGTGCGCGAGAAGATCCACGCTCTGGTGGATCAAGGAGCACGGGGCTTCGTCGTCTGCCTTCTCTGGTCTTTCCTGAACCCGGCCCATGAACTCCGCATCCAGGAGATCTTCCGGGAGGAATACCCCGACTCCACCCTGGGCTCCATCCCGATGCTCCTCTCCCATCAGGTCCTCCCCAAGCACCTGGAGTATCAGAGGGCCATGACGACGATCCTGAACGCCTACCTGCACCAGGCCATCGCGGAGGAAATCGGCACCATCAGCGATGAACTGCGCCAGCGCGGCTATCGCCGCCCCCTGTTCCTGGTGCACAACACGGGCGGCATGGCCGAGTCCTTCCGCACCAGCGCCATCGAAACATTTAACGGCGGCCCCGTGGCCGGTCTCATGGGGAGCGCCCACTGGGGGAAGATCTACGGCTTGCCCAACATCATCACGGCCGACATGGGAGGGACGAGCTTTGATTTCTCTCTGGTGGTACAGGGGAGCACCCGCCTCTACGACTACCAGCCGGTGATCGACAAGTGGATGGTGGGCTCCACGATGCTGTGGACCCGCTCGATCGGAGCGGGAGGAGGCTCCATCGCCTGGATCAATACACTGCTGGGAAACCGGCTGGAAGTCGGTCCGCGCAGCGCCGGAGCCATGCCCGGGCCCGCCGCTTACAACCAGGGCGGCGGCGAGCCCACGGTGACCGATGCCGATGTGATCCTGGGCTACTTGAACCCGGACCGCTTTCATGGCGGAAAAAAGCGCCTGAGTCTTCCCAGAGCCCGGCGGACCGTGGAAGAGAAAATCGCCCGCCCCCTCCAGCTCTCCGTAGAAGAAGCCGCCCTTCTGATCAAGAAGATCGTCGACGCCAAGATGGGGCAGATCATTTACAAGGAGACGGCCCTGCGCGGTTACAACCCAAAAGAGTTCGTCCTCTTTGCGTACGGCGGCGCCGGTCCCACTCACTGCTGCGGCTTCGGTTCATTTGCCGGCGTGGAGCGGATTCTCGTTTTCCCCCATTCTCCGGTCTTTTGCGCCTACGGTTCCTCGACCCTCGATACCTTGCACATCTACGAGCTCTCCCGGCGCTTGCTGCTGATCAATCCCAAAAGCCAGCACTACCTGGAAGACTACGAGTCCTTTAACCAGGCGGTGGAAACCTTGCAGAAAAAGGCCCGGCGGGATCTTAGCGGAGAAGGGTTTGCAGAGGATGAGATCGTCTACAGCCTGGAGATCGACATGCGCTACGGCGGGCAGCTCGACATCAAGCGCACGGCCGCACCCTCCCTGTTCTTGCACAGCGAGCAAGACGTGAAGGCACTCTGCCGGGCCTTTGAGATCGAGTACAGTGAAGCGTACAGCCCTCTGTCCGTTTTCCCGGAGAGCGGCGTGGACGTGGAGAACTTCATCCTCAAGGCTTTCGTTCCCAACCCACGACCCGTTCCGGCCCGCTGCGAGCCGGTCGCAACAGACCCGGGCATCGCCCTGGTAGGAGAGCGACAGGCCCTCTGGGAGGAGACGGGAGGGGTCACATCCACCCCGGTTTATGCAGAGGAGCGGCTCTCCTGCGGGCACCGCCTGGAAGGAGCCGCCATCATCGAATCGGACCACACCACTCTGGTCCTGGCCCCGGGGTGGCGCTACCGCAAGGATGAGTATGGAAACGGCGTCATCGAGAAGGTCGAGAGCTGAGCGATGAGCATCAATTACCGGGAGATCAAGGAAAAGATCCGCGGCTGGCTCAAGCCCGAGTCCCCCACGGCAACGGAGCTGGAAGAGGCGGCCCGGCTGGGGCCTGGTGAATACGAGATCTACAACGGCAAGATCAACTCGATCCTCGACGAGGCCCGCGAGGTCTTCATCCGCACCGGGGTGTCGAGCTTTCTGCGCTCCGGAGACCTCGTGGTGGGAATTTACACGGCGGCGGGGGATCTGGTGTCGGCGAGCTGCGGCACCTTCCTCCACGCCCAGGTCGCCCAGCTTCCGGTCAAGTACATCCTCACCTATCTGAAGGACGCTCCCACCGTGGGAGTAAGAGAAGGTGACATTTTCTACTGCAACGAAGCCCTGGCGGGCGGCGTGCACAACCCGGACCAGATCGCGATCATGCCGGTCTTTGCCGGCGGTGAGCTGATCGCTTGGACTTCCGCGGCGGCCCACCAGCCTGAAACCGGGGCGACGGAGCCCGGCGGCATGCCCGTGGGAGCGCGCAACCGCCACTACGAGGGGATGAAGCTCACCCCGATCAAGATCGCTGAGAACTTCCAGTTGCGCCAGGATCTCATGGACATGATGGTGAACTTCATCTCCCGGGCCCCGCGCATGCAGGAGATCGACGTGCGGGCCCGGTGCTCGGCGGCCGACCGCATGCGCCGCCGCCTTCTGGAACTGGCGGCGGAGCGCGGGCTGCCCTTTGTCCGCGGGCTCTTCCGGCGCGTCATCCAGCACGCCGAGGAGGGCGCCCGCAAGAAGATCCGCTCCTGGATTCCGGGGGTCTACCGGGCGGTGGCCTTCTTTGACACGATCGGCCACCAGGAAGGGCTGGTGAGGACCGTCCTCACCGTGACCAACGACGGGGAAGAGCTGACCTTCGACTTCACGGGGACTTCCCCCGAGAGCGCCTCCTCCTACAACGCCTTTCTGCATACCACGGCCGCCTTTGTGGGGCATTATCTCCATACCTACCCCATGTGCGATTTGCCCGCCTCGGCGGGAACCTACGGGCCTCTGTCCTTCACGGTCCCCGAGGGGTGTTATCTAAACGCGAGCCCGGAAGCCTCCGTGGCGAACAGCCCCATCATCGGCCGCACGGTGGTCTCTCTGTGTCACACGGTTTTTGCCCGGATGCTCTTTGCCAGTCCCGACCGGGAACTTTGTGCCGCCAGCCCGGGGATTGCTTCGGGAGGCGCAGGATTCAGCGGTGTGAACCAGTGGGGAGTGCCGGTGGCGGATTTCATCACTTATCTTTTAAACACGGAGGGGGGCGGAGCGCGGCCCGACAAAGACGGCATGGATTCCCACGGTTTCCTCTGGGCCCCTTGGGGAAAAGCCCGGGACGCGGAGGACATGGAAGAAGAATACACCTTCCTCACTCTGGCCCAGAAGCACTTCAAGAACAGCTGCGGCTTCGGACGGCGGCGGGGAGGTTCGGGAAGCCAGCTGATCTACGTGGTCTATCATGCTCCCCAGGTAAGTATGTACTCCCTGGGAAAGGGCAGCCGGATCCCGCACGACTCGGGGATCTTCGGGGGCTACTCGCCGGCCACCCCGGTCGGCGTACAGGTCACGGGGACGGACATATTCGAGAAGCTGAGAGAAGGCAACGGCGGCGTACCCAGCGACGTGATTCAACTGGTGAGCGAGCGTCCCGTCTCCGGCACCTACACACTGGAATCCGTGGCCCGCGCCAACCGCATCCTGCAGCAAGGCGACATCTTCGTGGGCCTCAACACGGGTGGAGGAGGGTTTGGGGATGTCCTGGAGAGAGATCCCGAAGCCGTCGTGAAAGACCTGCGGGACCAGATCATCACCCACTGGACCGCGCAAAACGTCTATCATGTGGTCTACGATCCGCAAACTCTCAGGGCGGATCACACTGAGACAGAAGAGCGCCGCAGGCGCGAGCGCGCAGACCGGATCAAGCGCGGCAAGCCCTATGCTCTGTTCGAGCCGGAGTGGTCGGCCAAGAAGCCCCGGGAGGAAATCCTCCGCCTGTACGGAAGCTGGCCGGACGCCCGGCCCGGCAATACTTGATTTCGATTCTGAGATGGTCGAAGCTTTCCCTTCTACCCCAACGGGGGAGAGGGTCAGGGTGAGGGGGCCAGAGAGGAAATTTGTTAGGGAAAACACATGAGCGAGAAATTGTTCTGGAATGAAGCGGCGGAATTGCTCTCCGGGGAGAAACTGCAACAACTGCACTGGAAGAAGCTCAAGAAGCAGCTTGCCTACTGCTACGAGAACTCCCCCGAGTTTTACCGGAAGAAGTTTGAGTCTGCCGGCGTGAGACCAAATGACATTCGCAGCCTGGAAGACTTTCGCCGACTCCCCATCTTCGTCACCAAGGAAGAGGATCTGCGAAGCCAGGAGGATTCCCTGGAGCGCTACGGGCACCCCTTCGGACTCTTCCTGTGCGCACCCTTGGATGAAGTCATAGCCGTCCATGCCACCGCCGGAACCACGGGTCGGCCCACCTTCTACGCATTTACCAGACACGACCTGCAGGTAACCGCCGAGGTCATGGCCCGCGGGTACTGGCGCGCCGGGGTCCGCCCGGGGGAAACGGTCCTGCACGCCATGGGCCTCAGCATGTGGATCGGCGGGATCCCCGTGGTGCAGGCCCTGCAGCACATGGGTGCGCGTCCCATCCCTGTGGGAGCGGAAGGGGGAAGTGAGCGTCTCCTGCAGATGGCCCGGCTCACCCGGCCCACAACCCTGATCTGCACCCCTTCCTATGCGGAGTACCTGATCGAGAAAGCTCCCAAAGCAATCGGGGCCCCCGTGGGAGATCTGGGACTGGAGCGGATTGTCTGCTTTGGCGAGCCTGGCGCGGGCCTCCCTGAAGTGCGGCGCAAGATCGAGGAGGCCTATGGTGCTCAGCTCTACGATTCGGGACAAGGCCCCTGGGGACTCTACGCGATCTCTTGCGAGGCCTCCGTCGGGTCCTCCACCTACTTCGGAATGCACGTGGTCTCCCAGGACTACGTGATCATGTATGATCTGGTGGACCCCCAAACGAAAGAGCCCCTCCCCATTGTGGACGGGACCATCGGGGAGTTTGTGTTCACAACCCTGGAATGGGAGGCAAGCCCGGCCCTGCGCTACTCCCTGGGAGACATCAACCAGATCTTCCTGGAAGATTGCCCCTGCGGGGTCAAGGGGCTGCGCCGCCGGATCCTGGGACGTGTGGACGACATGCTCATCGTGAAAGGAATCAACGTCTACCCGGCCGCGGTGAAGAACGTGGTGAACAGTTTTGTCCCTCGGGTCACGGGAGAGATGCGGATCGTCCTCTTGGAACCTCCACCCCGGGTAACGCCTCCGTTGCGACTCAAGGTGGAATACGGCCAGAATCTGAGCCGCACGGATCAGGAAATCCTCAAGCAGGAAATGGAGCGAAAGCTCTCGGATCTGCTGCGCTTCCACCCCGAGGTGGAGCTGGTGTCGCCGGGATCTCTCCCCCGGGCCGCCGATCTGGGTCTGCGCAAGGCCCCCCTTCTGGAAAAGCTTTACGAGAACTGCTCCTAGGGCGCCCAAGGCTTTTCAGTTGACGGAAAGCCTTTTTTACAGTTAAGGTAGCCTCGCCTTTCTCCTGTCAAAACAACATCCCGGTTCCCACCGGTCTATTCAAAAAAGTTTACGCAAAGGGGGCCCTTGTGGAGAAAAAAGAAGGCTGGTTTTCGTGGGCCAGATTGAAGAAAACCGATCCCACACTGGTGGCGGTAAGTCTCGGGCACGGGATCACCCATTGGTACCCGAGCACCTTATACATCATCCTCCCCTATCTGGCCAAGGATCTGGGACTCACCTATAGCCAGGTGGGGGTGCTGATGGGATGGAACCATTTCACCAGCTTTTTCATCAACCTGCCCGGCGGCCTCATTGTGGACATGGTGGGAAAGACCGGCTTTCTCCTGGGACTGGCCCTAGCTCTCATAGGCCTCCCGTACTCTTTCCTCGGATTCAGCTCCAGCTATGTGGTCGCTTTGCTCGTCATCACCTTCGTAGGGATCGGCAACAACCTATGGCATCCGGCCGCTCTCTCCCTCCTCGCGAATCGCTACCCCGAGCGGAAAGGGTTCGCGATCGCCCTTCATTCCATGGGAGGTAATCTGGGAAATACGTTGGCTCCCTTCGCCGTCGGTGTCGTCCTCACCTTCGTGATCTGGAGACACGTGCTGATCCTCAACCTCATTCCCGGAGTCCTCATGGGGTTCGTCTTGTGGAGGCTGCTCGCGAAAGGCGGCCCGGTACGAGATCAAGCGAAGGGGAAGGAACTCTCTTTGAAAGAATATTGGGAGGCGGTGAAAACGCTGGCCAAGAACAAGAGCATCCTCCTTCTCTGCTGCTTGTCCGGAATGCGGGCCATGACTCAGTCCGGACTGTTCACTTTCCTGCCGATTTACCTGGCCAATGTGCTCAAGTATTCTCCAGCCCTGGTTGGAAGCTACATCTCCGTCGTTCAGGCCGCGGGGATCTTCTCCTCTCCCATTGCGGGAACCATTTCGGATAAGAAGGGGAGGCGCCCGGTATTGACTGCGGGACTTCTTACCACCAGCCTCCTCCTGGTCGCCCTGGTCATCCTCAGACTCAATTTCCTTTTCATCGGCGTCCTGGCCTTCCTGGGCTTCTTCCTGTTCTCCTTGCACCCCGTCATGTTTGCCTGGATGATGGATCTGGCTCCCAAGAACATCAGCGGCACCACCGTAAGCACCCAATTTGGCATCCAAGCCCTGTTTTCCGGTTTTGCGCCTGCGATTTGCGGGTTCATCGCGGATCGCTTTGGAATCCTATACTCCTTTTACTTTTTGGCCGCCACGATCTTTACCGCGAACTTCCTCGTTTACATGATTCCCGACAAGCCCGTCGAGGAGGGTGTCCCGCAGGCACAGCAGGCATAGGAACCCCCTCCCAGGCCCTCCCCCTCTTGCAGGGGGAGGGATGGGAGGTCATTTTCATGAGGAAGGATCCTCGGCA
>JACPSX010000201.1:0-13725 GCA_016193065.1 Candidatus Tectimicrobiota bacterium | reverse complement strand
TTATTTTTTTGGGGGTTGAGTATGAAGGTTCTGATCACGGGAGGCACCGGGGTGAATGGGGCCGCCACGTCCAGACTCCTCGTTTCGGAGGGGATGCGTCCTGTCCTCATGGACAACCGGATGGATCTCTCCCTCATCGGCGACATCAAGGACAAGGTCGATCTGCTGGAAGGGGACGTCACCGATTTCCAAGCCCTGGAGAAGATGGTCGCGGATTACCGGATCACTCATATCGCGCACCTCGCCGCCCTCATGCCCGAACCCGCCGAGGAAAATCCCCGCCTGGCGATGAGAGTCGGGGTGGACGGCACCCTCAATATCCTGGAGGTGGCCCGAGCCCATAAAATCTCGCGCATCGTGTTCACCAGCTCCAAGGCGGTCTATGGGGAAATGGTGGGAGATTTCGGGGAGCCGAGGTTCCTGCCGGTCACCGAGGACCACCCGAAACGCCCGGCCGATCTCTACGGGGTCATCAAGGTGTGCTGCGAGGAGCTGGGACAGTATTACTGGGAGACGTACGGAGTCGAATTCGTCGCTCTCCGCTTCTCGACGATTTACGGGCCGGGAAAGGAGGCCCGCCACGGGGCCCTTTCGTTTTACGGCCAGCTCATCGAGAAGACCCAAGCCGGTGAACCCTGGGTGATCCCCCAAGGCGGAGACCAGCGAAACGACGCGGTCTATGTGGGAGATGTGGCGCGCTCGATCTTCCTGGCCCTGAAGGCGGAAAACTTAAATCGCTGGGTCTTCAACGTCGGGACCGGCAGAGGATCGACACCTAGGGAATTCCTGGCGGTCCTGAAGAGCCTCTTTCCGAACGAGCCTCTGTATGACGTTGACAGGGGAGTCCGGGACTACGTGAACACAATCATGCGCTTGAGGGCGTGAGAGGGTCAACAGGACGCGCCGCCTTGCACGCACTCTTTGATGCGCGTTTCGGCACTATCACGGAAGCTCGATCGAGCGAAGGTCCTCCAGTTTCAGAAACGCAGCTCCCCACCGGGTCCGCCCGAGAAAGCCCGTCTCCCCTGAGCACTCGCAATACCTGGTCGCGTCAAATTTCAGGGTTCCGGATAGAACGCTGCCGTTTTTCTTGGTGAGGGACAGGGTGTTTTCCCTCAACATCTCTACTCTCTTGAGGTCGGACCAGATCACCTCGATCACGCTTCCCTTCTGATCAAGCGGGATCTTGGTTGGCTCTTGATCCGGAAACCCGGCACACCCGCCCCCTAAGCAAATACAATTCCCACATATATGCCGCTCCTCGTAAGCCCGGAGGGAGTCAACAAGCATCTCACTGCCCGATTTCTCTACGATCCTGATGCCCAAGGCAGCCTGACGAGGTTTCATAGGTGGGAGCTTCCGGCGGACCTGGATGGACGCGATATCGCGCGCGGGCAAGCGGAAACTGCTCTTCGAGGCGATACCACCCAGCAGCAAGCCGCCGGAGACTTGGCTCGTGGAAGGAACCCCCGTCAACGATGTCCCATCCGACAACGCCACCGTAGCAAGTTCACCCTGGCGGGCCCATCCGGCGATCGTCTCCGGGCGAATCTCCAGCCGGAACGAGCCGACATGGAGAACGACAGGCTTTTCGCCGGAGACTGTTGCCGAAGAATACTCGCCCTCCAAGCTCGTGGTAGAGATTTCATCTCCAGACACGGTCCGAACCAGGTACGCAGTTCTGCGGGGTGGCTCGGGGGATGCACCCTTTACCGGCTTCGGTCGGAACTCGACGGATGTGAGATCGGCCCACGCGGCACAGGCCGTGCCGATCCGGGCTTCCAAGCAGAGTTGATCATCGGTCGGCTTCATGCTGCTGAGACGGATATCGCCCCTGCTCGCAATCTCGATCTCCCAGCCAGCATCGGCGCCCAACCGCTTAATCTGCCGCACGATGAGGGAATCCAGCGCGAGCGTCAGTTCCTTACGCGTGAAGGTCAACTGCTCGCCCTTGAACCGAGTTTCGGGAAGCCCCGAACTGCCGGACGCCTGCGCGTGTGCGACGAGCCCTTGCAATTCCGGCTGTTTGGAAGGAGCTTTCGGCCCAAAGTTAACAAGACTAAGATCTTTCCACCCCACCCTAAACGATCCCCCCCCACTGAGATGACCGGAGAACTCCTCCTCTTCGGATACACCCTGCAGGGTCTCGCCCCATGGCGTGCGAAGAGTCAGTGCAACCGTACCGGAGTCTCCCCCGGCAACTCTGACCTCCGTCAACTTCTCACCCGGAGCCCTGACATGAAATCGGCCGACGGCAACCTTCACTTCAATATTCTGCAGGTCCAACCCCGAGAGCCTCGTCCCGTCCTTGGCGATGAGGCCCGAGAGCGGGTGATCTTTGCTAAGCGTCTCCTTACCTGCATCCTTCTTATCCGCCGCCTTCCTCAAGGTCAGGCTTCGGAACGCATCCCAATCTATGCTGGGATCGTCCAATTTCCACTTTTCAGCGACCTCGCCTGCCAGATCAGTCGCTGTAAACACTTGACCAGACTGCAAGGTTACTCTGTGTGCGTTGCTCCGTCCGAATTGAATCTCGCGGAGGAGATGGAGCGACACCTCGAAAGAAACCGGACCGACATGGAACTTCAATGGCTGATCAGCATCCCCTTTCAGCTGAATCGCCGTACCGACTCTGGGATGGACCTCCACCGTGACGGGTTCCGCAAATCCGGAGCCTACAGCCGCGAAAAGCACAACCGTCTGAATCCATAGGAGCCAGGGCCTTGGACAGCGCGATGCCATGACACTCCCTCCCTTTCCGGAAGATTACACTTTAGGGACACCCCCCAAAGTGCATCGATGTGCCTGAGAGGTCAAAGAATTTGTTGTTGAGGCGGGAGACCCAACCATCTCACGAGGCTCCCCCTGCTTCCCCATAGTGCCATCTGGATAGCTTCTTTCATCATTCTTTCGTGCTCGTGTCAAGAGAAAACGAGGAGGTAGGGTCCGAGGTCCCTCTTGGGCGACAGGAAAACGTCCCCCCTCCAGTTTTTCGATGGTTTGGCGCGACGAACACCAGTGGAAGCTCTCGTATGCCGCCACGTACAGAAGACCCAGGCTCTCGGCGTGGTCAGGGTTGTCCAGAAACCTCAAGTTGCGTCCGGCCGGCATTGCCGGGACCTCAGCCCACCGGCTTTGACCAGCGGACCCGGCCGTGCGAGGTTGCCAGCACAGGACCGGGAAGGAGCTCGGCGACGGCCTTGCCGTGTTGAAGTCGCTCGTCATCATCGGCCTTGTTGAGGAGGTAGATGACGCGGGCTCGGGCCGGCCTCCCCTTGGTGTTGCCCAGAGGGTGCGACAGAACCGCGGCCATCACTTCGGCGTTGACGGGGGCGTCCAGGCTCACACCGGTCAGATTGGCGATGACCTCCGGCCGGTGCATCGCGTGTACCGGTTGCCCCAGCGCGTCCAGCCCCGCGACGGCGAGAACGGTGGTGGTCGATGCTGGAATGACCGGCTCGTGCGCTTTCGGCGCCGTGAGCGGCTTGCCGGCCGACCCGTCGGCCTCTACCAGAACGAGGTCGAAGCCATCCGGGATCGCATCCGGATCGATGCCGATCAGTTTGCCCGTCGACTCGTCCTTGCCAGCGACATAGACGGCCAGGCGTTTGCCGGAGAGCTTTTCTGCGGCGTACACCAGCGGACCAAACCTGGCCGCATCCGACTCGTATATTTTCGTCGTCACCGTGACCAGCATCCGCTTGCCCACAGCATACGCCTCCCGGGCCAGATGCAGCATGGTGGTCGTCTTGCCCCCCGCCCCGGTCAGCGTGACGATCTCCGGGTATTTCGGCTCAAGGGCTCCCAAGAGGGAACCGGATGATAAGAATCTGCTCTTGGGTTCTCCCATCATCCTTTCGTCCTTCATCATTCCTTTGGCATTGTATCAAGAAAAACAATCTCGGAGAGGTGGCAGGGGACTATTCTCCCGCCATCACGGCGGCCCGGGCGATGTCTTCCATGCGGAGCTTGCCGGGGTCGAATTTCTGCAGGGCGTCGGTGAGCTTCGTGAAGGTTTGCTCGAAGGTGGGGACGGTCTTCCGGGCTCGGGTTAAGGGATTGCAGCGGGCCAGGACAAAGTTCTTCACATAGGGGTGATTGATCCCCCGCTTTTTGATCTTGGCGACTACTTCGTCCAGTACCTCGCTGGCGGCATCGACAAGGTCCGCGCGTTCCTGCCGCTGCCGGTACGATTTCACCAGAGAATCTTTCAAGAACTTGTCCACCCGTTTGAGGATCGGGGCAAAGGCTCCGCCGGCAAAGCGGGGGTGCTTTTCATACAGAAGTCCCAGCGTGATGAAGTGGGGCTGCTCGAACTGAAAGGCAAAGGATTCCTCGCTCTTTCCGCCTTCCGCCTCCATGAGGCCGCGGTACATGCGGATCACCTCCAGAGACTTCTCCTTCAAGTTGTGGGCTTTCTCCGTATTGAGAGCCAGGATCTGGAAGGCCACCTCCACCTCCGGGATCAGGATGACCGGAATGAACTTCGCCTTGAGCTTCTCCAGAGCGGCCCGCCGGTGATTGCCGTTCGGGGTCCAGTACTTCTTGGCGCCCACTCGCACGGCCACCACGGGGTCCACGAAGCGATCAAGCTTCTTGATGATCTCACGGAGGCGATCGGCGTGAGTCTTGGAAAGGTCTCTCTGGTAAGGGGTGGGCTCCACCTGCTCAAGGGGGAGAAGGGCAAAGATCTGCCACCCCTTCCCCACAGGCTCCTGATACAGGGCGAGGGCGCTCCCCCCGTCCGTTTCCACCTGCCCCGCCAGATCCAATACCCCCGCAGGGGGTTTCGTCTCCGCTGGAAACGTGGCCCACGCCGCCTGCCCCATGGGATTTTCCTCCGGTGGCTATCCAACCGGAGGTATTTTACACCGAAACGGAGGGCTCTGGTAAGGAGGCACTCCCGCACTTCCAGGCTGATCCATCCTAGCGAGTTGTTGACTCCCTCCTCAAAAAGCAGACTTACTTTGCAGGAAGGGAAGATCAGGTCCAATAGGATGGATCGAAACGCTATTGCGGGATGAGATTGGTCTCAGTCGCGAGAACAGTCGCCGCGGCTACCACCCGTTTGAAGAGGGTTCGCGAAAAGATGGTCGATCGACCTTGGGTCCGCTTCAGCTCCCGAGTGGCCTTCATCAACCTTTTCCAAAGGACGTACACCTGCTCTGCCGTTGGATCATCATCACCTGTGCCAATGGCATCCAGTACGGAAGAAATCAGATCGCGAGGTTTCCCCCGGTGTATCTGAGGGTCATGACCTGCCATATCACTGAGGGTACGATTAAGCCTGTGGCGTTCCTTCTCGAGCAGGACAAACAAGTAGGGATGTCTATGCCTTGCATACTTCCTAAGTGCATAGGCAAGTCCTAGCTCGAAAGGCATGTTAAATCTGGCAGGGCCCCCAACTCGACTGAGATCGTGGATGGAAACCCTACAGCTCTCAAGGTGCTCTATGATCCGCGTGAGCCTCCCTTGACCTTGTTCTGCTATCTCCAGTACGCATCGGGGCTTCCTGCCGATGGAAATCAGTGTGGCGACAAGCGCAACGAACAACGGTTCATAGCCTTCATCGTATGGCACATTGAGGAAGACGCTGTGTTCGTCTGGGTGGACTTTATGCCGCATTTGGAATCAGACTTAGAGGGCAGCCAGTTACTGGGAACTTACCGAACGGATGGCCAGTTTGGCTTTGCTGAGATCCTTAGCGTTAATGTCTAAGGCTGCGCGGATCTCCTCAGCTGAGGAAGGAGGCACAATGTGCAACTTACGGGCCCTTAGGGCAACAGAACTCCCGGGCGCTTGCGGCAATGTTACCTTCTTTTTCATCCTGGCTTTAGCTCTTGAGATCATTATCTTTACCTCCGCTTATACAAGAACTGAAGCAACCGCCCCGCAGGGGACAAATGCTGAAACTACTATAAAGCTCGGGCGAATGATCTGTCAAGATGAATGGCGCGGGGGAATTTTTTAAATCTTTCCCGGAACTAGTGTCGTTCCAATTACTTGTGGTCATTTTCTGCCGGTCGTAGGACAATCCTTCGCCGTAAGTACCGTTCGCTCTTCCCCCCTTCAGACATCGTTCCCGTCTCTTGACGTCCGCTTCGCCCAGACACGCATCATAGTAGAGAACTTCAACGGGCGCATGGTGGGGGGGATGCGACTTGCTCTTGAAGGTGCTCACGGGTGTAAGATCTCAGACCTGCGTACGCCCCTGCTTAGCCCGCTGCAATATGGAGGTGTATTGCGTAGGCAATCAAGTTGGAACAGGACTACAGGACCACCCGGAGTGCGCCTTCTTCAACTACCACTGGGAACTTGCGCAGTTTATAGGTGCGGTCGGCCAGGCATTCTCCGCTCGGGATCTCGTATTCCCAGCCGTGCCAAGGGCAGGCGATCACGTCCCCCTCCGTGGCGTAATACTCCCGGGTGCGCTTGTCGGGCATCACCTCGGACTCCAGCCGGCCAAACAGGTTCCCCTCGCAGACCGGCCCCCCCCGGTGACAACAGACATTCTCCAGCGCGTGATATTCGCCCCTCACGTTGAAAACTCCGATAGACTTCCCTTCCACCTCCACCAACTTCCTTTCACCAGCCGGGATCTCTTCCACCCGGGCAATTCGATGCTTCGCCATTTTCCCCCTCCTTTAAAACCGGAAAAAGTTCTGGGCATTTTCACTGAGAATTCGCGTCTTCGCTTTGTGACTCAGAAAGGGCAAGTCGGTAATCGTGGAGGGGGGATCAAAATCCCAATGGGGATAGTCGGTGGCAAACATCAGGGTGTTTTCCGCATCCACCATCTCAAAGGCATACTTGAGGTGATCCAGATTCTTTGGGGATTCCAGGGGCTGGGTGCCAAACCGGAAGTCCCGCATGTATTCGCTGGGCAGCTTCTTCAAGAGCGGCGACTCGGAGCGCCGCTTCATATAAGCATTGTCCAAACGGTACATGAGTTGGGGGACCCAGAAGATCCCGGACTCTTGAAACCCAAACTTAAGTCCGGGGAAACGTTCCGGAATCCCTTCCATGACGACACTGGTCATGTGAATGTAGTTCCAGAAAACAAATCCCAGGGAGTGAGTCTCCATAAACGACTGAAACCCTCTCACGAAGAAGTCGTGCAGGTCCGAGCCCGCGCTGTGATACACGATGGGAAGCCCGTTGCGCTGGGCCGCCTCGTAGACCGGATTGTAGAAGGTATCCCCCAGTGGGGGTTCCACGTTGGCACTGATAAAGCAGACGGCCGCTACACCGGGGTGCTTGCCGACCCGGTCGATCAACTTGGCCGACTCGGGGGGATCCAGCAGGGGAACAAAAACCATCGTGTAGATTCCCCGCTTGGGGTCCACGATCTGGTCCAGCATATAGTCGTTGAACCCCCTGCAGATGGCCAGGGCCATGTTCTTTACGGGAAACTTGCCGAGTTCCAGGAGATTGTTCGGCAGGATGACCGAGACATCCACTCCGAGACGCTTCTGAGCCGCCGGGATTTCCTCCGGGGTCATGGGCTTCTGGGGATAGGAAACTTCATCCCGGCGGATTCTCCCCTCCATGAAGCGGTCCCCAGTGGTGGTTGGAATCAATCGATGGGCGGCTTTGAGGAGCCGTGACTTGTAGGGCTCCTCCATGTACTTGGCGACTTCCTGAAAAGACTCGAGATAGTGAGCATCCGTATCGATGACGGTAAAGCCGTTGACTGCCATAATTCCCCCTCCTTAATGAATGGCAAAACGCTTTCAGGATAACTTATCCGACCGGCCGTGGCACGGAGATTTGCTTGGTCGTTTTCCTCCTTTACATGACTGAGTCGTAGAGGCAGACCCGGATCAGCTCATCCATCTTCTCCAGCATCGCTCTCCTCCTCCGCCAACAAATCGCTGCAAAGTGATCTTCATGCTTCGACAGGCTCAGCACGAACGGAAACTATCAATGATTTCAAACCCGCCTCCGTTAGTTTCGTTTGAGCGTCTCCAAAAACTTGTTCAAAAAACCGCTCTTCTCCAGCTTCTGAACCGGAGCTTCGTCAATCACGTCTTCCGATCTCACGTTCTGCATTTTGGGGTTGAGCGGGGAGAGCAGGCGATGCATGGTGCGGATCCCCTCCAGGCTTGGACGGATGTCGTAGTCGTACAGGTACTGAAGGACCTGGTAACCCACCTCTGCGTCTGCAGGACGAGAGAGCCGCAGGTGCTTCGTGAGATTTTCGATGGCCGCGGTCTTGTTGGCCGGGTTCTTTACGAAAGCGATGGACTCCAGAACCCCTCGGAGGACAGCGTCCACGGTATCCGGATTCTCACGGAGGTAGGCCCGCCGCGCAGCCAGTGCCAATCCCTGGTACGGGATCCCGGTCTTCCCCAAATCAACCAGAGAATGGAACCCTCTTTTCTTCAGGTCATTGGCCAGGGTGTAGCTCAGGTAGGTTGCGTCGATGTTATTCGTATCCAACGCCTGGACCAGAACAGACTGGTCCCCCAGGACCTGAATAAGCATCTTATCCCGCTTCGGGTCCAGACCCCAGTATCCAAGGGCAACCATCGTCAGGGACCAGACCCCGCCCCCGATGCTTTGAACTCCGATTCGCTTCCCTTTGAGATCTTCCGGGCTCTTGATTGCCTGAGAGGAAATGATCTCCCCATCGGGCTTATTCACCAGTCCCGCGAAAAAAGCCACATCCATGCCCCCGGCCTTGGCACTGAGGACGGACCCAGGAATCGTATAGGACATCTGGAGATCCCCGGAGGCCAGAGCCGCCATGGTCTGAGGTCCGCTGCGAATCTGCAGAACCTCCACATCCACCCCGTGCTTCTTGAAGAGCCCCTTGTCGGCTCCAATCCAAAGAGCGGCGATTTTTTCGTTGAAAGCGCCGTGGGCGATCCGCACCATCGTGGACTCGGCTGCCAGCGCGGGGGTTGTCAAGGGCACCATGGCGAAAACAAGCGCCAGAAGTAACAAGAGACGCAGACACTTCATGATTCCACCCTCCCTTCCCCCTCTGTCATTTGTCCTTTCCCTCTGCGGTTACTCGATGTAGTAGACAGAGGGGTTGAGACCTTTCTCCGCCAAAAGCTGGCGGCCCTTTCGTTCCGCGACGAGCCGGGACACTTCGCTGGTCGGATCATCCAAGTCCCCGAAAATCCGGCAATCCGTGGGACACGTCTGGACACAGGCTGGTTCAACTCTCTGATCCACCCGATGAGCGCAGAAGTTGCATTTCATCACCACGCCCTCGGGAAAATTCTGTTTGATCTCCTCGAAGAGAGTCCTTTCTCCCGGGTAGTAGGCTCCGTCTCCATCATAGTAAGTCCTGGCCCAGTAGGGGCACGCCTCCATGCAGGCCCGGCAGCCGATGCACTTGTCATAATCCACCAGGACGATCCCATCCTGGCGCTTGTACGTCGCCCCGGTGGGGCACACCTCCCGGCAGATGGGATTTTCGCAGTGATTGCACAGCACGGGGAGAAATATACGGCGAGCCGCCGGAAATTTTCCCACTTCCTTTTCCAAAACTTTGGCGTAAAAAATCCCCGCTGGCGTCGCGTGCTCGGCCTTGCAGGCCATGGTGCAGGCGTTACACCCGATGCAGGTCTTCAGATCAATCACCATCCCGTAGCGCATGGTCGCCCCCTATGCCTTCGTGACGCGGACCCGGATGCAAGAATCCACTCCGGCGGAAACCGGGTCAAGCCGTTCCACGGAGATCGGCAGGAGATTGTTGAAATGCACCCCCTTGCCGTTGGCGACGGGCTTCCCTTTGGCCCAACTCCCAAAGACACCGGCGATCCCCAGAACTTCGGGGTGAATGCATTGGGTGACTTTCGCTCTTCCCTTCACTTTACCGGCCACCGATTCCACACAGATTTCCTGGCCGTCAAGAATCTCCTTTCTCTTCGCGGTCTCCGCGTTGATCATGATCCGGTAGGCGTAGGGATGGCTCTCCGCCATCTCGTTGAGCCACGGGTTTTGAGTGGTAATCGAGAGGCTGTGGAAGGGGAGCTTGTAATTCACGACATAGAGGTCATACTCCTTCGTCCCGTCCGAAAAAGCCGGGCAGGGTTTCCAGTTCGCCAGGGGGACGTAATCGGAGGTATCCCATTTCAGATGGATCTGCTCCGATAACTTCTCCACGGACTTTCTTGCCTCCAGCATGTTCTCGTAATAGATCGGAAAGCGGGCCCGGAGAAAGGGGCCCGGGTAGCGTTCCTCCACCGCCCGCGGAACTTTGTGATAGCCGTTCTCCTTGAACCAGGAAATCCCCCGCTCGGGACCAAACAGGGACTTGGTCCAGCGATCGTAGATCTCCTCCATGGAATAGCGCTCCGACGGGTTGAGCTTGTACGGGCCCTTGATGCCGAGGTTCACGTTCATGAGCCGGTAGACATCTCCCAGGAATCCCATGCGATCGGCCACCTCGTACAGGACATCGATCCACCGGCGCGCCTGCCCCAGCGGCTCGATTACGGGCTGGCGCAGTCCCCAGTAGAAATGCCCCGTGGCAGGGCTCATGGTATGGCTGGGACGGTTCGGGAACAGGTCGAACCGCTCGAGGTAATGCGCCTCGGGAAGGACCAGATCCGCAAACTCCGCCACCTCATCCAGATGGACGCTGAACGTAACCACAAAGGGGATCTTCATCAGCATCTCGGCGCCGGACTGCGCGCTCACGTTGTTCATCATCAGGTTGCGCCGGCAGACGATGAGGACTTCCGGAGTGTAGGGGAGTTTAAATGGTGATTCCTGTGAGGCATTGAGCTGGTAGAGGGGACTGCGGTTCGTGGTCAGGGGAAAGAGTTCGTGCAGCCCCATGTCCTCCGGTGGCCTGGCTTCGAAGTCGTAATACCGGGCCGCCCGCCCGATTTCTGAGGGTGGGGTAATGAGTCCCTCTTTGGTAGCACCGGGGGACCAGCGGCCGTTTGGACCGACCAGATTGACCCCCCGGTGCCCACCCGGAACATAGAAAGCACCCACCACCATGTTCAAGGTTTGAACCGCCAGGGCTGTATGTGTCCCGTGCTTGTGGGCACCCGCCCCACGGTAAATGTTCACCGCCACAGGCCGGTATGGGAGAGTCTTTCCGTCCAGCACGATCGTGGAGCCGATCCGGGCCGCCTCTCCAAACTCTTTGGCGATGCGACGGATGGTCCCGGCAGGGATTGTGGTGATCTCCGCAACTTTCTCCGGATCGTACGCCCGGACTTGCTTTTTCAAGAGCTGGAAGGCGGGCTGGCATTTGTGCCCCTGGACTTCGAAAACTCCCTCCAGCGCGGGATCGATTCCCTCCTGATCAAAGGGGACTGCCTTTCCTGTCCGTCGATTCCAGACCAGAGGTTTGGAGCTCGCTGTTTCCCGGAGATAGTGGCCGTCCTCCCCAACCAGGTACGCACCGTTGCTCCGGAAGCTCAAGAACTCACGATCGTAGCAACCGATCTCGTTCACCAGCACGTGGATCAAACTCAAAATGAAGGCGCCGTCGGTGCCGGGCCGGATCGGAACCCATTCATCCGCTTTCGCCGCTGCGTTGGTCCCCACGGGGTCCACGACCACCACCCGCATTCCTCTTTTGCGCGCCTCCGCCATCTTGCGGGCAGCCACATTGGCGTTGAGACCCGCCATGAATCCCTGCTGGTTTCCGAGAAGAATGGCATAGTTACAGTAGTCCAGGTCAAAGTCCGAATGGAAAGAGCCGTTGGTCAGGTACATGGAGGCGTGCAGGTAATTTCCGCAATAGTATCCAACCCAATCCGTGTTGGGCGTGCCGAAGGCAACCCCCCACGCGGGTCTGATAAAGTAAGAGAGGGCGATTTGGTCGAAGCTCGTGATCACCAGCTTGCGAGGATCTTCCCGGCGCACTTTGGTGAGCTTCTCGGTCAGTATGTCCAATGCCTCAGCCCAGGTGATTTCCTGCCACTGCGGGTCGACTCCTAGCCCCTTCTTCGGGTTGGTTCGCTTGAGGGGAGTCTTCACGCGCGAGGGATCGTACAGTCCGATGAGCCCCGCTTGCCCGTTGGCGCACAGGTTCCCCTCGCTGGCCGGGCAGTTGGGATCTCCATCAATCTTCACCAGCACCCCGTCCTGCTTGTGGGCGATAATCCCGCAGGCAGCAAAACACATGTCGCAGGCGCTGTGGATCCAGGTATCATCCCCGGAGTTTCTTAGGCCAGGAGTCACCATATCTTGCTCCATTATCTATCCTCCCTCCGGGGGGTAGACCCCCACGATGACGGTCAACTGGGCGCCGGCTTCCAGTTGGGTCTCCAGGCCACTGAGTTGAGAAACATCGGAATCGTTCATACAGATCAGAACAGTGGAACGAAGCTCTCCATTCCCCTTGAAGACACTCCAGCGAAAGGGATCTCCGTGTCGGGATGCTAACTGCTCCAGGAGCTGGCCCACTGTCGTCCGGTCTCCCACCTCCGCCACTTCCTCTGGACAGTCAAGCACGTTGCGCACCAACCCCAGATAGACAACCTTAACGCGCCGCGGCTCTTCGGCCGTCATCCCTTGCTCCTTTATCCATCCGCTCTTCATTGAGCTGGGGCGGGTAGCCCAAACGGGCGGAGATTGCGGCGGCGGTTTCCAGAACTTCTCGGGTAATTTCCGGAACTTTATTCTGCGGGAGGAGGCTCACCGGCATGCTGAACCCCAGAGCCGCCACCACGTTGCCCAGCCGGTCCCGTATGGGAGCCGCCACCCCCCGCGCCCCGCTGATGGCCTGCTCGCTGCTGAAGGCGTAGCCGCGGCGGCGGATTCTTTCGAACTCCTGCTCAAGCTCCCGGGGATTGACCACAGTGCGGGGGGTCAACCTCCTGATCTTTCCCATCCGGGCCAGCCTCCGGAATTCCCCTACCGGAAGAAAAGCCAGGAGCAGCTTCCCCGAGGCGCCGAAGTTGCAGGGAAGGCGGGAGCCCACATCGTAGGTAATTTTCAGATTGTGAACGCTCTCCGCCTTGGCGAGCACCAGGAGGCTATCCTTCTCCAGAATCCTCAGAGTGACGGTCCCCCCGGTCTTCCTGCTGAGCCCATCCAAAAAGGGCTGGCTGTTCTGGATGAGATCCGAATTCCTGCGGACGAGATCTCCCAGCTCCAAGAGCCGCATTCCGAGACGGTACTTTTGCGTCTTTTCATCCTTCTGCACGAAAGCCCAGCGCTCCAAATCTTTCAGGATATGATGCACCGTCGCCTTGTGGAGGCCGAGTTCCCGGCTCAGTTCACTGACCCCACGCTCCAACTTGTCCAGGGTGAAGGAGGTCAGGATGGCGAGGGCCTTGTTGGCGGAACCGACCAGCTTTGCGGAAGTCATGGATCCCGATCCTTGTTCAGATATTGGAAACAGTGGTAATAATAGTTGAACAACAGCACCTCTGTCAAGATCCTTTTCACGGATCACCGGCGGAGAGTGCACTAGGGCCGTACGGGCAAAGGAACAAGATACCCTTACCCATCCCCACTTTTGGCGAATCCCTGGCAAAGGGACTGTCTTCCTGCCCTTCGCTCCGGGTACCCGCCTTGCGGGTGTCCCGCAGCGGGGCGGCCAGGGTGGGATCCCTCCGCTACCGCCACGATAGACTTTCATCTATCTGCAAGCGAGTTTAGGCTGCGCGGTTTCCCATCCCTGGCCGCTCCCGGTCGGGTACCCTCTGGGTGCCGCTGCTCCCGGCAGTTGCGCTCAGGGCAGGAAGGACAGTCCCCTTGGTACTCTCTCCTCCGAGGGGTTGCCCCCGCAGGCGATCT
>JACPSX010000200.1 GCA_016193065.1 Candidatus Tectimicrobiota bacterium | reverse complement strand
GGGCGGTTTACTTCCGGCGGAACCGGCTGTCCCTGGAACTCCTGGGAGATGGGGTTACGGACCCGCTGCGCAAGGGGAATTATGGGGAGGCGAGAGCCGTGGCCCGGATGATCGGCGGATTCGGCGGGCGGGTGGTGGCGGCCGGGCTGGAGGACCCGCCAAGCAGCCCGGAAATCGCTCAGGACCGTTTCCAGGGGGCTTTTCTCCAGGAGCGGATTCGCATGGAAAAGGGCCTGTCCATTCTGGGAACCCTGGGAAATAATGCGCCGTTTATCGGCCTTTTCGGCACGGTATTGGGGATCATCAGAGCGTTTTACGACCTCTCGTTCAACACCGGGGGCGGGCCCAGCGTAGTCATGCGGGGGATTTCGGAAGCCCTGGTGGCCACGGCAGCCGGACTTTTTGTGGCCATACCGGCCGTCATTGCCTATAATTATTTTCAGCGCCGCGTCAAAGAGGTCTCGAGTCAGACCGAAAGCGTCTACCTGAGGATATTGTCCCTCCTGCGGCGTAACCTGGAGCAAAACCCATGGCCGGAAACCTCAACTCCGCCGATGAAGAGGGGATAACCGCGATCAACATCACCCCCCTGGTTGATGTGGTCTTGGTCCTGCTGATTATTTTCATGGCCACCGCGACGCTCATTGTAAATCCGGGCATTCCTGTCGATCTCCCCCGCTCCCGCTCCGGCGAAGCTTTAGCTGCCAAGGTACACAGGGTCGTGCTGACGCCCAAGGGGGAGCTTTATTTTGACAGCGAGCGGGTCGATGAAAGAAATCTCACCACTAAGCTCAGGGATTTGGCCAGCCGCGACCCCGAGGGGGGGATTGTCCTTGGAGCGGATCGGGCGGTTCCCTACGAGCGGGTCATTCGACTGGTGGACTTGGTCCGGGGGGCGGGGATCAGGCAGATGTCTCTGATGGTGTCCGAAACGACGCCCTGAGCAGCAAGCAAGGAGGGTTACGTCGTGTTTGGGAGAATGAAGCGGGTCCTGCGCTGGACCGTCTTTTTCCTTTTGTCTGCTTTTCTTCTCTCCTGTGCCAGTCCGAACATTCCACCCATCGGTGCGACCGGGAAGAAATTCGAGCTGGCCAGCGACGAAAAGGAGATCTGGCAGCAAAGTGAAAAGGAGCAGAGGAAGCTCGCCGGAACCGGCAAGCTTTATAAGGATCCACTCCTGGAAGAGTACCTGGCCGGGATTGCCAAGAAGCTGGAGCCCCATCCGGTGAAGGAAGCAGGGGTCGAGTTTCAGTTCCACGTCATCAAGGATCCCGCCCTAAACGCATTTGCCTATCCCAACGGTCATATTTACGTCCACACGGGCCTCATCTCCCGGCTGGAAAATGAGGCTCAACTGGCAGCGGTTCTGGGGCACGAGATGAGCCATGTGGTTCACCGGGATGGGGTGCGCTATTACCGGAGCGCAAAGGGGAAGGTGATTGCGGCGACCGTGGTGGGGATTGCCGCCAGCATTGCCGTGGCCGCGGTCTCCGGCAAGCAGGCCAAAGAGGGAAACCTGGTGACCGCGCAGGTTCTGAACCAGACCGCGCAGGTTATGCTGGGATTGGGATTGCAACTGGGACTTCTGGCTGCCGTGAACGGCTACGGCCGAGACTTGGAAGACCAGGCCGATGACGGTGGGCTGGAGAATATGGTGCGGGCCGGCTATGATCCCAAGGAAGCCTCCAAGGTCTTTCAACTGTTTTTGAAAACCTACGGAGACCAGACAAAGATCGAGAACTTCTTCTTCGGCAACCACTCCACAAACCGGGAGCGGATCGAGAATTACAATATGCTCCTGGCGACCCGGTACCGGCAGACGGCGGAGGAACCCGGCCGGGTTGTAAACACGGAGGACTTTCAGCGCCGCACCCGGGCCCTCGTGCGCGAGAATGCCCTCCTGGACATTGAGGCGGGCCGCTATGATCTGGCCCGGACCCAGTTGGAAAAGGTGCTTAAGCTTCAGCCGAACGATCCAAAGGCTCACTACTATATGGGAGAGCTGTACCGGCGTTCGGCTAAGGACGCCGGGGGCACCCGGGAAGCAATGCGGGAATACCTTCTGGCCTTGCAGTACGACCCGGATTATGCGGCTCCGCACCGCGAACTGGGCCTCCTCTACTTCAAGCGCAAGGATAAAGAGCTGGCCCGGGAGCATCTGAAGAGGTATTTGGACCTAGCGGTGAGGGACTGCGATCGGGCTGTGATCACCGAAAAGACCATCGTGAAGGATGCCAAGGGGAAGGAAAACGTGCCCTGAGGACCGCGATCAGATCCGGGAGTACCTACTGGAGGTAAGCTAGTAATGTGTTACATGGAGGGGGCCTCGGGAGTGCCCACACCCAGGATGCGGGTACCCATCCTATGGGTGCGGCTCCCGGAGAGCTTGCGACGTGAGATGCGCTGGCCGAGCCGAGGGATGCTTGCCTCGCAACCTCTCGCCTGCGGGGCAGCTCCCTCGGAGTTAGAGCCAGCTTTATTCCTGCACAGGGACACTTCCTGAGCCGGGGCTAGGAGGACCACCGGTCCATGAGCTTGACATCAGTTTTCAAATAGTGGGCCTCCTTCTGGAGCCGGGCCGCCCCTCGCTGAACTAATCCTTCCAGCTCGGAGAGCCGCTTCCCCCCGGTCAAGGCGTCTTCGACAAGGTCTGGAGGAATACTGACCGTGGCCTCCCGGGTGTTGGCCATCAGGTAAACGAGGTAGGCCCCGTCGTCATATGACCAGCCCGCAGTGACCTGGGCCGGGATGGAGAGCTTCTTTAGCAGACGTTTTACCAGGTGTTCAACCTCGTCATAATTTTGCAATGGAGTTCCCCCTCTCAAATTCCTGTGATCCTATAAGCCTTTGTAAGGAACGACCGCCACGTTTTCGGCCAGGAGCTTGACGAAGTCCGATTCCGTAACGATCCCCAAAAGTCTGCGGCGGTCATCAACAACCGGTAAACAGCCGATCTTCTTGGTCATGAGGAGTCTGGCTCCCTCTCGAAGGGAAGTTTCCGGTGTCGCTGTGTAGAGTCGGCGCACCATCACTTTGTGGACCGGGATTTTCAGCGTCTTTCGGTCCTCCTCAGTTTCAGCCTCTGTCCCGAGCCTCGGGCTCAGGTGCTTTCTTAGGTCCCGATCAGTGAGAATTCCCTTCAGAGTTCGCGTTTCGGGGTCGATCACAGGGAAGTGGCGGACTGCAGATCGCCGCATGAGATCAGCGGCCTCTCCGAGGGTATTGTCCAGGGTGATTAATATGACCGGATTGCTCATGATATCTCCAAGGGTCAGGGACACATTGATTCCTCCTCTCCCGAGTGTCGATTTATCTTACCACAGGATATCGGAAAGCAAAGGTGTCCCTGGGCGTTTGAACGGGAGAGAGGGGTCCGGTTGGATTCCCGGCCGGGGGGATGGAACGTGTCTTTGCTGGTAGGCCATGCATTGGGAGGGCTCTCCGCCTATTTTCTTGCCGCTCCCAGTAACGGTAAGCCCGTGAGGGGGAAAAGAATGCTGGCGGTTATGGCCCTTGCTCTGGTTCCGGACCTGGACTTGGGGATCGTCTGGCTTTTTGGGGGGAGTCCGCAGGTTTTCCACCGCACGTTTTCTCATTCTCTCTTTTTCCTCCCTGTCCTGGGCGCCCTCTTGGCCCTGCACACGGGACGCCGGGGGGCGGAGCCGTTCTGGCCGTGGTTTACCGCTTATACAGGGGTGCTCCTCAGTCACCCCTTGCTGGATTACCTGACGGGTGCTCCTCTTCAGGATGGGGTAGCCCTTTTTTCCCCCTTCTTGGGGCAGCGCTTCAGTTTCCCCTGGCCCCTGCTTCCGCGGGTGGGGGGGGCGAATGGGTTTAGTGAACTGGTGGGAAGGGATTTCCCTTTGGTGTTGGCCGCAACTTGGCGGGAGATCGTTATCTTTTTCCCTGTGGCCGTACTTTGCTCTCTCCTTCGGAACGCTCTCGACCGGCTCCGATCCGCGGGTTTCTTCTCGATGATCCCCGGAGAGGTGATCGAAGAAGAACCGACAAAAATCTCTTCTTCCCGGAGGAAAACATCCTCCGATTCCGACCCATAGAGCTGGAGCGCGGAGGAGAGATTACACCAGCAAGCGGGCTGCCAGGAGGATGACGACGCCGATGAACAAGCGCCGGATCCAGAGGTTCCCCAGGGCGGTCGAGTAGTGGGCCCCGAAGTAAGAGCCCAGGGCCATGCCTGCAAATAAAGAAAACCCGACGTTGTAGAGCACCTTTTGATGCCACATGTAGATAAAGGTCGCCGCCAGTGACAGAGCGGTGGAGGCGATCTTGCGGGTCCCGGCGCTTTCTATAAAAGACTCCCCGAAGAGCAAGACCAATAAGTAAGTAAAAAAAGTTCCCATGGCGGCACCGAAAAAGCCGCCGTAGACGCCGAGGCCAAAGCTGATGAGGATGCCCAGAAACCAGTGCCCCCAGTGCAGTTGCAGATCCCGATGCCGCAAGCCGATCCCCGGCATCAGCATGAAAATGCCGAGGACGAGAAAAGTCATCACGGCAATCGTGCGACGCAAGGCCAGGTCGGAGGCTTTCAGAACCAGGTTCGCTCCAGCGACTGAACCCAGGACGGAGGAGACCGCTAGAATCGACCCCAGCTTGTAATTCACGAGCTTTTTCTCGCCAAATTTGTACAGACCTGCCAGGAGAAGTCCGAGATTACCGAAGCGGTTTGTGGCGATGGCTACCTGGGAGGGGAGGCCCAGCAGGATCAGGATCGGTATCGTAAGCAGGCTCCCGCCGCCGACCAGAGTGGCAAAGGCGCTGACCACGGCGCCCATGAGAAAGACCAGAACCAGGATCCACTCGGTGGAAAGGGAAGAGATCATTGGTAAATGAGGTCGACAAATTTACGGGCGCGAACATCGACCAAACCCAGGTCGGTGGGGCGCAGGAAGGGGACCCCTGTAAAGGGCAGGGTCTGCAGCGTCAGGAAAGGGGAGCGCAGCGTGGACCCTTCCCTGCGCTGGGCGTCTTCCAGGTCGAGGATCTTCCTGGCCAGCGCGTCCATGGGCTCCTCGGAGATAATTCCGGCCAGGGGGAAGGCGATTTCCTTTACGACCTTTCCGCCGGAGCAGAACACAACTCCTCCTTGCAGCTCGCGCAGGCGGTTTACGGCCAAGGCCATGTCCTGGTCGTTGGCCCCCACCACCACCACATTGTTGGTGACCCAGGAGAAGCTGTTGGCCGCGGCTCCTCGCCGGAGACCGTACCCCTTGACGAACCCTACAAACTTTTCCCCCGGGTGGTCGTAACGATTGATGACGGCAACTTTGAGAAGATCCTCCTCTGGAATGGCGTGAAGCTCCCCATTTTTCCCGGAAATTTCCGCCCGATCCTCCTTGGTGAGCATGTCTCCCGCGATATGGACCACTCGTACAGCGGCTCTGGTGCCGGCAAAGGGGATGCGAAAATCGGCCGGGTGGGTCTCCGGGAGATTCAAGCTGTGGTAGATCCAGGAGGGATAGAGGTTCATGGGAGCAGGCTCGAGGAGCTTCCCGTCCCGGGCGATGATCTTTCCTCTACAGATGACCGTCTGACAGCGCAGAGAGTTTAGATCTTCCAGGATCAACAGGTCCGCAATCTTTCCGGGGGCAATGCCCCCTCGATTCGAGAGACCCATACTCTCGGCGGCGTTCAGTGTGACCGTTTGGATGGCCTGGATCGGGGGAATCCCCAGGGCAATGGCTTTCTGGACGCAGCCGGTGATGTCGGTGCCCTCCACCAGACTTTCCGGGGAAATGCCGTCGCTTACGAGGACCAGCCGACGCAGCGTTTCGATCCCCTTGAGGGCTTCCAAATCCCTGCGCACTCCTCCTTGCCGGACCATAGTATAGATCCCCAGCCGGAGGCGCTCCAGGATCTCGGGCAGGGCGATCGGCTCATGGCAGGAGGTGATTCCTGCGGCGGCGTAGGCTTGCAGCTTTTCCCCGCGCGCGCCCGCCCCGTGTCCTTGCAAGAATTTTCCCGCCCGGCTGCCCAGCTCCAGGATCTGGAAAGAAGTTTCGTCCAGGCCTGTGACCAGGGGCCAGTTCGTTTCCCCGACGCCCAGGACCCGCTCGTGGGCCAGAAGATGCCGGTGGTCTTCCAGAGCAAAGGGAGCCCCCCGCTCAAATTCCGGATAGGTGGGGACTTTGGCCGGTGCCAGGGCGAAAATTTCAATGGGCTGGTCGCGGATCTCTTCCAGAAACGCTTCGACCCCCCGGCGCCCCACGGCGTTGGCCAGCTCCAGGGTCTCGGTGATCACGCAGGTATTCCCTCGGGGAGCAGCCCAGCGGACATACTCGGCGATCCGGAAGATGTTGAGGATGTGGGTATGAACATCCAGGAATCCTGGGGAAAGAAATTTCCCTTTCGCCTCGAGGACGAGAGTTTCCGGCCCAATGGAAACCGGGATTCCCTGTCCGACCGCTGCAATTGTGTCCCCCATAATTGCCACGGAGGTATCTTCCTGAAGTTCCCCTGTGTAGACGTTGATCAGGGTTCCACCGCGCACCACGAGGTCGGCCGGATGCTGCCCCATGGCGACCCGTACCGTGAGTTTTCGTTTGTCCGTGTTTTCGGCTGCCATCCGTCTTCTCTGAAAGCAGTTGAAGGTTTAGGTCACGAATCGGTCACCGAGCATGCCTTCCCGGTGAAGCCTCTTGACTCCTCTTGCCCGGATTTCACTCTGAGCGTTTTACAGAGTTCGTATGGGGTGCGCGCGGGGATTCGCTGCAAATGATTGTTTTCCCGGCACACTATCGCGCCAGTATAGGAAAAACAGGACGAGGCCGCAAGCCCTTTTCAGGAATGCTCCTGCAGAGGGAGAACTTGCGGAAAGTCTCGCAGCAGTTCCTCTGCGGCTCTTTCTCCGCTGTGGATACAGTCCGGTACCCCGATCCCCTCATATCCGTTTCCGGCCAGGGCGAGACCCGGATGGGCAAGGACCCGGGCCGTGATCTCCCGGACCCGATCGGGGTGACCCACTAGGTACTGGGCCATGGACTGCGGATGGCGGTGGATTTCCACAAAGAGGGGTTCTGCCTCGATCCCCAGGAGAACGCAGAGCTCCCTGTGGACGGCCGCTTCCAGTTCCGCATCATCCCGCTGCGCCAAGTCCGGCCGGGTTGCTCCGCCCAGGAAGGCCCGCAGCAGCACCGTACCGTCGGGGGCTCTTCCCGGGAACTTCACGCTGGCAAAGGTGCAGGCTAAAATATCCCTGTTTTCTACCGCCGGCACCACAAATCCGAACCCGGTGAGGGGGTGGGGTACGTCCTCCCGTCGGTAGGCGGCGTGGAGGGTGATGGTGGAGGCGTAGGGGATTCTCCCGAGTGCCTGGGCCAGGATGGGATCTGTACCGTTTAACAATGCACCCGCCCGGTCTGCCGGGATGGCAAGGCAGAGGGCATCGGCGGGGATTTCTCCCCCCGCAGTCGTGCGCACGAGCCAGCGGCTCCCCGTTCCTCCCGGTCTGAGTTCGGAAACTCTGACGCCGGTGCGAATCGTCACATCGGTGAGGCGGGCTGACAGTGTGTCGGGGATGGTCTGCATCCCCGACCGCAGGGTGGCAAACAGCCCGTAGCGCGGACCGCTTGCCTCCTGGCCCCGGGCGGATGGGTTCCGGACCCTGGCCCGCAGAGCCCGGATCATGCTCCCGTGCACCCGCTCCATCTCATGAAAGCGCGGAAACGTGGCGCGCAGGCTGAGCCGTTCGGGGTCTGCTGTGTAGATTCCCGCCACCATGGGCTGTGCCATGCGCTCCAGCGCCTCTTTCCCCAGCCGTCGCCGGACAAAGGACGCCAGGCTTTCGTCGGCGTCCACCTTTCGCCGAGGCAAGAACAGATCCAGCATCATGCGGAATTTTCCCGGCCAGGAAAAAATCGGCG
Organism: Candidatus Tectimicrobiota bacterium; assembly: GCA_016193065.1. Lineage (GTDB taxonomy): Bacteria > JACPSX01 > JACPSX01 > JACPSX01 > JACPSX01 > JACPSX01. The sequence continues at coordinate 9,084 of JACPSX010000200.1, read as the reverse complement.
TGGAAAGGAAGGGACCGAGGCGAGCAGGGGCGAGTAGATAGAAGGCTTCGGGGACCGGCATGAGACGGCCACCTCTGATGATGAAGCTCCGCCGGCAGGCCTCGTTTGTCCCGATCAGCTCGCCTTCCAGTCCCAATCGTCGGCATAAATCGATCGCCCAGGGCTTTTCCGTGATGAAGCTGTCGGGTCCACTTTCGATGAGAAACCCGTCGCGCCGGACCGTGCGGATGACACCCCCGAGGCGCGGCTCCGCTTCCAGCAGAATGATTTCCAACGGGAGCTCGCCCCGGGCCCGCTCCTCAACCAGCCGGTTCGCGGCGGCAAGACCCGCCACGCCGCCACCAACAATGACGATGCGAGAGGAGATGGACACATTCACACCTGGTTCATCCTGGGTTCCTGGCTAGATTTTGCGCTACAACAGAAGCCATCATCCGGATAAACGCCGGATGCTCCCCCACGGTCTTGGCCCGCACGTAGTTGAGCCCCAACGATTCAGCGATCTCTTTCGCCTGAATGTCCAGGTCATACAGAACCTCGACGTGATCGGCAACAAATCCCACGGGGATCACCAGCACGTCCTTTGTTCCCTTGGCAGTTTCTACTCGAATGGCGTCCCCGATGTCCGGCTCCAGCCAGGAATCCCGCGGGCTGCCGCTTCGACTCTGGTAGGCGATCGACCAGGATTTCCGGCTCAGCCTGGCACAAACAAGTTCGACCGAGCGAGAGATCTCCCTCTGGTAGCGATCTACCCCTGCCATGGCAGAGGGGATGCTGTGGGCGCTGAAGATCCAGGCAGCCCCGTCGCGGCGATCCGGAGGAAGCACGGGAAGTACCTCCTCGATACGCGAGACTAATACCTGGATGAAGAGCGGATGGTCGAACCAGGGATCGACGTAGTCGATGCCGGGGGCCCGGTTTGCTAGCCGCGCCAGCCCTTCGTTTACTGACTCCGTATACCGCTGGAAGCTCGCCTCACTCCAGTGGGCCGCGAGGATAAAGCCGACCGCGCGCCGGATCCCGTTGTCCGCCATCTTCGCCAGGACATCGGCCAGGAAAGGGTGCCAGTTGCGCATCCCGACATAGACCGGCAGAGTGGTCCCCGCGCCCATAAGTTCTGCGCGCAGAGCCTCTGCCTGCCGCGCTGTAATCTCGTTGATCGGCGATGCGCCACCGATCACTTCGTAGTGAAGAACGACTTGCTCAAACCGCTCCGGCGGGATCGGTCGTCCCGCGAGGACCACATCGAGGAAGGGGCGGATCTCCTCCCGCTTTGTCGGGCCGCCGAACGTGATCAAGAGGACTGAATCATAGGGATCGGCCATGTTTTCAGCCTTTGCGCCTACGCTTCCGTGCTCCGGCAGCTTAGTTCTTTCACTGCTTCCACCAGGGCGATCACGTTTTCAACGGGAGTCCCCGGCAGGATCCCGTGACCCAGGTTGAAGATGTGCCCCGGGCGGCCGCCGGCCTGGGCGAGGATCCGCTCGACCTGGGAGCGGATGATTTTGGCATCCGCAAAGAGCGTGACCGGGTCGAAATTCCCCATGATCGCTACCTTCCCGAGCCGGGCCCAGGCTTCGTCCAGGTTCACCCGCCAGTCCAGGCCGATGACCTGTCCTCCGGCCTCCTTCATCAGTTCGAGCAGCGTCGCGGTTCCCGTCCCGAAATGGATCACCGGGACAGCCGAGATCTGCCGGATCAGACTCTGGGTGAAGGGGAGGACGTAGTCGCGGTAGTCCCGGGGAGATAGGCAGCCGACCCAGGAGTCGAAGATCTGGATCGCCTGCGCGCCGGCGGCAACCTGCCCGTTGGCATAGCCGGCAAGGGATGTTACCAGCTTCTCCATCATGGCCCGCCAGGCCCCCGGATCGCGGTACATGAGCGACTTGGTCAGCACGGCGTTCCGCGTCCCCTCCCCTTCAACGAGGTAGGAGGCCAGCGTGAACGGCGCCCCGACGAAGCCAATGAGCGGGAGATGGGCGGGAAGGGCCGCACGCACTTTGCGGACGGACTCGTAGACGTATCCCAGATCGGCCGGGTCAGCCGCGCGGACCCGGTCCACATCGGCGGCCGTGCGAGCGGGGTTGTGGATGATCGGCCCCTCTCCCTTACTGTATTCCAATTCGAAACCCATGGGCTCGACGACCAGGAGCAGATCCGCGAAGAGAATCGCCGCGTCGACGCCGAGGCGCTGAACGGCACTCACGGTGATCTCTGCGGCGAGCTCGGAGTTCTTGCAGAGGTCCAGGAAGCCGACCCGCTCGCGCAGGTCGCGGTATTCCTTCATATAGCGCCCTGCCTGACGCATGAGCCAAACCGGCGTTCGCTCCGTGGGTTCCAGGCGGCAGGCTCGCAGAAAGAGGCTGTCACGCAACCGGTCCGCCGCAGCCGCCGGGGTCTCGATCGTAATGACCGGCCGCCGTTTGCTCGCCACCAGATTCCGGCTCATCCGGGCCGCTTCCTTGACAAAGATCCCCATTTTCGAATGCTCCGGCTCGAAGTCGACCAGGAACCCCTGTTTCTCTAGAGCTTCGCTTGCCACCGGCCCAATGGAGCAGATCACCGTCCGCGCCACCCCGCGCCGCAGCCCCTCGATCACGCCCTCCTTCCCGGCCACTTGCAGGAGATGCTGAACCTGCTGGGCGTTGGTGAAGAGGACCACGTGGACGTTTCCCGCGCTGATCTCCTGGATGGCATTTCTGAGAGGGCCGAGGTCCTCCGGCAGGGCCCATTTGTAGACCGGGACACGCATCACGTTGGCCCCCCGCCCCGCGAGCCCAGCCAGGAACTCGCGGTTGGGGATGCCGTACTCCTGCACGGCGACTTGCTGGCCGGGCAGCGGAATTGCGCCATCCAGAGCCTGCAGGATCTGGCGCCATGTGTTGGGCTCGGGGACGATCACCTGCGGGGTGATTCCAAAGGAACGGAGGGCCGCCACCGGCTTTGGACCCCTGGCCACCAGCAGCACCCGGCGCAGTCCCTCCAGGATTTTTTCCCGTGGGTAGCGGGTCTCGATGGCCTCCACGAGCGTGCGGGTCCCTACGCCGGTCAGGAGAATCAGGACGTCGCATTGTCCCGCGAAAAGCTTTTCGGCAAAGGCCAGGGCTGCGGGGTTTTCCTCAAGCGGGATCTCGCGCATCGAGGGGGCCACCAGGGGCTGGCCGCCGGACTTTTCGATGAGGCGCGCCATCTCCGGGGCAAAGCGGCTCTCGAAGGCCGCTACGCGCAATCCGCCAAAGTTCGTGGGTTGTTCTGAATCTGCCATGTGTTTTCAAGCGGAATTGGAACCAGGATTCCGCTGCTTACTGCCCTCCGACCCGGCTGCGCTTCCCCCCTGGCGCAATAGACGGGGAGGACGCCATTTCGCATTGGGTTTTTTGGTGCCGGAGGTGGGATTTGAACCCACACGAGGTTGCCCTCACGGGATTTTGAGTCCCGCGCGTCTACCAGTTCCACCACTCCGGCACCCCGGGACGTGTCTCTATGGGTTTGCTTTTATCATCCCCGGGGGTCGTTTGCAAGAGGCAGGGAAAACGGGGGGTCTACGGGCGGTTTCCAATCCAGCGCCGTGAGGCCTCCAAACCGACGATCGGGTCCCCCTTTCTGCGACGCTTGAGCATTTCGGCCAGACGGGCCCGCTTTTGCGGAGTTTCCTCGGGGATTTCCTCCTGAGCGGACTTGATGTGGGCCTCGTAATCCTTCCCCACAGGGCAAACGTCCACGCACCGCGTACAACCGGTGTAAACGCCAACGCCGCGCAGAATACTCTGCCAGGCATTGAACGTTTCGGCGCTGCGCAAGAGCGCAAGCTGCTTTTCCTTTTCGGGGGTTTTCACGATGTTCTCCATGTGGTTGAGGAGAAACTCGAACCCGTAGGGGGAAGCATGGGGGGCGCATTTGGCGGCATCAAGACCCCAGTGCAGGACGGCGTCGCCCGGACAGGTGAGCAGGCAGCGACCGCACTCCTCCCCCAAACAGAGTGCAGTCTCCATCCTGGAGTCCGGCTCCAGGTCCGCTGAGGTCAGGACCGCACCGAGCAGGACCCGGGGGCCGTATTCGGGGGTAAGCAGCATGAGGTTGAGCCCCAGGGTTCCCAGGCCCGCTTCCACAGCGGCGTGGGGGAGGGAGAGGGGACCATGGCTGCGGCCGTCGGCCCGGTACATGAGGGCTTCGTTATGCATGGGGGGGACCGTGATGGAAGGATAGCCGTGATCTTCGAGAAAGTAGACAAGCCGCAGGGATATTTCTTCCAGCTCACTGAACTGAAGCTCGGCCGAGTATTGCTTGTGACGGTCGTTTTTCCCCTTCAGGCGAGAGGTGCCCCGCAAAAAGGCCTTGGCTAAGACAATCACGCTTTTTGAGTCGGGAGTGATCCGCTCCGGAGTCTGGGGAATTTTGGGATCCGGTGGGTTTGCGTTTAGAGAGACGCCAGCAACAATGCCAACGAGATCCGCGCCGAGTTCCCGGGCTTTTTCTTTGACGTCCCTGGAGGTAAGCTCGGCGGTCATCGGCCTGCCTTTCGCAACTTGGGAGGTTTGTAGCCCTCTTCCCCGATCCAGCGAATACGGTGCCCGGAAAGTCCCACGATCTCCTCTCCAGCCTTTCGGGCTTTGGCCATGGCTTTGCCCGCGGATAATTTCTCCGGGGTCTTCTCGGGGATCTCCCGTTGGCACTCACTCAGGTAATGATAGTCCTCTCCCACGGGGCAGACGGCCAGGCAACGGGGGCAATCTCCAAAAGCCCCGACCACCCGGAGAAGCCCTTGCCAGATGCCGAACCACTTGAGGTTGCGCACCGCCTTCATGCGATCCTCCCCGGTTTCGGCGGCAATGACGCGCTCAAACACCTTGAAGAGGGCCGCCACTCCGTATTCTTGAGCTACCGTAGCGCAGGCCCGCTTGTCGATTCCCCAGTGCAGGACGGCACTGGCCGGGCAGGAGTGCAGGCAGCGGCTACAGGTCTCGCCGATGCAGACTTGCTCGGTCATTTTGGGATCCGGAGCGAGCTCTGCTGTGGTCAGAATGCACGTCGTGTAGCAGCGGGGACCAAATTCGTGAGTCATCAGGTTGAGTTCAAGCCCCAGAGTTCCCAAACCGGCCTCGATGGCAACGTGGCGGGTGGAGAGATATCCGTAGCTGCCCCGCTTCATCTCCCATGAGGTCTCCTGGGCAGCGGTTTGAAAGGCATAGTATCCTTCCTGCTCCAGGTAACGGGCGATCCGGTAGGCGATCTTGTCGTGCTCGCGCAGGACCAGTTGGTCGATGTGGTGAACGCAGGCCATGTTCCTGGCCCGAAAGGCCCCGACGGGAATCCGTTTGATAATGGCAACCACACTTTTAATCTCGGAGGAAATGTTGGCAGGGATCTGGGGGAATTTGGGGTCCGGAGGGTTTTCATTCAAGGTTTGGGCGCTGCAGATCCCGACCAGGTCCGCACCGAGTTCCTTCCCTTTCTGTTTCACTTGCTCGGCTGTAAGCCCCAAGAGAGTCTCCCCCCCGAAAGACTTGGACTCGGCGAAACCACATTTTGGAAGGCTGCCATACGGCGGAATAGATTATTTCGCTTATAATTTTATACCACCCTGGATGCTTTGGTGTCAATGAGCCGATTCCACACATTGACAGGGAGTTTAGCCTAGTGTAGAAGGCAAGGAAAGTCAGTGGAGGCAGGGCTGATGAACAAGCAGTCTTTTTTGCGCCAGGTTAGCCTTTTTAGCGATCTCTCGGACGACGAGATCCGGGAACTGGAGACCGTCGTTCAGGAGCGCTCCTTCCGGAAAAATGAGGTTATCTTCCATGCCCAGGACCTGGGGAGTGCTCTATTTGTGATCAGGAAGGGGACCGTCAAGGTAAGCGTCGAGGAGCGGCACGGCAAAGAGCTCATCTTGCGGATTCTGGAGGAGGGGGATTTCTTCGGGGAGATGTCTTTGCTTGACGGTGATTATCGCTCGGCCACTGTAACGGCGCTGGAGCCTTGTCAGGCGTTGGTTCTTCTCCGGGAACAGTTCTTGAAATTTATTCCGAAACACCCGAAAGTGGTGATGAAGATGCTGACCACGGTGAGCCGCCGGCTGCGCAAGGCCAATGAAAAGATCCGGCGCCTGGTCTTTGCCGATGCCTATGAGAAAGTCGCCTCGATTCTCCTGGATCTAGTTGAAGAGAGAAAGATTCCGCTCAGTGCGGGGGCCGAGATCCCCCTTTCCCTGACCCGCAAGGAGCTGGCCGATCTGGTTGGAATTTCCCGGGAAACCCTGACCCGGGTTCTGGCTGATTTCCAGAAGGCGGGTCTGGTCCGCATCGAGCGCCGGCGGATTACAATCGTTCATCCCGACAGGCTTAAGCGTGAAGCGGCCGGTTCCCTCTCGATGTGATCCCGGTCACAGAAAAAAGGTGACCCACTTCCTTTGATTTCCTCCGTATCAGCTCTATTCTCACAATTAGGTTTTCTTATCCGATCTCCTACTGGAGAGTAAAAAGCAATAAAGCTCCAGCCGAATAAGGAGCCTCTAACTTAGCAGAGAAGCACTGATCAATCTGCTGCCACCCCAGCCCCCAGGTGGGTAGGTAGGGCTTGGCCAAAAGGGAGAGAGGGAGCGGGACAGGCCTTGCGTTGCCCATCTGGGGTCTCTTTTTGCGTGTTCGCAATGCCGCCCTGAAGAATTCTCTTGTTCGGACCTGACCCAAATTGGTGAGGATCGAAAGAGGGGCTTTAGCTTCCCCAGGAATGCCTCAGGTAGCGCCGATTCTCGTCCATCTCAATAGTCAGGTGGAACCAGCGTTGGGGACCGCCCTCCGGGCGCAAGAAGCGTACATCGTAAAGGATCACGACCGGCCCTTCGCCGTTTTGCTCCACGAGAGCAGCCGGAGCTTGAGCCCATTTCAGGTAGGCCCTGCCCGGAGGAGTGGCTAGCGCGGCCTTCACGTCTGGGTTGTCAAGGTTCTGAACGAAGGTGCGATTGGGGCGCTGGTGCAAGGTGGCAAGAGAGTCGTACGTGTGAAAGAAGACCTGATGGAGCTGGCCATCGGCTTTCACAATGGCTCCCCAATTGAGCGGGGAAAGGGGTTGAGGATATACCCCAATGAGAGCTGCCCCGGATCCGAGCCCCGCGGCCAGATCTCTCCCCAGGTCCCGGGCCTTCCACCAGTTGCCCCCGGCGAAGCCAATGTAGAGGGCGAGGACCGCCAGGGAGACGCGGCTCCATTTCCTGAGATCAATTTTCCAGAATATTCTGATGAGAAGCGGCAAACCCAGAATTCCCCAGAAGAAAAAGTCCAGGATAAACACCCAGCCCAGAGAAAACCGGTGCTGGTTCAGAGGGTGGAAGATGAGGGTTTCCCAGGAAGTGATTAGGTCGAAAATCTGATGGGAGAGGATTCCCAGGAACGAGATCCAGTAAAAGGTCCAGAAGCGTTTTCCCGGCCAGAGAATGCGAATTACCCCGGCGACCAGGAGAGGAATCGTGAAGAGCCCCACCACCGAATGGGTAAAGCTCCTGTGGTAAAGAATGTAGAAATCCCGCCCCCAGAACCGTAGGACCGCGTCAATGTCGGGCAAATTTGCGGTGACTAGAAGAGTCCAGGTGGCGGCTTTACCGAATTTTTGGCGGGGCCCGCTGTTCGCAATGGCGGCCCCTACGAGCGTGTGGCTGAGGTTATCCATGGGGCGCTACGAGACCCCGCCGGTCAGAAACGGGTTTGTGCGGCGCTCCCATCCCACCGTTGTTTCGGGGCCGTGACCGGAATACACGATGGCGTCATCGGGCAAAGTCAGGATCCGGTTCTTAATGGAAGAAATCAGGGTCTGGTAATCCCCTCCGGGGAAGTCGGTGCGGCCTATGGAGCCGGCAAAGAGAGCGTCTCCCACAAAGATGGAGTTCTCGATATGGAAGCTGACCCCTCCTAGAGAATGTCCCGGAGTCGCCACCACCTGGATGGTCTTGTTGCCGAGAGAGAGGAGTTCTCCATCCTGGAGAAAGCGGTCCACTTCGGGTTTGCGGAGGTTGAACATGCCAAACAGGGCGGCGGCCTGGGGGGCATTCTCCAGCGTGAAGAGCTCCTGTTCATGGATCGCGAAGGGGATGCCCGTCCGATCCTTCAGCTCCTGAACTCCGGCGATGTGGTCGATGTGCCCGTGGGTATTGATGATTCCGCGCAAAGTGAGTCCGTGATTTGAGACCAGCCGGAGGATCCGGTCCGTATCACCCCCCGGATCAATGACATAGGCATCCCGACTGTCTTCATCACCAAGAAGATAAGTGTTTTCGGCAAACGGTCCAACGGTGAGACATTCGATGATCAAGATTCCTCCTTCCCGTCCAGGGCTGTAGAAGTACATCAAAATACTTTATTTTTTCTGGACTGACAAGGGAGGCGAAGCGAGAAAACTGGTCAGATTGGGACGGCAAAAGCAAAAGCCCCGGGCTTGCCCGGGGCTTTTGCTTGTAGGTCCAGGATCAACCGGTGATCTGGATTCTCCGCGGGATTGCCGCCTCTACCTTGGGAAGGGTAATCCTGAGAACCCCATCTTTGTACTCGGCCCCGACCTTCTCAGGATCCACCTCGTTGTTCACCTCCTTCTAGCCATGACTCGATTATCTATATATAACTTGATTGTACTATTATCAAGTGTGATGAAAAAAAATATCCCCCTTTCTGTGGGCAGAGTGGAAGCCCGGGAGCATTTTTGTAAGATTATGGATTTAAAGGACTTGTAATAACAGATTCGGCAAACTCCCTTGACACCGAAGGAACCTTCCGTTAGCCTAGAGGCCTGTTGCCCAAAAGATCCAGCCTTTCCGTCGAAGGATAAAAGAAAAAACATGACCCGGTGTGTCCATTGTCAGAAACAAAAAGGGAAACGGAGCTGCCCGGCTCTGGGGGGTCTCATTTGCCCTCAATGCTGTGGCCAGTACCGTTTGGTGAAGATCTCCTGCCCCAGCAGTTGCCCTTATCTGGAAAGCCACGGAGCCTATCAAAGGAGCAAGGCAGGAGAGCGATTTGCTCATGAGAGGCATAAGCTTTATCACGAGGTCTATCAACAGGGCGGGGAACAAGCCACCCAGTTTCTGAACTTGCTCGACAACCT
>JACPSX010000128.1:5357-5986 GCA_016193065.1 Candidatus Tectimicrobiota bacterium | reverse complement strand
TACGATGGGCTTTCTGTGGCTCAATTTTACACCTGTCCCACTGCCATGAGAATATCCTTCCTCTTCACCCCCACCCAGCCCTCCCCCATCCAGGGGGAAGGGAATATATGCATGAGCCCGCCCCTCAGCCGTCAAACACCGCGTACTTGATCATATTCTTCCCCTTGCCCTTGACCGAATACATGAGATCATCGGGCAAGCGGATCATCTCGTCCACCGAGGAAGGGGGACGAAGAAACGTCACGGCCCCGATGCTGAAGGTGACGGGCCAGCCGTTCTTCTCCATGACCTGCAATAGGTTTTCCTGGAGCTTCCGCATGACGATGTGGACGGACGGTTCAGGCCCGGTCTCGGGCAGCAAGACGGCGAACTCGTCACCCCCGAGCCGGGCGATAATGTCGGTCTGCCGGAGATTTTTCCGCATCGTTTCGCCCACCAGGCGCAGGAGCGCATCGCCGGTCATGTGCCCGGACACGTCGTTTACATCCTTGAAATTGTCCAAGTCGATGAACATGACGGTAAACGGCTGCTTGTGGCGATGGGCCCGGCTGTTTTCCCTTTGAGCCAGCTCAAAAAAATATCTACGATTGATCACCCCGGTCAGAGAATCCGTCCTGGCCAGCGCTTTT
>JACPSX010000128.1:0-5270 GCA_016193065.1 Candidatus Tectimicrobiota bacterium | reverse complement strand
TTCCAGTAGGGATAGCTGGACTGCGAGTATTTGATTGCCCCCATCCAGTCCACGATATACCACACCAGGGCGCCGGCGACGGAGATGAGGGCGCCGGACCGCCGGTCCACGTACCAGGTGACCAGAAAAATCGGCACCAGATAAAAAATGGAAAGCGAGATTTCCCGGCCCGTCCAGTAGTCCATCTCGCCGATCAACCCGAGGAGGATGAATCCCAGCGCCATCAAGAAGGACTTCGGTCGCCTTCTCAGATACAAGTCCACGTTGAGTGCCAACATAAAAACCTTCCTGCCCTGCGGCGCAAAGCTGAATCAAATCAATCCCCCTCAGCTCTTACCCTTCGGAACAAATCCGGAATACGGATCTGCGGAGTCCAACTCCCCTACTGCGATTTTTCCAGATCCACCTCTATATTGAGATATTCGTCCAGGCGGGCGCTCTGGCCCGGGTAGAGAACCGTCGTTGAGGTCTTCTCCTCGATAACCGCCGGCCCCTCGATTCTCGCTCCAGGTTCCAGGAGACTGCGGCGAAACACAGGGACCGGGAGCGAATTTCTGGAATCGAAATAAACCTGCCTGACCTCTTCCGGGGAGGGAAGCCTCCCGGAGCTGAGCGCAAACGTCTTCATGGCGGGCTTGGGAATGACCCCGATGCCGGTGACTTTGAAGTTCACGATTTCTATCGGCTCTCCCCCGGCCATGTGCCCGTAGCGCCTGTGGTGGGCTTCGTGAAAACGGCGAGCCAATTCCGCCAAGTCTTCCGGCCCTCGCAGGCTGGAGACCGGAACGCTCACCTCGTAGGACTGGCCGCAGTAGCGCATGTCGGCGTAGCGCAGAGCCTGCAGGCGTTCCCGAGGAATTTTTTCGCGCAACAGATCCGCCATGGCCGCCTCTTCCATTCTCCGGTAGATGGCTTCCAGATCCGCGGGGCTGGCCTGGCCCAGAAGGGTGATGCGGGTGAAGCTGCGCTCCTGCTGTACATCGGTGACCAGCATGCCGTAAGCGCTGAAGGTCCCCGGGTCGCGGGGAATCAGGATGCGGCCGAGGCCGAGCTCGGGGGCGATTTTTCCGGCAATCGTGGGCCCCATCCCGCCAAACGGGATCAGGGTGAACTCGCGAGGATCATAGCCTCGCTCGATGGTGATCGTGCGCATGGCAGCCATTACGTTTGTGGACAGCACCGTCAAGATCCCCCAGGCAGCCTCCACGGGAGACATCCCCAGGGGGTCGGCCACCCGCCGGGTCACGGCCTCCAGGGCCTTCTCGCTGGAGATCGGCATGGCACCCTCCAGGAGCGCATATGGGTTCAGATGGCCCAGCACGACCAGAGCGTCCGTGAGAGTGGCGTCGGTGCCGCCCAGATCATAGCAAGCCGGACCTGGATCCGCCCCCGCACTCTGGGGTCCTACCTTGAGGACTCCCCCGAGTTGAATGGAGGCGATGCTGCCGCCGCCGGCCCCGATGGTCTCGATGTCGACCGTATGGGTTCGCAACGGGTGCCGCCCCACGGACACTTCTGATTTAAACAGGGGTCGGCCGGGAATCACCGCCATGTCGCAGCTCGTTCCCCCCGTGTCCAAGGAGATCAGTTTCTCGATCCCCTTCACGTCCCCCAGGTAGCGGCTGCCGATGACGCCGGCAACGGGTCCCGACATGATGGTCTGGATCGGGGTCTGGGAAAGCATCGCAGCGCTGGCCGCCCCGCCGTTGGACTTCATCATGAGGACCCGAGCCTGCGGGAAGCTCCCGGCGGAAAGATTTTCGAGATCGTGGAGGTAGCGGGACACCGGAGGTCCGATATATGCGTTCGCCACGGTCGAAGCCGTGCGCTCGTACTCCCGCCACTCCGGGTTTACCTCGCTGGAAAAAGAGAGATACAGATCCGGGGCAATCTCCCGGATGATCCGGGCGGCGGCGTTTTCGTGGGCAGGGTTCGCGTAGGAGAAGAGAAAAGAAACCGCAATGGACTGGACGCTGTCTGCCAGGAGCTTGCGGACGGCCTGGACGACGTCTTCAGGGACCAGAGGCTCCAGAACCTCGCCCTGGTAATCCAAGCGCTCCCGGATTTCGCAGATCCGATCCCGGGTCAGGAGCATCTTGGGAGCCGGGGCAAAGAAGTTAAACACTTCCTCTCCGCGCCACTGGCGTCCGATCTCGTAGACATCCCGAAACCCCCGGGTCGTCAGCAGTCCGACCTTCACTCCCTTCTCCTCCAGCAGCGTATTGAGGGCCGCTGTGGAGCCGTGCAGAATCAGGGAGACCGAGTTCTCTCCAAACTCCTGCGCCAGTTCCTGGGTGATCTTTTCCATGACCGCCATGAGCTGCGCTGGGTTGGAGAGGTACTTCCGGATCACGACAACTTCCCCCTGGTCCTCATCGAAGGCGGTCAGGTCCGTAAACGTCCCGCCCACATCAATCCCGATGCGCAGCCTCATGACCGGGCGCCCTCCGCACGCAAGCGGGCTGTGGCTTCCCGATCAATGCTCAGATCCTCAGGGTTCAGCACCACCCCGTAGTCCGTCCTGGCCACTTCCAAGGAGACATATCCACAGAGGACATCCTGGCGGACCCGCTCGGGGTCCCGCTGTAAGGGATCCCCCCAGCCTCCGCCGCCGGCCAGCTCCCAGGACAGCAGGTCCCCTTTCTTGAGGCGCAGGTTCGCGACCTTCGAGGTCAACGGTCGCTCCTGCGGCGTTCCTGGATTCAAGCAGGCCTGGGAGGGCCGAGCAGGCTTGGCGCCAAACACTCCGGGAGAGGAGAACTTGAAGCGATCCGTGCGCAGATTGATGACGGACTCCTCGGCCAGAATCCTCCACTGCCGGCGGGTGCCCAGCCCGCCGCGGAACGTGCCGGGGCCCGCCGAGTCGGGCACCAGCTCGTAGGATTCGACCCGCACCGGGAACTCGCTCTCGACGGCCTCCACGGGGGTGTTCATGACGTTGACCACCAGCTCGTCCATGGCGCTCACCCCGTCGCCGTGGGGCCGCGCTCCGGAGCCGCCAGAGAAAATCTCGTACTGGGAGTACCAGCGCCCCCACCTCGGGTGATATCCCGCGGTGCTGAGGGAGCCGCCGGCGGCGCTGCCCGGCGCCGGGACGCGGCCGGGCAGCGCATGGGCCAGCACCCGGACGATCACCGAGGTGGTGATCTGGCTCGGGCGCACGTACATGTTCACCGGGGCCGGGTAGCGGGGGTTGAGAAGGGAACCCTCCGGCGGATAGGAAATGCGGACCGGGCGCGACAACCCGTCGTTGACCGGGAGCTGGGGAGCAAAGACCATCTTGACGCAGCACTCGATGAAGTTGCGGGAAACGCAGGGGCGCAGGTTGATGGGCCCGCGCGCCTGCGGGTCGCTGTCCAGGATGAAATGTAGCCTGTCCCCTTTAACCTCGAGGGAAGCCGTAATCCGGTAGGGTCGATCCAGATCCACCCCATCGTCGTCGAGATAATCGGACTCGGGGCCGTAGAGCCCCGCAGGCACCTTGGCAATTTCCTTGCGCAGCTCGGTCTCACAGATCTCCATCCAGCGCTCCCAGCAGGACAGAACCTTGTCCACCCCATACTTCCCGAAGAGCTCGGTGAATCTCTCCAGGCCGTAGACGTTCGTGTTGGCCTGGGCGTTGATGTCTCCCCAGGTGACCTCCGGCGTGCGGGTATTGGCGCAAATCATCTCGTAGAGATCACTGTTGAGTTCGCCCCGGCGCAGAAGCTTTAAGGGCGGGATCAGAAGGCCTTCCTGGAAGAGGTCCGTCGCATCGCCGCTGTTCGTGCCGGGGACCTTTCCCCCCAGATCGGGTTTGTGAGCGATGTTGCCGATGAACCCCGTGAGTCGTTCTCCGACAAACATGGGGGAGATGATCGTAATGTCCGTGGCATGATTCTGACAGGCCCGGTACGGATGATTCACAATAAACGCATCCCCGGGCTCGATCTTCCCCCGGTAAACCCGGCGGATTTCCTGGATCTGGGCTGCCAGAGGGCCGATGTGCAGCGGCTGGGGGATCCCCTGGGCCACCATGCGCCCGCGCGCATCGAAGATAGCAAAGGTGAAATCCTGGCTTTCTTTGATGATGGTCGAGTAGCCCGTGCGCAGCATGTTCAGTGTCAGCTCCCGGGCAATTTGCAGCGTCGATTGGTAAATCACTTCCAGGTCGATGGCGTTCAATTCTTTTTTCTCCTGCGAGGTGGAGGCAGCGGAAACTTGCGGTCTCCTGAAACAACCTGTGCTGGGGTCCCGCTCAAGCGTGGCCGGATTATACTGCTTCACAGCACGAGGAACAATCCACTCTTTCATCTGACTCCTATTGCACCCTTTCTCCTTGATCTGCATCTTCTTCCGCTTTGTGAAATTATTCCCTTGATTTTCGCGCCCCTTCCTTGTCATATTGGAAAAGGGGGTTATCCGGCATACTCAGGAGGTAGAAAATGGCCTACGTCATCTGTGAGCCTTGTGAGGGAATCCTGGACGGCAGTTGCGTGGAGGTCTGCCCGGAGACCTGCATTTACCGGGGGCAAGGCCAATGCTACATCCATCCGGAGGACTGCACGGACCGCGATTTGTGCCGCGAAGCTTGCCTAATGGGCGGGATCTACCCCGAGGATAAAGTCCCCGCCGAGTGGAGCCATTACGCGCAAAAGGCCCGTGAGTTCTTCAAGACTTACCCCCAGTCCCAGCCGGCTCCCCGCTTCTACCCAGTGGAGATGGAAGACATCGGCGCCCTGGACTGAAGTCGGCGCCGGTCAGTTTCCCTACAGCCCGCCTGCGCCCGTGATTACTGCACGCCGTATTGCTGCTTGAGCGCGGTGAAGAACCCCTCTCTTTTCAAGTTCTGAATGATGCGGGTATCGAGATAGTCATCCAGGTTCTTGCTCCCCACCTGGATGCCGATGGCTTGGAGCTGCTCGATCACGTTTTCGGCGCCCGCCCGGGACGGCTCTGCATCCAGCGGCATAAGACGCTTGAAGTCGTTGTAGGTGGCGCTGATGACCTTGCCGTCGTTGGTTCTGAACTGCTGGGCGATCAGCTCCTTGGCGCGCTTCTCGTCGGACAGGGCCAGGTAAGCACCCTCAATGTAGGCTTTGAGAAACCGCGTGAGGGTTTCGCGCTGCGCCTCCTGATAGTTGCGCCTCACCACGATGGAATCGAAGACCCAGGGCACCTTGTCGGCAGCCAGATCCACCAGCGGGTTCAGTCCCTGCTCTCGCGCCTTGGTGGTGGCGGGATCGAGCAGCGGCACGGCCTTGACCTGGCCCGACATCAAGGCGGCCAAG
>JACPSX010000122.1:7836-8572 GCA_016193065.1 Candidatus Tectimicrobiota bacterium | reverse complement strand
CCTCCAGGGCGAGTCAATGCCGAATCGCCCTGACCTGGAACACTCTGGACAAGCTTCGTTGACAGCCTGGCGCTGTCCCCCTATACTTGTTGGGGATCGGCCCGGGTTCAATTTAGGCCTCGCCAAGTCAACCTCTACCTCTCCACAGGAGGTTTTCCATGTCCCTCAAGGCTCTGCAGTTTGGATTTCTTCTTCCCACCCGAGGAGCTGTGATGGAGAGCAGTTCACCACCAGACTTCACTCCTCTCTTGGAGATGGCCGTAGAAGCCGAGGAACTCGGATACCATTCCGTCTGGGTCGGTGACAGTGTACTGGCCAGACCCAGGTTCGAAGCTTTGACCACGCTGGCGGCAGTGGCCACTCGCACCCGAAACGTCAAGCTGGGAACCGCCGTTTACCTCTCCCCCCTGCGCCATCCGGTTCTCCTGGCCAACACAATTGCCAACCTGGACATCCTTTCCGGGGGGCGGATTATCCTCGGTCTGGGAATCGGCTCTCGCAATCCCTCCGTCGAACAGGAATTTGCCAACTGCGGCGTCCCGATCGGCCAGAGGGTAGGCCGTTTCGAAGAGGGCATCGCGATCATGCGGCGCCTGTGGAAGGGGGAGCAGGTCGATTTTCGGGGAAAATACTTCGAGGTGGACGGGTGCTCCCTGGGACTTCGCCCCAGGCAGCCCCTGGGCCCTCCCGTATGGCTGGCAGGCAGGGGGGGAAACGCCTACCGCAGAGTCGCTTT
>JACPSX010000122.1:0-7779 GCA_016193065.1 Candidatus Tectimicrobiota bacterium | reverse complement strand
ATCAGTCCAACTCCCCAAGTCTTCGCCGAAGGCTGGACCAAAATTCAAGCTCTGGTCGCCGAAGCCGGGCGCCCTCCTGAGACCTTGACCCCGGCTCTGTACGTGACCCTCACGGCTCACGCCGACCGCAACCAGGCTCGCCGGGAAATGGAAGCCTACATGGAGGCTTACTACGGGGTCCCTTACACGGTGATGTCCCAGATGCAGGGGTGTTGTGCCGGGGCGCCGGCGGAATGCAGGGACTGGCTTCGAGAGTTCATCCGGCAGGGAGCGCGTTCCCTGGTGCTGCGCTTTGCATCCCCCAAACCGGCGGAGCAGATGCGCTTTTTTGCCCGGGAAATTCTCCCCGCTGTCGATTAGGGAAGGAATTCCCCTGAGAACCGGGAGGACTACATCATGAACGAAGGCTTGAAGAGCGCCCGAGACCTGGCCATGGAAAGGACGGAGAAACTCCACCAGGAAGAGAAGGAACACTATACTCCCTTGACTGCGGAACAAAAGGAGAGGGTCGCGGAGATCGAAAGGGAATACAAGGCCAAGATTGCTGAAAAAGAGGTCATGCTGGAAGCCAAGATCAAGCAGATCCTGCTCCAGGGATCGCCCGGAGAAGCAATGGGGGCTATCGCCGCTCTGAAGGCGCAATTTGAAAAGGAGAAGCACTCCCTCATTGAGGAGAGAGAGCGCCAGATCCTGGCGATCCGCCAGCCCAATCCTTAAGATCTCTTCACAGTCTCAATTTGCGACCCATGTGTCCCTGTCCGGATTCCGGACGCTTTTTTCTCCGTGTGCCTTTCCCCCAACCCCCCACAACTCAAGGATCTTCTTTCCGAGCCGATGAGAATCCAGGTGGCACACCTGTTGCATTACAATCGGACGACTGCTTGTCCTCCGAGGCGAGAACCGGCAACAGACGGGGAGAGCTAACATGGAGGGAATCCATCACGAGGAAAAATTCAAGAAGGGGGACGTGATCCTCAGGGAAGGCTCCGTCAGCGACGCCGCCTATATGGTTCTCTCGGGGAAGGTGGAGGTGTCCAGGCAGCTCGACGGCAAGCGCGTGATCATAGAACAACTTTCCGAAGGGGAGATATTCGGGGAGATGGGACTGATCTCCAAGGGCCTGCGTTCCGCCACCGTCACCGCCATAGACGACCTCGT
Source organism: Candidatus Tectimicrobiota bacterium (assembly GCA_016193065.1). Classification (GTDB taxonomy): domain Bacteria; phylum JACPSX01; class JACPSX01; order JACPSX01; family JACPSX01; genus JACPSX01. The sequence continues at coordinate 6,621 of JACPSX010000122.1, read as the reverse complement.
CGTCGGAGTAATTGACTACACCACCTTCGACGAGAAATTCGCGAATCTGCCCCGCGGTGTACGCCTGCTGATCGAATCGCTGGTGAAGAGGGTCGAGCGCACCTCAAAGCACCTGTCCACAGTCGCCGTGCACCTGGACAAGGCCAAGAAAATGATCGACGCCCTCAAGAAGGTTTGACGAGAGTCCCCCGAGCGGGCAAATTACCCTCCGCTGCGTAGGATTTCCCGCCCCACCCAGCCCGCCTGACCCACGGAAAATCAATAAGAAACGCCGGGATCGCTTTAAGTACTTCTAATGAAAGCGGACCGGACGGTCGATAAGAACCTGCACACAGAATACCTGGGAGCAGGAACACGGCTGACACCTCTTACTGGGCAAATTGAATGGATATAGCGAGCGTCATCGGGCTCATTCTGGGGTTTGTGGCCATCATCGGCGGCCAGGTTTTGGAGGGTGGAAAGGTCAGCTCCATCATCCAGCCCACTGCCTTGATCATCGTTATGGGCGGCAGCATCGGGGCCACGATGCTCAGCACCCCAATGGCAGATTTCCTGCGGGGACTCGGGCTGATCCGCAAGGTCTTTTTCGAACCCAAGTCCAACGCGGAAGAGATCAAGACGTTCCTGGTCGAGGTATCCTCGGTAGCCCGCCGGGATGGGGTGCTGGCCCTGGAAAATCGCCTCCACGACACCCCGGACCCCCTGATCGGGAAGGCTCTCCGCCACGTGGTGGATGGCCTGGAACCCGCGTTCATTAAAGCTCTCCTGGAGTCCGAGATCGACATCAACGAAAGCAAGGAAGAGGCTGCCCTGAAGATTTTCGAAGCGGCGGGAGGGTTCGCCCCCACGATCGGCATCCTAGGGGCCGTCCTTGGTCTGATCCACACCATGGAAAATCTGGCCGACCCTAGCAAGATCGGAGAGGGGATCGCGGTGGCCTTCGTAGCGACTGTCTACGGGGTCGGCTCCGCCAACCTCGTGTTCCTCCCCATGGCGAACAAGCTGAAGCGCAAGCTCAGGCTGCGGGGGATTATCCAGGAAATGATCATGGAGGGGGTGCTCGCTATCCAGGAGGGGATCAACCCCCGCATTGTGGAAGAGCGCCTGAAGATTTACCTGGAGAAGAAAGAGGAGCCGGCCAAGGCCGCTTGAGGGAACCGGTACGATGGCCCGCAAGAAAAAAGAAGAAGCCCCCGAAAATCAGGAACGATGGCTGGTCTCTTACGCGGACGTCATCACCCTCCTGTTTGCTTTTTTCGTGGTCATGTACTCCATCTCCGAAGTCAACGCGAAGAAGCTGAAAAGGGTGGGGTCGTCCTTCCAGGCCGCCTTCAACTTCATCGGCCTGGCTGGTCAGGGAAAGGCCTCCATCTTCCCCGCCGAGCAGAAACAGCAGGCCGTCAGCCTCCCCTTGGGGGAAAAGGCCGCCGGGCGCGGGGAAGGGGAAGGGGGCTACGACGTCATTCTGGCCCAGATCCAGAATGAAATTTTTAAAACTCTGAGAGAAGAAATCCAGGTTCGCAAGATCCGAGACCTGGCCCGCCTGCGCGTGGACGAACGAGGGCTGGTGGTGAGCCTGGCAGCCAGCGAGTTCTACCGTCCGGGAGAGACCACGCTGGTTCCCAACCTCGTGCCGGTAGTGGACAAACTCGCGGAAATCCTAAAACCCCTGAAAATCCCTATCCGCATTGAAGGACATACGGATAACACACCCGTTTTAACAAAGGCCTATCCCTCCAACTGGGATCTATCTACAGCTCGAGCTGTCAACCTGGTCCGGTATCTGAGCGAGCGCTCCGGCATCGACCCCCGCCGGCTCTCAGCCGCAGGCTACGGTGAATTTCGCCCGCTGGTGTCCAATGATTCCGAGGAAGGCAGGGGAATGAATCGGCGGGTTGACATCGTGATCCTGAATATACGAGAGAACCATGTCGAGCCTAGCCCTTACGGCTTTGATCCTACAGCCTCCACGGTTCTGGACAAGGAAACGGGGCGGGGACTCACCGAGATCTCAGGTCCAACCAAGAGTAAAGATTGACAAGCGTAGGGCAACTGCCGCACCATGGCTGAACAGTGCACAGCTTATGTGAGGAAATCCACATGGACCTGGGGCTCAGGGACAAGGCTGTTCTCATCACGGGAGGAAGCCGGGGTCTCGGCAAGGCCATCGCCGCCGGATTTGCCGCCGAAGGGTGCCGGGTCGCCATCTGCGCCCGCGGGCAAGAGAGGCTGGAATCGGCGGCCGGGGAATGGCGAGGCCTCGGAGCCACAGTTGTTGCTTTCCGCGCCGATGTGACCCGCGACGAAGAGGCCAAGGCCTTCGTGGAAGAGGCAACACGTCAGTTCGGAAGCATCGACGTCCTGGTAAACAACGTGGGGGGGTCAAGGTCCGGAGGGGTTCTGGAAACGCAAGATCGGGACTGGTCCGAGATCCTGGAGATCAACCTCCTGTCGACGGTGCGGATGTGCCGGCTCGTCGTCCCCGGGATGAAGGAGCGCCGCGCCGGCCGCATCATCAACATCGCCTCCGTCTTCGGCCGCGAGTGGGGGGGCTCCATGATCTACAATGCAGCCAAGGCCGGAGTCATCAGCTTTTCCAAGTTCCTGTCGAGGGAACTCGCCCCTCACAACATCCTGGTCAACAGCGTCGCGCCGGGCTCCATTCTCTTTCCCGGAGGGAGCTGGGAGCGCCGCCGGCAAGAAAACCCGGAGGCCATCGCTCGCTTTGTCGAGCAGGAACTCCCCCTGGGGCGCTTCGGCCGCCCCGAGGAAGTAGCCCACATGGTGGTTTTCCTGGCCTCTGAAAAGGCGAGCTTGGTCTCGGGCGCCTCCATTGCCGTGGATGGATCCCAATCCCGCTCCCTTATTTAGGCTGCTGAAAAACGCCGCTTTAGCAGCGGCTGCGACGTCAAGCCTGCAGTGGCTACGCGAGGGAATATTCTCGACGCTATCAAGAAGTATTATCGGGACGTCGATGAATCGATCGACCACCTGGCGAAAGACATCATCATGGACATCGCGGAGCGCCGCCTTCCCCAGGACGGCCGAGGAAGTGACCGGTGTCGTACCCCAATCCAAATCCTCCTGATCCACAACCGCCTTGAAAACCATTCTTGCTGCGACCGGGTCCCGTGCGTATAATAAAAAATCGTCTAGACCCTAAAAGGGAGTGTTTTCCGGGTGGTCAACTGCACGAGGAGGGGGCTATGAAACGAGGCCGGTTTGCCCTTTTGATCCTGGTCTCCTGCTTTTTGCTTCTGGCGGCTTCAGCGGGTCCGGCAGCGGCAGGCTGCAAGGACCTAAACCTGGTCCAGAAGCTCCCTCGAACCTTCCTGAAGCTCTTTGCCCCCAAGAAGGCGGCGGCGGCCCAGGGAGACGTAACCATCCAGTGGTTCGGCCACAGCTATTTCCAGATCACCACCAGTCAAGGAACGCGGATCGCCACCGATCCCTTCGGTTTCATCGGCTATCCCATTCCTGAAATCTACCCCCACGTGATTACCATAGGGCGCGAGCACCCCAATCACAACAGCGCCCACCTGGTGGGGGGAAGGCCGCCGGTTCTCCGGGGACTGGCGGCGGGGGGAACGGAGTGGAATCGGGTGGATACCCACGTCCGGGACACCCACATCTTCAACATCCCCATCTACCAGAGAGGGTTTGAGGGGCAATACAAAGGCTCCGCCTTCGTCTTCGAGGTGGACGACCTCTGCATCGCCCACCTGGGAGATCTAGGCAGCGAGATGAACGAGGATCAGTTGGCTGCACTGGGCAAGGTCGACGTGGTCCTTATCCCCATCGGTGGACGGTACACGATGGACCCCATCACGGCCAAAGAGGTGATGGCTCAGATCAAGGCCAAGATCGCGATTCCCATGCACTACTACGACAGCGAGAGCCTCTTGGCGGAGTTCCTGAAGGGGAACTGGCGGAGCGTGCGCTCCGATTCCGACACCCTGGTGGTGAACAAGAAGACCTTGCCCCCTCGCACGGAAGTGATCGCCCTGCGCCGCCGCTGAGTCCGGAACATCTTCTCTCACATCCCCGAGGCAACGGGAGACCTCTGAGAGCAGGTCTTACCCACAAGGTGAGTCGGCATGACTTACGTCCCCTTCCAGAGGCGGGAATTCGAGTATGATCCCCAAGTTGGGTGGAGCGCCGCGGAACACGACCTCAGCTCGACCTTCACGGTGCTCATCGATGGCATCGTGGGACTTGAGAATTTCACGGCGATTGATGTGGGCTGCGGCCGGGGCCGGCTGGCTCTCCACCTGGCGGCCCGGGCCGCACGGGTTGTGGGAATCGACTGGGACCCGTCTCAGATTGATCTTGCCAGAACGCGGGCGGAAGAGTTACATTGCACCCGCGTTGGGTTTGTCTGCGCGGACGCGGAACAGATCGAATACCGGGACCTGGTCGCTGGAAGCCCCGTTCACTTGGTGGCAGCCAATTTGTGCATGTCCTCTGCGATTATGGCTCGTGCCTACCGGGCCCTGGCTCCAGTCGGCGTCTTCCTGTTCGAGGCGTTCCACCGCAGTCAGTGGCAAGAAACGGGCATCCTTTCCCGGTTCGCATGGAACGAGGAGGACATGGCGGCCTGCCTGCGGGAGTTGGGTTTCCGGATCGAGTACCTCGGAGTCGAACAGGACGCGGTGCGCTTCCGCGGCAAAGAAGAATTCCTGCAATCCGGGCTGGTCTCGGGGCAGCTTCGGGAAAAATGGGAGAGGGACGGGCGCTGGGCGGGGCTGCTCGATTCTTTCCAGAGGGAAGGTTGCCGGTTAACGGTCCGGGGTCATCTCATCGTCAAGGCCATCAAGGAGGGGCAAACATGAGGGAAGAGGAGGAACGGGTGAATACTCTTGAGGACCTCGGAGAACAGGCCAAGGGTTGCACGCTTTGCCCCCTGTCGCAATCCCGCACCCAGGTGGTCTTCGGGGCAGGGAATCACAGGGCCCGGATCATGTTCGTGGGCGAGGCCCCTGGCTACCACGAGGATCTCAAAGGGGAGCCCTTCGTGGGCTCCGCCGGCCGGCTGCTCTCCGAGCTTCTGGAAAACATCGGCATGAAGCGAACCGACGTCTACATCGCCAACGTGATCAAATGCCGCCCTCCGGGAAACCGCAATCCTCTTCCGGAAGAAATTGAAAGCTGCAAGCCCTACCTCTTGAAGCAGATCGAGCTGATCAAACCCAAGATCGTGTGCACCTTGGGAAACTTTTCGACCCAGCTTCTTCTCAAAAAGAAAGTCGGGGTCAGCAAACTGCGGGGCCAGTCGTTTCAAGTCGACGGCTACGTGGTGGTCCCTATGTACCATCCCGCGGCCGCCCTGCACCAGGGAGGGCTTCTGGTCTCCCTCAAGGAAGATTTCAGCTATCTAAAGACCCTTTTGGAGGCGGGCATCGAGCCGACCCGGGTAAGCGAGCAGATGACGCTTTTCTGAGCGGGCCTATCCTCAAGACATGAATCCTCTTTGCAGGAACAGGTCATCCGGCCACCCGGTCTTTGAGATGAAATCTGAAGGAGCTGCTCCCGAACGCTTTGCAATCCGCAGATCCTCCATCCGCCGGAGCCCCGCACTGCTGAAAGCCATCAAAGGGGTTGGCCGGATCCTCCTTTCCCTGAAATACCGCTTTCACGTGGAAGGCCGGGAAATCCTGCCGCCGGAAGGTCCCGGGATCTTCCTGGTCAAACACCAGCACTGGATGGATACCCCGGCGGTGACCCTGGCCATCCCGCGAGATCTTCACTTCGTGGCGAAAAAAGAACTCTTCCAATTTCCTCCTCGGGCCCGCCTCATGACCCTGCTCGGAGGCATTCCCCTGGACCGCGAGCACCCCGAATCTCACGTGGATTCCTTCCGCTACCTGCGCACCTTGCTGCACGAGAGGCAATTTATAGTCATCTTTCCCGAGGGCACCTATTTCCCGGAGCGGATGGGTCCCGGAAAAACCCGCCTCGTCGAGCACCTGTTGAAATTTTGGAAAGAGGAATCCGCGGCGCCGCTCCCCTTCATCCCTGTGGGGATTCGCTATCGGGGGAGGTGGCCGCGGCGAGTCGAGGTCCGGATCGGTCCCGCCCTTTACGCCCGAGGGCCTGAAGAAGGGGTCGCCCTGATGTCCCGGGCCATGGAAGCCATCGCCCGGCTCACATTTTTCTCTCAGGAAACGGCAAGGACACTATGGACAGGAGGCGCCATGTCACTCTACGCTGAACTCTTCGCCCTGGCCGCAAAGACCGGCTGCTTTGAGGGGTACCTCTACGAGCGCAAACAGGTGGACCCCGGAATCTACGACGACTGGGTAGGGAACATGACACGGATGTTCGCTGCCCTTCCCGAGGAGGTCCGCCGCGAGATCCGTCCCGAATTTCACCAGATCCTCACAAACGCCCTGGGATCAAGCCGGGAAATCGCGGAAATCATCCCCCGGAGCCTGGAGGCCCTGGAAAAGCTGGTAAAAGAATCCGCCCTCTAATGTCCTGAGTCAGAAATTCGCGCAATCGAGATCCCCTTTCCCCCAGAGGGCATAAGCGCTAACATAACCCCCCTTTGAAAAAGGGGGGCAGGGGGGATTTTGAGAGGATCGAGACATGTTGAGGTACAATTCGAATCTCAAAGATAAA
>JACPSX010000121.1 GCA_016193065.1 Candidatus Tectimicrobiota bacterium | reverse complement strand
GGTATCGCAGATCGCCAGGAATGCGCCTCCCAGAAGAAGTGTGGCAGGGATCAGTTGGCGGTGATCCGGCCCGAGGATCAGACGGCAGATGTGGGGCACCATCATCCCCACAAAGCCGATGGGGCCCGTGATGGCCACGATTCCCCCTACCATAAGCGAGGTGGCAAAGAAGATCAGCTTCCGGACACGAACCGCGTTGACGCCCCGGCTGACCGCAATTTCCTCGCCGCTAACGAGCAGGTTCAGCTCGTGGGTGAGGGCCACGGTAATCGCTCCGCCGCTGAGAACAAACGGGAGCACATCGAGGACAGAGCGGTATCCCACCACCCCCAGACCCCCCATCAGCCAGCGCAAGATGAGAAAGGACTGGGTGAAGTCGCTGACGTATTGCAGGAACAAGATGACGCTGGAGAAAAAGAAGCTGGCGGCAATTCCGGCCAGCAGCATCGTCGTGGTGGAGAACCCGCGGCTCACCCGCGTGAACCCGTAAACAAAGAGAATCGATAAGATGGAGCCCGCAAACGCTGCCAGAGAGATCCCCGACACCCCCAGCAGAGAAAACGAGAGCCCGGCGCTGACGTAGAGGGCAGCCCCCAGAGAGGCTCCGCTGGAAACTCCCAGTGTGAACGGAGTGGCCATGGGGTTGCGGAACAGGGCCTGGTAGGCCATGCCGCTGACCGCCAGACCCGCTCCGGCCAGCATGGCAATGAGGACACGGGGGAAGCGGAGCTGCCAGAAAAGCTGGAAGTCCGAACCACCCCGGACCGGATCCAGCACGGCAGTCGGGGAAATTGTCTCGATGCCAATCAGCGGGGTTATCACCAGGATTCCAAGAGTGAGGAGAGCACAGCCGGTGAGGAAGACCCTTTTGTTTTTCTCGCGGATCATCCCCCGGCCACCTCGGGCAGGACCAGGCGCATTCCGGTTTGAGGGTCCGTCACGAACCGGAAGGATTTCTGATAGATCTTCTCCAGGATCCGGTTGTCCATCAAGTCGGCGCCAGAGCCTGTGAACATAATCTTCCCCCGCACCAGCGCCACCACGCGCCCACTGACCAGGACCGCCTGGTTGAGATCGTGGGTCACCTGGAGAATGGTGACCCCGCGATCCCGGTTGACCCGGTGCAGGAGGGCGTAAATCTCATCCTGGTGCTTGGGGTCGAGAAAGGTGGCAGGTTCATCCAGGAGCAAGAGCTCCGTCCCCTGCGCCAGGGCTGCTGCAATGGTAACCTTCTGGCGTTCGCCGGCGCTCAGAGCTGTAAGTGGGCGAGGGGAAAACTCCCGGACGCCGGTCACCTCCAGCGCTTCCAAGACTGCAGATTCATCCTTGGGGGTCATGGGAGTAAACAGGCCCCGGTAGGGGTACCTTCCCATCCTCACGAACTCTTCCACGGTGAAGGGCGGAACAGGACCACTGGCCTGCGGGACGTATCCGATCCATTTCGCCAGTTCTTTCTGGGAATAGTCATCGAGGAGTCTTCCTCTGATCGTTATCAGGCCACGACCCCCCGTGAGAATGCGATCCAGGCACTTGAGGAGCGTCGTCTTGCCGGCGCCATTGGGGCCCACGATGGACAGAAACTCACCCTTCTCCAGGGTCAGGTTCACGTGATCCAGAACCATCGTGTGACCGAAGTGAAAGGAATAATTCTTAATTTGGACGAGAGGCTCTGCCATGCTGGTCCTTAGTGTTCCAAGGACCCCTCACCCCTGCCTGCGCCGCGGGCGCGGCGGCAGGCTGACCCTCTCCCCAAGGAGACTGTGTCATAAGTCCGTTCATGGTTCGACAGGCTCACCACGAACGGACGACGACACACGGAAATCCAACCACTTACCCGTTCGTCCTCACCCGGAAACCGGGTACCCGGTCGAAGGGCGAACGGTGGATTGCGACACAGTCTCAAGGGGGGAGGGAGAGAAAAAGGGCCTATCCTCCACCTCAGTGAGGGAGGAAGAAAGGGACTGTCTTCCCCGGGTGGGGAGAGGGGAATCGATATGGGGTGAGGGCAACAGAAAGGAGAGGGAATCCTTTCGGAATGCTTCGGGGTGCAAGGTCCGGGCCAGGTCTTCGAGCAGGAGGACGAACCGGGGCCCTGGAATCACGGCATAGTCCTGGTGAAAGACGTAGACTCGCCCCCGGCGCACCGCTTCGATCCCCGGCACACTCCGCCACAAGCGCAGAACTTCCTCATCGCCTATGTGGTTGTTTACTTTGTCACCGATCATGTCGATGATCACCTCCGGGTTCAGATGCAGGAGCCCTTCCCGGGAAAGCACCGGAAGCTTTGCCGTCTCTCCCTCATAGACGTTGACCCCACCGGCGAGCGTCAGGAGCTCATTGTAAAAACCGTCTCTGCCCGAGACGTAAACGTCCACCAGATTCTCCCCGCTAAAGTTGCGCCCCACGGAAATCATCACCCGAGGCCGCGGCAGCCCTCGGGTCCTCTCCTGGATTGACTGCACCCTTTCCTCAATCCGGCTCACGACTTCTGCAGCCTGCCGCTCCTTGCCGCAAGCAGCCCCCAGCCGCCGCATGGAATCGAGAATCCCCTCCACCGTCTTGTGGTTTACGAGGAGAGTCCTCAATCCCAGCTCCTCCAGGGCTTTCCTGGCCCCCCAGTGTTCACCCAGCAGGACCACCAGCGTTGGATCAAGCCGGACGATCGCCTCGTAATTGGGATTGATGTACCCCCCGATCCTGGGCTTTCCGATGGCCTCGGGGGGATACCGGGTGTACTCGGAAACCCCCACGATCTGGTCCCCGAACCCGAGGGCAAATAACACTTCCGTAATGCTCGGAGCCAGGGAAACGATGCGGGCGCAGAACTGGGTACCCTTCGCACTCGCTGCGTTGGGAGAAGGAAGCTCTTCCGCGCGGGGGAGGCTCCCAAAGAATGCTACCCGGGCAAGAAACGTTGCACTGAAAATGACCGTCACGACTAGGACGGGAAAGAAAGGTCCGTCCGCAGGGGTCCAGGCACGAAACATTTTTCCGATCCTCGCGGCCTTCTCACTCATGGTTCATCTTCCAAACGGAACGTAAATGAGATCTTTTTCTCCATGGGAACCGGCTTTCCTCCTCGGGTGGCCGGCACGAAGGTGGCGCTCTCCAGGGCGGCAATGGCGGCCTGGTCGAGCCTTGAAAAGCCGCTGGATTTGACGACTCGGATCTTTTCCCGCTTGCCGTCAGCGCCCACTGAAACTCCCAGGATCACGGTCCCTTCCTCTCCCAGCCTTCCACGGCGGGAATCCTCCGGGTAGACCGGCTTTTTAAGTCCAACGATTCTTAGTGGGACAAATGCTTCTTCCCCGTTGAGGCCGCCCCCGTTTCCTTTAGGAATCCCGCTCATGGCTTTTCCTGGACCTTCCCCTCCGCGAGATCCGGTCCCGCCTGTTCCGGATCCTCCCGGCCCCAGGCTCGACGTGGCCGGCCCGAGACCGCCTGATTTATTTCCACCCTCACCCCGCCCCTCTCCCTCCCCGGGAGGGCGAGGGGGCAGGTGGATGAGAGCTTTGCTGGAGACTCTGGCGAAGTTGGGATCGGAGGCGGAAGGCACTATCGGAGTCATCCCGGGAAAAGATGATTTCCCCTTACCCTCGGCGCCGCCCTCATCATCCACAGGCAGGAGAAGCGGAGAAGCAGGTTGGATTAGCCGGGTTCCCCCAGGGGTCCCCGAAGTAATTGGCAGGACGTTCGTGGAGGATGGCAGTGCACCTTCCCAGAGCACGGGAGCACCCAGGGGGTACCCGGTAGGGTCGCTGCTTGCCGCGCCCTCGGTGAAGCCACCCCCGTTCGCAGAAGTTTCCGCTGGAACTGTGTCCTCAGCGCGTGCGACGCTTGAAACAGGGGAAAAACGCGGCTTCGGGGAAACCACGGGCGGCCGGGGCGCTTTCTTTGCAGGCGCAAGAGCAAGTGGAGTTGCGCTCACAGTCCGAACCGTCATTAACTTTAGCCGGGCCGGTGGCTTCAACATTCGCGCCGGGAAATTCCCCACGGAGCCCGCCAGGACAAACAACCCCAGGTGAAAGGCAAGTGAGAGGCACAAGAAAAGCGCCAGCCCGGGAAGTTTCATCTTCCTTACCACCCTCACCCTGACCCTTTCCTTTTTCCCCCTCCCCCAACCCCCTCCCGCCAGGAGACTGTGTCGCAATCCACCGTTCGCCCTTCGACCGGGTACCCGGTTTCCGGGTGAGGACGAACGGGTAATTGGTTGGATTTCCGTGTGTCGTCGTCCGTTCGTGGTGAGCCTGTCGAACCATGAACGGACTTATGACACAGGTCTCCAGGGGACGGGTGAAATACATGCTCCCCAGGGGAGGAGGGAAGGACGTCAAAGGGG
>JACPSX010000120.1 GCA_016193065.1 Candidatus Tectimicrobiota bacterium | reverse complement strand
GAGAAACATCATTGCCCGGAAGTCTATTGGAGGTTTAAAGCCGATGCGCTGCTGGTCTCCTTATAAGTCTCCATCAGGGGATTCCCCTACCAGCCGTCACCCCACCTACTACAAGAAGTGCCCGCGCTGCGGCACTGAGTACCATACGGAGCAGGAGTACCGGGAAAAGACCAAGAAGACTCTCTTCACCACAGTTTCCTTCGGAATCTGCCGCTGCGGTTACGATCTGGAAAAGGACCAGAACGCTAAAAAGAGTGGCTAAACACTCCTCTCTTGAATCCTGCCAGGCGGAGGCAGACCCGGCAACGGGATCCGGCCCGAAAAGGGAAGTTTTCCTCCGGAAGAAGATCATCCTTCTGGTAACTTGCATCGGGGCTTTCATGGGGCCCTACGACATGGCGGCGCTGAGCGTGGCGCTACCCAAGATCGGAGAGGACCTGCACGCCAGCCTTGCCACACTCTCCTGGATTCCCATGGCAAGCCTTGTCCCCTCCGCCGTCCTTCAGGTTCTCTGCGGCCGGCTGGCGGACATCAGAGGCCGAAAAAGCCTCTACTCCCTCGGGGTGGGAATCTTCGCGCTTACCTCCATGCTCTCAAGTCTTTCCCAGAGTCTCGCCCAGCTCATCGCCCTTCGGGTCTGCCTGGGAATCGCCGGGGCGCTTCTGTGGTCCAACAGCGCCGCCATTGTAACCGAATCCTTCCCGGAGCATGAAAGGGGCAAGGCGCTGGGTCTCTATGTCATGTCCCTTTACCTCGGCCTTTCGGTCGGCCCCGTACTCGGCGGCTTTCTTACCCAGCAGGGGGGCTGGCGCTCCATCTTTCTTCTCAACGTCGCGGTCGGGGCGGTCACCTTCTACCTGATCCGCACTCGCCTGCCAGACCTGCCCGTGCGACAGGAAGGGCTTTCTTTCGACTGGGGGGGAGCGTTGCTCTTCGCCGTTTTCCTTATTTCGCTCCTTCTGGCTCTGACGTTTGTGCAGATCACAGGATGGTCTTCCCTGCGGGTGGCACTGCTGCTGGCGCTGAGCATTCTGGCCCTGGGAACGTTCATCTCCTTCGAGAGCCATACGTCCGGAGAGCCCATGCTGGAGATATCCCTCTTCACCCGGAATCGCCTGTTTCGCGCCGCCAATACCGCCGCCATGATGAACTACATGGCGATTTTCGGAGCTCCTTTCCTTCTGTCCATGTACCTGCAAGGCGTGCTTCACTACAACCCATCCCGGACCGGAATGCTGCTCATCCCGCAACCCCTGGCCATGACCGTCCTCTCCCCGCTGGCCGGGAAGCTTTCCGACCGGATAGATTCTGGTGGCCATGGCGCTCATGGGAACGGGGATGGGTCTGTTCGCGTCTCCCAACAACAGCGCGATTCTGGGATCGGTGAAGCGCGACCAGCTCGGGGTGGCGGCGGGCACGCTGGGCACGATCCGGATTGTGGGCCAATCCTTGAGTTTGGCCGCCATCAGCACCATAACCGCCAGTGCCCTTCCCCAGGGAGGTTTCATCAACCTGCTGGTCAACCGGAAAAGCTCCACCACTTTGATCGTCCGGGAAGCAATGGTGCAGGGATTGCAGCACGCCTTTCTATTCTGCACGGTGATTGCCGTCCTGGGGCTTCTTGCCTCTCTGGTGCGGGGGAAGGCAGCCCACGCCAATTCCCGGAACGGTTGGGAAGGGGACTGAGCAGGTGAGCACGGTTCTGGTCATCGAGGACGAGAAAGACATCGCCGACCTGGTGAGCTATAACCTGAAAACCTCGGGATTTCGGGTGCTCAGTGCCGGGGACGGGCAAAAAGCTCTGGACATCGCCCGCCGGGAGCACCCCGATCTCATCCTTCTGGATCTCATGCTGCCCGGGATGGACGGGACCGAGGTTTGCAAGTTTCTGCAACGAGACGAGACGACTCGCGATATCCCGATCATCATGCTCACGGCCAAGGCCGAAGAGGTCGATCGGATCGTGGGCCTTGAACTGGGTGCCGAGGACTACATTACCAAGCCCTTCAGCCCCCGGGAATTGATCCTCCGGGTGCGCGCGGTCCTGCGCCGCCTATCCCCGGCGGCCGAGTCTCCCGCCGTCATCCGGGCAGGGGACCTGACCATCGATGTCAGCGCGCATCGGGTCCTGGTGCGGGACTGGACCATTGACCTGACGGCCACGGAATTCAAGCTTCTCGCCACGCTGGCCGGCAGGCCCGGCCGGGTATTCACCCGGGACCTCCTGCTGGACCAGGTCTGGGGCTACGAGTATCCCGGCGCCACCCGCACGGTAGACACCCACGTCCGCCGGCTCAGAGCCAAACTCAAGGCGTGCGGCCGCCACATTGAAACCGTCCGCGGCGTGGGCTACCGCTTTCTGGAGGAGTGAGAAAGTGAAGCTTCCCAAGCTGCAATGGCAGATCTTCGCTGCCTATTCCGGTATCATCCTCCTTCTCCTCGTCGGTCTGCAGTTCTATCTTCACCCCAACCTGCGACGTTCTCTGCTGGATCAAAAGCTGCAAATTCTGGAGCGCGAGATCGACCTACTCGCCTGGATCATGCAGGAGCGCTTCCCCGGCCCGGTCCCCGAGGCCGTCGCGCCCCGTATCGTGGGCGAATACGGCCGCCGCCTCCAGCTCCGCGTGACACTCATCGACCCCACCGGCAAAGTCCTCGCTGATTCGGAACTGGACCCGGCCGCCCTATCCCGGGTGGAAAACCACCGGAATCGTCCGGAGATTGTCGAGTCCCTGAGATCCGGCTTGGGGAGCAGCATCCGCTTCAGTGACACAATCAAAACCTCCATGATCTACGCGGCAAAACCCTTACAGCGAAACGGAGTCTTCCAGGGCTGGCTGCGCCTGGCAGTCCCCCTCACGGACGTCGATCGCACTCTGGCCAGCATCCGCAGGATTCTCGTCAGCGCTTCCCTGGCCGGACTTTTCCTCGCTCTGGCCACCAGCCTGGCCGTCAGCCGCTGGCTC
>JACPSX010000039.1 GCA_016193065.1 Candidatus Tectimicrobiota bacterium | reverse complement strand
GGGGGAAGTTCGACCCGGTGACGACCCAGGGAACGGCCTGGGCCTTGCTCTTCTTTTCCCTGGGGCTTTGCGCCTTCACGGCCGTGAAGGTGATCGCCCCTGTTTTTTATGCGCTGCAGGACATCCGCACCCCGGTGGGAATTGCCGCCTGCGCCATGCTCCTCAACATTGTCCTGAACCTGATGCTCATGGGGCCGCTCAAGCACGGGGGCCTGGCTCTGGCCACCAGCCTGTCTTCGGTCTTTAACGCGACTTTACTGATGGTCGAACTGCGCCGGCGGATGGGGCGCCTGGGAAGTCGCCGGCTGGTCAAATCCCTGGTGAGGTCCGGGGTGGCCTCCCTGCTGATGGGAGGGGCGATTTTTGCGCTGGCTGTGGGGTTCTTTGATCCGGCCCGGCCCTTGATTGTTCGAACGGCAACACTGATGGGAATCGTGGTTCTGGGGTTGGGGGTCTATACGGCAGTCTGCCGCTGGTTGGGGAGCGAGGAACTGCGGTACGTGGTGGCGGCGCTGCACAGAAAGGGGCAATGAAAAAAGAAGATCTGGTCGCCGAGTTCGTCCATTTTCTCCGGGTTGAGAAGCGACTGGCGGCCAATTCTGTGGAGGCTTACCGCCGGGACTTGGTGGGATTCCTGGGGGCCTGCGGGGTGAACTCCGTGGAAGAACTGGGCGGGATTACCCCTGCGGCCATCGTGGAGTACCTATCCCGATTGCAGAAGCGGGGTAGGTCGGTCGCCTCTCTGGCCCGGCATCTCTCCGCCGTTAAGTCTTTTTTCCAATTTGCCTTCCGGGAGGGGTGGCTGGCCTGGGACCCGGCTTCCGAGCTCAAGTCGCCCAGACACTGGCGCCGCCTCCCCCAGGTTCTCTCCCGTGCCGAAGTGGAAAAGCTGCTGCAGGTTCCGGAGGGAAACACTCCCATCGGGGTTCGCGACCAAGCGATGCTGGAGCTCCTCTATGCGACGGGACTGCGAGTCTCCGAACTGCTGAGCCTGACGGTTTCGGCCGTGAACCTGGGACTTGGCTTCCTCATCTGCACAGGGAAGGGAGGCAAGCAGAGGATCGTGCCGGTGGGGGCGCCGGCTCGCCGGCAAGTGCTGCACTATCTTGCCTCCTCAAGACCGAAGCTGATTCGCGGCAAGGATCACGGCGTCCTGTTCGTGAACCGCCGGGGAGGAAAGTTGTCGAGGCAAAGTTTCTGGCGCATACTTAAAAGATATGCCGGCAGGGCGGGTCTGGGAAAGAAGATCGGGCCCCATTCCCTGCGGCATTCGTTCGCTACGCACATGCTGGAGGGGGGGGCGGATTTGCGGGTGGTCCAGCAACTGCTGGGCCACTCCGCCATCACGACGACACAGATCTATACTCAGGTGGTTCAGGACCGCCTGCGCGCCGTATACGATCAGTGCCATCCCCGGGCGGGGAAGCGGAGGGTGGAGGAATCGTGGCCATCGGGGTTGCCAAGATAGAGTCTCGGGAAGATCGAGAGTTTCGCTCTCGCCTGAAGGGTCTCAGCGCGGCCTTTAATTTTACCCAGTCGGGGCGGCAGGAACTCGTCAGAAAGGCCCGCGATCTGGTCGGCGAGGAGAAAGAGAAAATCCGAGCCGAGCACGAACGGGGGGCCGGCGGGGTTCGGATTGCCACCCGGAGCGGCCTGCTGGTCGATGTGGTCCTCAAAGAGATATACAGCCTGGCGGCGGCAGGCTGCGCGCGGAAAATTGGCAAGTTCCAGCCGACTTTCGCCGTGGTGGCTGTGGGTGGCTACGGACGGGGGGAGCTCAACCCCTTTTCCGATCTGGATGTCATGTTCCTGTACGACAAGAAACCCGATCAGTATCTGGATGCCGTGGTTACGGAAACTCTCACCTTCCTGTGGGACATCGGCTTTGAAGTGGGACACAGCAGCCGGTCCATCGCCAACTGTCTCAAGATTGCCAGCTCCGACCTGACCGCCAAGACCTCTCTCATGGAGGCTCGCTTCCTGGAAGGCAACGCCCGCATCTTTCATTCCTTCGCGTCGGCCTGCAAGCGCCATGTGCTGGGCAAGGGGGTAAACACATTTATCGAGCAGAAACTGCGCGAGCGCGAGGCTCGCTATACCCAGTACGGCGAAGCGCCCAATCTCCTGGAGCCCAACATCAAGGAGAGCCCGGGAGGGTTGCGGGATTACCACATGGCCATGTGGACCGCCGTGGCACGTTTCGGATTCCGTTATCCGGAAGACCTGCACCGCCAGGGCCTCATCGGCCGGGATGATCTCGAGGAGGTCACCGAGGCTTACGACTTCCTCATGCGGGTCCGCAACGATCTCCACTATCTGTCCGGGCGCAAGTTCGATCACCTGGTTTTGCAGATTCAGGGAGAGGTGGCCAGGCGGCTCCGCTACGAGGATGACGAGAAGCAACTGGGCGTCGAGTACTTCATGAAGGATTACTACGTGCAGGCCAACACGATCCATCACTACTCGAAGATGGTCCTGGAACGCTGCCGGGAGCCGAGCCGGCTGGTCAACAGGGTGCTGCGCGTTCTCCGGCAAAAGGAGATCGAGCCGGGGCTCTACCTGTTCCGGAGGGAATTGCGGATTCCCGAGGAGTCGCGCAACATCCTGGTCGAGAACCCGCTGCTGCTGCTGCGGATCTTCCAACCCTGCCAGAATCACGGGGCTCAGTTGAGCGAGGATGTCAAGCGGCTGATCCACTCCCACCTCTGGCTTATCGACGGTGCCTTTCAGTCCTCCAGCGAGGCCCGTGAAATCCTCGTGAGCATCCTAAAAAGGCCGGGCTATTCCGAGACGTTGCGCCTGATGCACGAAACCGGGGTCCTGGGCCGCTACATTCTCGAGTTCGCGGCGATTATCTGCCATATGCAGTACGACCTGTACCATCGCTACACGGTGGATGAGCACACGCTGCTGGCCTTGCGGATCCTGGACGATCTGGAGACGGCGGAGGAGCCGGAACTACAGGAACTGGCCGCCATTTACCGGAACCTGGAAAATCGCCTGCCTCTGCAGATGGCTGTCCTGTTTCACGATGTGGGCAAAGGGCGGGGAGGGGGGCACATCCCCCACAGCGTAAGGATGGCTCGGGAGGCCATGGAACGCATGGGGTTTCCCTCTCGCCTCATCGAGCAGGTGGAACTTCTGGTAGAAAACCACATCCTCATGAGCCATACGGCCCAGCGCCTGAACATCAACGAAAAAAAAGTGGTGGCCGAGTTTGCCAAGACGGTGTCCACGGTGGAGAACCTGCGCCTGCTCTACCTGCTCACTTACGCCGACTTGCGGGCCGTGGGTCCCGATGTGTGGACCGTCTGGAAGGGGGCCCTCCTCTGGGAGATTTATCACAAAGCGCTCGATGTCCTGGAAGGAGTGGAAGAGCCGGAGACATCCATCGAGGAGCAGGTGGCCCGCATGAAGGAGGAAGTCGTCCGGCGCCTGGCTCGCGAGGTGGGCCGGGAAGCGGTAGAAGATTACTTTCAGGCCATGCCCTACAAGTACATTTTGTCCATGCCCGCCGAGACCATCACGCGCCACGTGCGTCTGACCACTTCCCTGGGGGATGACAAGTTGCGGATCCACTACACCCACAACGACGAGGTTCGTTACTCGGAGTTGATGGTCTCCACGATCGGCAAGGCGGGAGTGTTTTCCAAAATCGCCGGCACCCTGACCTCCAAGAACATCAATATACTGGGGGCCCAGATCTATACCCGAAACGACGGCATTGCCGTGGATACCTTACAGGTAGAGAGCCTGGAGAGGACTCCCATTTACGACGAGCGGGTCTGGGAGAGCATCCGGGAAGACCTGCTGGCGATCCTGGAAGGGGAGAAGCGGGTCGAAGACTTGCTGGCCAACCGCCAGCGCTCGGCGCCTTTCCGGCGCGAGGCGGGGATTGCCGTGCCGGTCCGGATCGAACTCGACAACCGGACCTCTGACACCCACACGGTCATCGAGGTCGTCTGCCCGGACCTGATGGGGAACCTCTACCGGATCACGAATGCGCTCTACCAACTCGGGATCGATATTTACTTGGCCAAGATTTCCACCGAGGCCAACCGGGCCATCAACGTTTTCTACGTAACCGACCTCCAGGGGATGAAGATGGTCGGGGAGGAGAAGATTCAGGCGGTCCGGGAGGGGATCCGGGAAGCCCTGTTGCCTTCCCCGGCCTAGTACCGTTCCAACTGAATGCGCCCAATTTGAGCAGTCGCCTGGCCGCAAAAATATGGACCTCGCAAACCGGGCATGGAGTTCAGAATAGTTGGAACGGCACTAGCCTGGGGGGAATCTCCTTTTGAAAGCAGGGGGATTCTGGTATAGTAGATAAGGATTCGGGAAAGGAGGCCCTTTGGGGGGAATGGTCACAAAACAGGTGGATTTCTTGGAAGGAAAGGATATCCAAGGACTTTACGGGATCCACGATGAGTCCCTTAAGGTTTTGGAAAAAGCGTTTTCAGTGCGGATCACGGCTCGGGAACACCATCTGGCCATTCACGGCAGCCAGAGCCAGGTTGAGCAGGTTGAGAGCCTCCTCGGCCAGCTCGGCCAGATCCTGGACAAGGGCCACCCCCTGCAAAAGAACGACCTGCATTTTTTCATCAAGCTGGCTGCGGAAGGGCGCCAGGATGAGATTCCCAGCATTCTGAGCGAACGGATCGAAGTTCCGTCCCGCGGCCGCTATGTGACCCCGAAGGGACCGGGCCAAAGGGACTACATCCAGGCGATCCGTCAGTACGATATGGTTTTCGGAATCGGGCCGGCAGGAACGGGGAAAACCTATCTGGCGATGGCGATGGCCGTCTCCGGGCTGGCCCGCAAGGAGTACAGCCGGATCATTCTGGCCCGCCCGGCCGTAGAGGCGGGAGAAAGGCTCGGCTATCTGCCCGGAGACCTCTACGAGAAGGTCTTACCTTACCTGCGTCCTCTCTACGACGCCCTGTATGACATGATGGACTATGAGCGGGCCCAGAAACTCATCGAACGGGGGACGATTGAAATTGCCCCGCTGGCCTTCATGCGCGGGCGCACGCTGAACGATTCCTTCGTCATTCTCGACGAAGCTCAAAATACCACCTCCGAGCAGATGAAGATGTTTCTCACGCGCCTGGGGTTTAATTCCAAGGCTGTCATCACCGGAGACATCACCCAGGTTGACCTACCGGACGGAAAGCCTTCGGGGCTGATCGAAGCTCGAACCCTGCTCGGGCATATTTCGGGCCTACGCTTCATCTATTTCACGGAGCGGGATGTGGTGCGTCACCCTCTGGTGCAGGAAATCATCCGGGCGTACAACGGTCAGAAACGGAGCAGCGGCTCCGTCGCCGGGTAGAATTTCCCCGCCGCGGGAAACGAGCGATGGAAGCAGACAAGAACCTGCGCAATAAGTCCAGCGTTCCTAAAAAGAAGACGCTGTCCTCGTCAATACCGGCTACTCTCTGGATGAACAAGAACCAGATGTACCGCTGGCTTCTGGGGCTGGGGACTGTCTTGCTCCTCACGTTCCTGTTGGCCCCGACGATCGAGCTCCCCTCGACTCCTCTGGGTGTGGGGGGCATCGCCCCCAGAGACTTCAAGGCTCCCGAAAGTTTTCTGGTGGAAGATGTGGCTTCCACGCTGACGCGGAGGCAGGAGGCCATGCGGGGCGTGCGTTCCGTTTACGACTTTGACAGCACGCTGGCCCCGGAGATCGTCGAGCGCCTGAAGGCCGCCTTTGCCGCGGCCAATCGCCGCGGAGGAAGCGATCGTCAATTTGAGGAAACCCTGGGCGTTTCCTTGCCTGAGGAGACCCGAGATCTGCTCCGGAAGCAAGGGTTCAATGCCAGGATCGGAGATCTGGCCGCCACACTTGTGCAGCGGGTCATGGCGCCGGGGGTGGCGGCGGGAGGGGAAATCACCGAGACGGACCGGCAGAAGGGAATTGTCCTGCGGGAGGTCTCCGCCAACACCGAAAGCGTGATGGCCGACCCGGGAACCCTGGTCGACGTGAACCGGATCAGGCCCGTGATTGACCGGGCGCTGCGTGGCGTGGTTCCCGCCAGCGAGCGCCACTTGCGTCCGGTCGTGACGGCTTTGGGGGCTGCTGTCATCGAACCCAATGTTTCTTTGAACCGGCGCGAGACCGAGCAGAGGAAGACAGCCGCCTATCAGGGCGTGAAGCCTGTTTACTTGCAAGTGCAAAAAGGAGAAATGATCGTTCGGGAAGGGGAAAAGATCAGCGCGGAACAGTTGAGCAAGTTGAACGCCCTCAATTCCTTCCGGAAGAAGGGCGGGGGAATCTTCGGCGTCATCGGCCTGAACATCCTGATCATTCTGCTTATTTACATCATCTGGCGCTACGTGGAGAAATTCAAGCCCAAGCTGGCAACCCATTTTCCCACTCTCGTACTCCTGAGCTTGATCCTGGTGGGCAATCTGGCTCTGGTGAAGATTTCGCTGCTCATGGCAGGTGCCTTGGCCCGGAGCGTCAGCTATATCGAGATGTCTTCTTATTTCTATGCGTTCCCCTACACGGCCGGAGCCATGGTGATCGTCATTTTGTTTTCCGCCGACGTCGGGGTGGTTTACTCCCTGATCTCGGCCCTTCTCATCGGCATCATGATGAGGGAAGGGTGGTCTTATCCTCTGGTGGCTCTCATCGGCGGATTGGTGGCTACGAGCCGGGTGGGAGAGTACAAGAAACGATCCGCGATTACGGAGACTGGATTGCTGGTGGGGCTGGCCAACATCGTTACCATCGTGGCCCTCAATCTCATTTCCGGAGAATTGTGGTCGGCGAAAGCCTTCTTCGAGATCGTCCTGGGGTTCCTGGGAGGGGTGCTGGCCGCCATGGTGGTGTCGGTGGCCTTGCCGATCGTGGAGTCCGTGTTTGGGATGACCAGCGACATCAAGCTGCTGGAGCTGGCCGATCTGAACCATCCTTTGCTGCGCAGGCTGGCGGTACAGGCACCGGGAACTTACCATCATAGCATCATGGTTGGCAACTTGGCGGAAGAAGCCGCCTCGGCCATCGGGGCCAATGCGCTGCTGGCGCGGGTGGGCTCTTATTACCACGACATCGGCAAAGCGAACCGGCCGGAATATTTTGTCGAGAACCAGGCAGGGGCCAAGAACAAGCATGACAAGCTTTCTCCGAGCATGAGCAGCCTGGTCTTGATCTCCCACGTCAAGGAGGGGATCGAGATGGCCCGCCAGAGCAAGCTGCCTCGGAAGATCATCGATATCATCCCGCAGCATCACGGTACCGGCCTGATCGGCTATTTTTATAACAAAGCCAAGGAGAAGGAGGATCCCGAGCATGGTCTTGTGAAGGAGGAAGACTACCGCTACCCGGGCCCGAAGCCCCAGAGCAAGGAGGCCGCCATCGTGCTCTTGGCCGACCCGGTTGAAGCGGCTTCCAGGGCTCTGGTGGACCCAACCCCCGCCCGGATTCGGGGCCTCGTCCAGAGGATTGTCAACAGCCGCTTTGTTGACGGACAGATGGATGAGTGTGACCTGACGCTCAGGGATCTTCACCTGATTGCCAAAAGTTTCGTGAGGATCCTGACGGGCATCTTCCATCAACGTCTCAGTTATCCGGCGACGGAGGAGCGCGGCTCCGGGGATGAGGAACATTACAACGGCAATGGTGCTTCAGGTCGAAAACCGGCAAAAGAAGGTGAAGATCGATCGGCGGAGGATAAGGAGCAAGCTGGGGAAATTATTAGGCGCCTTGGGATGTCCGGATAGGGAACTGAGCGTTTTGTTCGTTGGCGACGAGATCATGCGGGAGCTGAACCGAAGATTTCGAGGGCTGGACCGCACGACGGACGTGCTGTCCTTTCCCATGCAGGAAGGGCTGGACTCCGGAGTGCACCCTTTTCTGCTGGGGGACGTGGTCATTTCCATGGATGCGGCCAGCCGGCAGGCCAGGCGCAGGAGGCATTCCTTGGAGAAGGAGATGGACGTACTCCTGATTCACGGGGTGCTCCATCTTCTGGGATACGACCATACGGGTTCGGAGAGGCAGCGCCGGGAGATGCGGAGACGGGAGCGGCAGTTGCTCGGCATCGTAGCCGGCTCGTAGGTCAGCGCGCCCAGGAGCGACTTGTGAAGAGATTGTGGGCCCCGTGGCGGATGTCCTATATCGTGGAAGAAAAACCCCAGGGGTGTGTTCTCTGCAAGATCACCGCTGCCAGGGAGGATCGGCAGAGCGGGATCCTGTACCGGGGAGAGAAAGCCTTCGTCGTCCTGAATGCGTACCCGTATAACAACGGGCACCTGATGGTTGCCCCATACTCCCATGTGGACTGCATCTCTCGCTTGGAACGGCAGGAGATCTTCGAGCTGATGGAACTGACCGGAAAAAGCGTGGAGCGACTGCGCAGGGCCTTCAATCCCCAGGGGTTCAACGTGGGGATTAACATCGGTGAGGTGGCGGGAGCCGGGATCGCCGATCATGTTCATGTCCACGTTGTGCCGCGCTGGTTGGGAGACACCAATTTCATGACTTCCGTGGCTGAGACCCGGGTCATTCCACAGATGATCGAGGACACATTTGCAGCTCTGGCTCCTTTCTTTCTGGAAATGAAATAAGAAGTACGGGACACGGGAGAATCCTATGCTGGCCATCGTCAAGTTTATGGTTTTTCTTCTGGTTCTGGCCATCGTCGCGAGCTTCGCGGTGAAAAATGGGGATGACGTGATTCTCCATTACTATTTTGGCCTGGAATCCGTTCCCATGCCCCTGTTCCTGGTCATCTTCGGCTCCCTGGTCCTGGGAGCCCTGATCTCCCTTCTGTTTGCCGTCGGGGAACAGCTGCGGCTCCGGTACACAATCCGCTCCCTGGAGAGGAAGATGCGACGCATGGAAGAGGAGCTCTATTCCTTGCGCAATCTGCCCCTGACTTCCGAGTTGTCCGAAAAGGGGGAGGCCGTGGGGGAGGGCCGGACAAAACCGCCGACCAAGGAATTCCCGGCAGAAGTTCCGGTGAGATATCAATCGTGAGCAGTATCCCCCTCTATACCCTAAATATCCTGTTTCTGGTGGGAGTGGCCGCCCTCTTGCTTGGAATCCTGCTGGGCGGCTGGATGGTCCGGCGCCCCAAGATCTGGTCGGGCAACCGCAGCCTGCAACTCCGCGAGGCGGAGCTGGAGGCCTACCGCCGCGGGCTGGACTACGTATCGGACGGCAAAACCGACCAGGCCATCCGGGAGTTTTCTCTGGTGGCCCGGATGAACCCGGAGAACACGGACATTTACGTGCGCTTGGGGCAGCTCTACAGGTCCAAAGGGGAGGTGGAGAGAGCCCTGAGAATCCACGAGAGTCTGACGGTGCGCCCGGAGATTCCTCTCGGGGTCAAGGTGAAAGCTCTCCTGGAGCTGGCGCATGACTGCAGGACGCTGGGGTACTGCGAACGGGCCCTGTCGATCCTGGAGCGAGCCGCGTCTCTCGATCCCACCAACCGGGAAGTCTACCAATCCATGCTTGGACTGTACCAGGAAACCGGCGACTGGGAATCCGCCTACGAGATTCAGAAGAAGCTCTACAAGATGCGGGGAGGCGGCAACGGCAAGGTTCTCTCCCACCTGAAGATCGAGGAGGGGAAAGTCCACCTGGGGCAGGGGCGGGTCAAAGAGGCTCTGCGCTGTTTCAAAACCGCCATTGCCCTGGATAAGAAATGCGTGGAAGCCCGCCTCCTGTTCGGGGATGCCCTGGAGCGGCAGGGCAAGAACGAGAAGGCCATCCAGGCCTGGGAGGAGGTAAAGGAAGCGGATCCCAGTTTCATGTTTCTGGCTTTTGAGCGCATGGAGAAGGCCTATTTCGAATTGGGTCGCTACGACCACATGGGGGAAAAATATCTCGATCATCTGCGCCGCCACCCCGGGGATTATCTAACCCGTATGGCTCTGGCTCGCCTCTACCAGAAAAAGGAGATGTACGAGGAGGCCGTCCGGGAGTTCCAGGAAGTGTTGAACCACCAGCCAACCCTGGTGGAAGCTTACCGAATCCTCCATCAGACCTATTTGGAGGAGCGCCGGTGGCAGGAGGCAAGTGCAGAGACGACCCGCATGTTGGAGATTTTGAGCGCCCAGGAGAAGCGCTTCGGCTGCAGCCACTGTGGCTATCGGTCTGTGGCCGTATTCTGGAAATGCCCCCAGTGCGGCCACTGGGATTCTGTTAAGCTTCTCGATCATGGCAGTGCAGAGGTTTGGGAGGATGCCGGGCACAGAGGAGGTTGAGCGGAAGGTGGATTGGGACCGCAGCCATTATTGCGGCGATTTGCGCCGTGAGCAGGTAGGACACGAGGTGACTTTGATGGGGTGGGTTCATCGCCGCCGGGACCATGGAGGCCTGATTTTTATCGACCTGCGGGACCGCACGGGCCTCGCCCAGGTGGTGTTTGATTCGTCTTCCGATCCGGAACTTCATGGTAGTGCCAGGCCGCTGCGCAACGAGTTCGTGATTGCCGTCCGGGGCCGGGTGGTCGAGCGGCCCGAGGGGGCGCAGAATCCTGCCTTGGGGAGCGGGGCGGTGGAGGTACGGGCCGATCAGATGCAGATCCTGAATGAATCCCGGGTACTGCCGTTCTCCCTTGAGGAGGAGGGGTCCGAGGCTTCGGAAAGCTTGCGCTTGAAATATCGCTACCTGGATCTGAGAAGGCCCGTGTTGCAGAGAAACCTGCTGGTGCGCCACCAGGTGTGCCGGGTCGTCCGCCAATTTCTGGATCAACATGGTTTCATCGAAGTGGAGACCCCATTTCTTACCAAAAGCACGCCGGAGGGCGCCCGCGATTATCTGGTCCCCAGCCGGGTCAATCCCGGCAAATTCTACGCCTTGCCCCAATCCCCTCAGCTCTTCAAGCAACTCCTCATGGTGGCGGGCTTCGATCGGTACTACCAGATCGTGAAGTGCTTCCGCGATGAGGATCTGAGAGCCGACCGGCAGCCCGAATTCACCCAGATCGACATTGAGATGTCCTTTCTTACCCGGGAAATCCTGTTCGATCTCATGGAGGGCATGGTGGCGGCGATCTTTCAGGCGGTCAAAGGGGTGGAGCTGGCGCTTCCTTTCCCGCGCCTGCGCTACGACGAGGCCATGGCCCGCTACGGAAGTGACAAGCCGGACTTACGGTTCCCCCTCGAACTCGTGGAGGTATCGGATATTTTTAAGGCTTCTTCCTTCTCCCCTTTCCGGGCCTGTCTGGAAAACGGAGGAGAGGTCCGTGCTCTGGCCCTTCCCGGGCTGGGGAATTTGTCCCGGCGGGAATTGGACCTGATGGCGGAGCAGGTGAAGGGCTGGGGCGCCGCGGGCCTCGTCTGGCTGAAGGTGGGGGAGAGCGGGGTGCAGTCGTCCATCGGGAAACACCTCAGTGCCGGGGAAGCGGAACCACTGCAAGCCCGGATGAAGGCCAAATCCTCCGATCTGCTTCTCCTGGTGGCGGACCAGGGACGGATCGCTGCTACTGTCCTGGGACGGCTCCGTCTGGAGGGAGCCCAACGACTGGGGCTGATGCAGGAAGAGAAGACCGCTACGGCGTGGATCACCGATTTCCCTCTGCTCGAGCTTGATGAGGAACTGGGCCGGTATGTGGCCATGCACCACCCGTTTACATCTCCCGTGCCTGAGGACATTCCCTTGTTTCAAACCGACCCCGGCAAAATCAGGGCCCAAGCTTACGACCTGGTGCTCAACGGCCAGGAGATCGGAGGCGGGAGCATCCGGATCCACCAACGCGAAGTGCAAAAGCTCATGTTTTCTGCTCTGGGCCTCTCCATGGAGGAGGCTGAGGCGAAATTTGGATTTCTCCTGGAGGCTCTCGAGTTCGGAACTCCTCCCCATGGAGGCATCGCCTTTGGAATGGACAGGTTAGTTGCCCTCCTGGTGGGAGCCAAATCGATCCGCGACGTCATCGCCTTTCCCAAAACCCAGAAGGCGGTCTGCCTGCTTTCCGACGCCCCCTCCGATGTGGATGAACGCCAGCTTCGTGAGCTGCACATCCGGGTGATTTAATCAATTCTCCCAGCCTCTGTTTGCCTGGTGAGCTACCGCCTGTGTTGCTTTCTCATTTTCTCGCGGGCGGGTCGTCCACTGAGATTCGCTGAATGTACTACCGTCATCCCAGCCCCTCGGGGGTGCCCACACCCAGTTTTTGCGAATCCATAGCAAAGGGACTGTCTTCTGCCCTTCGCTCCACGCCTCCCGCAGCGGACCCTTACGGGGCGCCCAGGGTGGGATCCCTCCGCTACCGCCACGATAAGTTTTCAGCTATCTGGAAGCGCGTGTTGGCTTCGCGGTTTCCCATCCCTGGCCGCTCCCGGTGCGGGTACCCGCTTTGCGGGTGTTGCGCTGCTCCCGGCAGTTGCGCTCAGGGCAGGAAGCACAGTCCCCTCGGTGCTCTCTCCTCCGAGGGGGTAGCCCCCGCAGGCGATATAACGGGTTGCGCTCGATTCCTCGCGACTTAGCCGGGAAGATTCTCGCCGCAAGCCGTTCGGGAGCCCAAGGGGGCTCCCCCGAGGAGCTGATGGAGGCAACAATTCTTCGCAGGCAAACTGGGGGTGGGCAAGTCCTAGTTTGTCCTTGACAGGCCATTGGGCGAATGCTAGTGTTTTTAAAACTTTGCGGACTTTTTTGTGGAATCCAGGATGGGGGGGACGGAGGAGATCCGAGTGCCGGGGTTACCGGGGCGGGTTTTGATCACCGGAATGATGCTTTGGCTGGCCGGGTGTGTCACCCTGGATACTCAGCAAGAACTGATCGATGCCAAAGCGGCTCTGGAAGCGGCCCGCAGTATAGGAGCGGAAGTTTATTCCCCGGACCGTTACCGGCGTGCTCAGGAGGCAATCCGCCAATCGGAGCGAGAGTTGACGGATGGGCACCAGGAAATGGGTAGGGCTTTGGCCAACGAGGCGCGGGAAAATGCGGAAGCGGCTGAAGCGGAAACGCTGGTGATTAAGGCTCGAGCGAAGGAGACGGCAACCCGGGCGATTGCGGAAGTTCGACAGCAGATGGAGCGCGCGCGCCAGGCTGTGGCCACCTGGCGCGACCAGGGTGCGCTGGAGGAAGATTTGAGGATCGCCACAGGCTTGGTGGCAGAAGCGCAGTCGGCGCTGGTCAGGGCTCAAAATGCAAACGACCGAGGAGATGCGCAAAGTTCTCTCATCGAAGTTTCCCGAGTGCGCCAGTCTCTCGGACAAGTCGAGGGGGCTCTTTCCAGGGTTCAGGCTGTCCTGCAGGAAAGAGAGAGGCAGCGTAAGTTAGCGGAGGAAGCCAAGAAGGAAGTGCCGGCCCCCGCTCCTGAAGCGGGTCCCGTTGCGGAAGAAGTTCAGGCGTCGGCGCCTCAAGCGAAGCCCGTAGAGAAGGAACCCGCGGCGCCTCCTCCGCAAACTTACACGGTCAAACCTGGAGACAGTCTCTGGAATATTGCTGCCAGGCCCGAGGTGTATAACAACCCCTGGCTGTGGCCTTTGATTTTTACAGCCAATGAAAATGCTCTGAAAGATCCTGATCTGCTGCGCCCGGGACAGACGCTCATCATTCCCCGAGATTACGATGAAGAAAAGGCTCGAGAGGCGGAGCGCAAGGCGAGGCAGAGGGGGGGGTGGTCCTTAAAAGATAACCGCTAGTACCGTTCCAACTTGCTGCGCCCAATTTGAGCGATGTACGTGGCAGAAGAGGTATGGATTGGAGGAGATGGGAACGTAGCCCAAAATAGTTGGAACGGCACCAGGGCCCGGGTGCCCACTGGCAAGATGGTATAGAAGCTCTTGACCCGGAGGCGGGCAAGAGTTTTTTTGTTCGGGGGTGGGCTTGTCCCTGCATCGCACCTCGGCTATTGTCCTGCGCAACTACAACCTGGGGGAGACAGACCGGATCACGGTCTTTTTGAGTGCCCGTTACGGGAAGGTGAGCGGTGTATCCCGCCGGGCCCGCAAATTAGCAAGCCCGTTTGCGGGCCGTCTGGAACCTCTCTCGGAGGTGGATCTGGTGTACTTCCTTAGAGAGGGGAAGACCCTGGCTCGGGTAAACCACGTCGATCTCATTCATTCCTTCCAGGCGCTGCGAGAGGACCTCTCTCGGCTCGGCCCGGCCTTGAAAATGTCTGAGCTTATGGATCGCTTCACCCGGGAAGGGGAAGCCACACCCCTCCTGTATGGGCTGCTGGCACGCAGTCTGCGGGCTCTGGAAGGGGAGGTTGACGGAATCGCTCTGCTGGTGCCCTTTGTGCTCAACCTGCTGGCCCTCACCGGTTACGAACCCCAGCTCGGGCAGTGTGTGCATTGCAGTAAGACTCTTCCGGGGGATGCCCCCTCCTTTAGCCCGTTGCTGGGGGGGATCCTCTGTTCAGGATGCGCACCCCTGGCACCGGATCGGTTGGAAATCTCTCCCCCAGTGCTGGCCGCCCTGCGTTGCGGTCTGCGGGCGGAACCAGGATCGCCTGTGGGGTTGCCCGGGCCGTCTGCCGCCGTGCAGAGTTGCCTTGAGGTCCTGGAGCGCTACATTCAAACCCGCATGGGAAGGGCCATCTCCTTGCGGCCGTTCTTTGATTTGCCCCGCTTCGCGTGAGGTATCGGCCCAAGGACAAGTTCCGAGGGGGTGCCCCCTTGGCTCACGAAGGGCTTACGACGCGAGTTGTGTTGGCGGAATCGAGGGTCCTCTTCCTCGCAACCCCTTAGATCGCCTACGGGGGCGGCCCCCTCGGAGAAGGAGGGTGGCGGTTGATCGGTTGATTGTGGCAAGGGGAGATGGACCGGGAGACCGGGTGTGCCCCGCAGGGCGACTTAAAGTTTTGCAGGCGTCGCTCGTGGAAGACTTGAATCTTCTCGCATGCGAAAAGCAAGAGACCCTAATCGCCCTCCCGCGCAAAAGTTTACTGGAGCCCCAAGGGGCACCCCGGTCTCCGCTTGCAGATGCTTGAATCACCTGTGGGGACTGCCCCTTGCATGAGACTCTCGTACTCCCTCACGCTTCCGCGGACAAGAACTGTGGGTAGCGAAGAGCGTTGCGCCGCTACGTGACTCTTGGGTATAATCGTCCGCAATGAATCGGAGGAGGGCCGATGCGTTTAATTTTATTGCGTCATGGCCAGACGCGATGGAACCGGGAAGGCCGCGTGCAGGGCGTCACGGACGTGGAGCTGACCAAGGTCGGAGAAGAGCAAAGCCAGCGGGTGGCGCTTCATCTGCAAGGTGAGCCGCTCGAAGCCGTCTATTCCTCTCCTCTGGGTCGAGCCCTCTACATGGCCGAAGGCATTGCGGCGTCCCGCGGAATCCCCGTGCAGACACGCCCCGGACTCATGGAACTGGATCAGGGTCGTCTGGAGGGGCTCACTTATCAGGAAATTGTCACTCGCCACCCGGCATTTATCGAGCAATGGAAGAAGGCTCCGGCCGGCGTGCTGATCCCGGACGGAGAATCCCTGGCGTCTTTACAGGAGCGGGCCTGGAGGTCCATAGAGGAAATCGTGGGGAAACATCCGCAAGGGAGCGTGGTTGTGGTCAGCCACAATCTGGTCAACCGGGTGACCCTGTGCAGGCTTCTGCAGATGGACTTGAATCTCTACCGAATCATCCGTCAAGACGAGGCGGCTCTCAACATTATCGAGTTTGCCAACGGCCAGACCTCCCTGATCACCTTGAATCAGACTTTCCATCTGGCAGGCTTAAAAGAGTGACGCGCTTACCACAGTCGAGAAGGGTAGAGGAGCCCGGTGGGGTTGCTCCTCTATTGGATTGACTTGGGCCTGCATTGCCGGAAATGAAAAAGATCCTCCGCTGAGGGGAGGAGGCTTAATGGAACCTACTGGGAGAACGGGCAAAGTGAGGAGGAGACGGATGAGAGGGGCAAGGAGAGATGTCCCTGCCCCTTCTGCCCGAAAGGATCGCTTCATCCTGGTTACGGGAGGATCCGGATATGTGGGTTCCCATGCGGCTAAGGCCCTCGCCAGGGCAGGGTTTCACCCGATCATCCTGGATAACCTGAGTACGGGGCATGTGGAACTGGCTCGTTGGGGGACTTTTGAGAAGGGGGATGTGGGAGACGATCTGCGGGTGAAAACTCTGTTTGCCCGCTACCCGATCTCTGCTGTCATGCATTTTGCCGCCCACGCCTATGTGGGGGAATCCATGGGGGATCCGGGGCGTTACTACCTGAACAATGTGGGCAAGTCCCTGGTGCTCCTGGAAGCCATGAGAGCCTCCGGGGTGAAGCTTTTCATCTTTTCTTCCAGCTGCGCAGTCTACGGGACTCCTCTCTCCCTCCCTCTCAAAGAAGATCACCCCAAAAACCCCCTGTCTCCGTACGGCAAAAGCAAGCAGATGGTGGAGGAGATTCTGGAGGATTACTGCCGGGCCTACGGATTTCGCGCCGTCTGTCTTCGTTACTTCAATGCTTCCGGAGCTGACCCGGAAGGAGAAACAGGCGAACTCCATGATCCGGAGACTCACCTGATTCCGCTGGCCTTGCGGGCCGGAATGCGGGAGGGTGAGGCTCTGAGAGTCTTTGGCAGCGATTACCCCACTGCGGATGGGACCTGCATTCGGGACTACGTTCACGTGAGCGACGTGGCAGCGGCGCACATGCTGGCCCTGGATTATCTGGAGAAGGGCGGGGAAAGTGGCGTGTTTAACCTGGGAAACGGCAACGGCTTTTCGGTCCGTCAAGTCATTCAGGTGGCCGAGAGGGTCCGAGGGGAAAAAATTCGGCTGGCCAGCGCGGGGCGCCGCCCGGGAGATCCCCCGGTTCTCATTAGCGATAGCACCAAGGCCCGCCGGGTCCTGGGGTGGGAGCCGGCCATCCCGGATTTGGAGACCATCATTGCGAGCGCCTGGACCTGGGAGCAGAAGTGGAGGACGCTGAGAGCGGTTCCGGCGGACACCAAACCAAAACCCGTTCGGCCGGGATGAAATATCTTGTCTGGGAGAACGATGACTGGCTCCGAAGTTTCTCGATTCGCGCCTGATAAGCGTCTTGATTCCTGCGTCATTTTGCCGATAATTGGCAGCAGCCCCGATGGCGGGAGGCGGGGGACCCATGAAGATGCAGGCTTCGGGCAATTCGGTGTCAGATGGAAGACCGAAGCTGGTTGTTGAGCGCTGGGGAGCAGAGTGTATGGGTGTGGCAGTCGTAGGAGCCGGGTACTGGGGAAAAAACTTGGTTCGGAACTTTGCCGCCCTGGGGAAGCTCAGTGCGGTCTGCGAGAGCGACCCGCAACGGCTGAAATCCTTCGAGAATGTGGCACCCGGAGTGCGGCTGGTGGCCGGTTACCAGGAAATTCTGGCTGACCCCGCAATTCCGGCCGTTGCCATCGCTACTCGGGCCGAGCAGCACTACGAGATGGCCCGCCAGGCCCTGGTCGCCGGCAAGGACGTCTTTGTCGAGAAGCCCCTCTCCCTCAAGGTGGCGGAAGGGAGAGCGCTCGTCGACCTGGCCAAAGAAAAGGGTCTGATCCTCATGGTGGGGCATGTCTTGCGGTACCACCCAGCGGTCCTCAAGCTCAAGGAAATGGTGTCCCGGGGGGATCTGGGGAAGATCCAGTACGTCTACTCCAACCGGCTCAACCTGGGACGCTTCCGAAACGAGGAAAACATCCTGTGGAGCTTTGCCCCTCACGACATTGCCGTCATCCTGTACCTGCTGGGAGAGGTTCCGGTGGCGGTGTCTGCCAACGGGGGCAACTACCTGCATCGGGACATTGCCGACGTGACCGTCACTACCATGAGCTTCAAGAGCGGAGTGCGGGCTCACATCTTCGTAAGCTGGCTTCACCCCTACAAGGAGCAAAAGCTGGTCCTCGTCGGGGACCGCCAGATGGCCGTCTTCGACGACGTGGCCCCCAGAGAGAAACTCCTCCTTTTTAACCACAAGATCGAGTGGGTGGATCGGATCCCGGTGCCCCGCCGGGAGGATGCTCAGATTGTCCCTGTCGAAGAAGCCGAGCCCCTGCGGGCCGAATGCGAGCATTTTCTGGGCTGTGTAGAGACTCGGAGTCGCCCTCTCACCGACGGAGAAAGCGGCCTGCAGGTTTTGGAAGTTCTGGCTGCGGCCCAATCTTCTCTGGAGGGGAAGAACCAGATCGTTGCGCTGGAGAAAGCCCCCGAGCAACCCTATTTTGCTCACCCCACAGCGGTCATCGACGAGCCCTGCGAGATCGGAGAAGGGACGCGCATCTGGCATTTCTCTCATGTCATGAGTGGAGCAAAGATCGGACGCAATTGCTCCATCGGACAGAACGTTTTCATCGGTAAGAACGTGGTGGTTGGCAACAACGTCAAAATCCAGAACGATGTGTCGGTTTTCGAAGAAGTGACCCTGGAGGATGACGTCTTTTGCGGGCCTTCCATGGTGTTTACCAATGTGATCAACCCGCGCAGCCACGTCTCGCGGAAGGACGAGTACCGGAAAACCCTGGTGCGCCGGGGCGCCACGATTGGCGCCAATGCGACGATCGTGTGCGGGCATACGGTGGGGAAGTCCGCCTTCATCGGTGCCGGGGCCGTGGTGACTAAGGATGTGCCCGATTACGCCCTGGTGCTGGGGAATCCGGGTAGAATCCAGGGGTGGATGTGCCAGTGCGGGGTCAAGATGGCCGGGAACTCGGAGCCCAGGGCCAAGGGAAAGACCAAGAAACCTTCGCCCGCCGGCACCGTACTCTCCTGCTCCGCTTGCGGCGAGCGCTACCGGATGAAGGGAGAGAAGGTGGAGCCCATCCCGTCAGCAAGGGTAAAAAAGTGAAGATACCCTTTCTCGATTTGCAGGGCCAGTATGCCGCGATTCGGGAGGAAGTGCGGGCTGCCATGGACGGTTTGTGCGATAGCCAGCAGTTCATCCTGGGGAAACCGGTGGAGGCTCTCGAGAAAGAAGTCGCGGCATTTTGCGAGGCGAAGCATGCGGTGGGAGTGTCCTCCGGAACCGACGCCTTACTGGTCTCCCTGATGGCCCTGGGAGTCGGCCCTGGAGACGAGGTGATCACGACGAGCTACAGCTTCTTTGCCACGGCGGGAGTAATCAGCCGGCTCGGGGCAAGACCCGTTTTCGTGGACGTGGAGCCCGACACTCTCAATCTAGACGTGCGCAAGGTCGAGTCCTGGATCGGCCCCCGGACCCGCGGGATTATCCCCGTACATCTCTTTGGCCAGTGTGCTGACATGGATGCCGTCCTGGAGCTGGCCCATCGGCACAAGCTCTGGGTGGTGGAGGATGCGGCTCAGGCCATTGGAGCCCAGTACAACCTGGCTGGCTCAACCCGGAGAGCCGGGACCATGGGGGACCTGGGGTGCTTCTCGTTCTTTCCCAGCAAGACCCTGGGAGGGTTCGGGGATGGGGGCATGGTGGTGACCAATGATCGGACGCTGGCTGAAAGAGTGGAAATTCTACGCACCCACGGCTCCAAACCGAAATACTACCACTCCCTGATCGGGGGAAACTTCCGCCTTGATGCTTTGCAGGCGGCCGTCTTGCGGGTGAAACTCCCTCATGTTCTCCGGTGGATTGCCGGGCGTGTGGAAAAGTCGAGGATTTATGAGCAGGAGATTCGCCGCCGCGGTATGCTCGGGACGATCCGCATTCCCACCACCAAGACGAAGCGGGACCACACCTTCCATCAGTACGTTGTCCGAATGCCGCGCCGGGATGAGCTGCAGCGGTTCCTGAAAGATTCGGGAGTCGACACGATGATCTACTACCCTGTGCCCTTGCATGCTCAGCCCTGTTTCAGTAACTTGGGGTACCGGGAGGAGGATTGCCCGGAGGCGGCCCGGGCCGCCCGGGAGACGCTGGCCTTGCCCATCTATCCGGAGTTGAGCGCCGAAGCACAGAGTTATATCGTGGAAAAGATCGCCGAGTTCTATCAACTGTCGTCTATTAAATCAGGCCCCGGCGCTCCCGGGCTTGTTGTTTAGCAGGGGAATGAAACCGCATGCCCATCTTTGAGTACCTCTGTCACGATTGCCGCAGGAAGTTTTCCCTCCTGGTCGGTGTATCGGCCCATGAAGTCGCCGCTTCTTGCCCGAGGTGTGGAGGGACGAACTACAGAAAACTCATCTCCCGGATCGCCCGGGTCCGTTCCGAAGAGGCGATTATGGAGGAGTTGGCGGACCCGACGAAGATCGGGGACCCCGAGAATCCCCGGGATCTGGCCCGCTGGGCCAGAAAGATGGGGAGTGCCCTGGGAGAGGAAGGCGGCGAAGATTTTGATGCCATGGTGGACGAGATGATGGAAGGAGAGTCTCACGGCGGCGAAGAAGGCCTCTCTGGACACTCTCGGGAAGAAGATTCGAGCGATTTCGACGATGACCTGTGAGCTGAAGACCAGCGAGAGTGATTATTTCCCCTTGCCTCGACTCTGAGAACTGCCCCCTCTATCTTGCCCTGGAGGCGAGAATCCCGGGCCTCTCCGATCGGGTCCCAAGGCGGGTCCGGTGGGGCCACCCGGAGGTGGAGAGGCAGGGCCTTTGTCCCCTCAATGCTCAGGGGGCTTTCTCCCTTTCCAATACCGCGATGTGCTCTTTGGCCATCTGAGCGTTTTCTCCTTCCAGGACCAGGGTCAGGTAGTTTTTCCAGGCTCGAATGGCTTCCTGCTTTTTGCCTGTTTTTTCATAAACCAGGGCTAGGTTGAAGAGGGCCTTGTCGCCG